>CAYVZU010000039.1:0-22469 GCA_964455935.1 uncultured Fibrobacterota bacterium
GGAGCGGGCAATGCAGACAGCAAGGTAGGGCTGTTCCTTTCCGCCTATTCGCAGGACTACACCCATACAATTCGTGCACGTGTATTCGCCGGTTCGCGCAAGTACGGCCAGGTAGCGCTCTTCTCTAAAGATGTTAGTATTCCGGCAATGAGCTACGACTCACCACTGAACGTATCGTACAACTCGCTTGTGAAGGAACCGGGGCTTGGCGGCGCGCCGGCCGACATGAAGATCTGCGACAACCTTTCACAAGCACTGTCTCAACTTGGCTACGATCCTAACGAGTTCAACAATCTGACAACTAAGCTCTATGTTGAGCGTTCACCGGGCGCATGGGAATGCTTCTACTCTACCGATCTCGATGGATTCATTCAGCAACCTATTTGGGGCCAAAGTAATAACCAAAGTTTTGCAAATGCCACAGAGGGGGAAGTCGAGATATTCAAACGTGGCAGATACAACCCGAATTACTCAACGTTCACGCAAATGCCACCGGAATACGCCCTCGATCCAGAGTCTTTCTATTCTGATGTCACCCGCCACCGCATCTCATTTTCAACCAAGCTGCTCAATGATGGCCTATTTGGAGGCACGATTTCGGACTTTCAGGTTATCTACGTAAACGCCGCACCAAGTGCCACGCTTGAAGATGGCACCAAGGGTTTTCCTTTCAAGACCCTGAGCAAGGCCATTAATGCGGCAACTGCAACACGATACGTGATAAAAGTAGCGGCGGGTACCTATGATGCTCCGGACCAGAACCATGCTATTCGCAAGAAGATGGTTCTAATCGGGCAGGATCCGCAGAACACAAAAATAGTATGCTCCGATCCGGCGCCGGACAGCCATTTACTTCTCCAAATTGCCACGGCCGAGAAGGTGGTTATACAAGGCTTCCAATTCGTCTATGACTTCGCGCCGGCCATGCAGGGCAACCCCTACGTTGGCTGGGGTCACTGCGTCTCCATTTCGGACAGGTCCATATCGGCGGTGCGCGATATTACCATAACCGGGAACGTGTTCTACGCTATTAACCGGCCCACGGGCTGGCAAAGCATAATCTACGACGGTGACGATGCCCGATTGGCGGTTCCTGAAACGTTTTGGGCGCCGATCGACGATTCCCCCGTAGGTGAAAGCACCATTGAGGGAATGAAGATTGTTAACAACATCTTCATCGGGAACGCAATCAAGCAGATGGGTGTCTACAATAGAAGCGATAACGCCTATGTTGGCGAATACGTGCTGACTGGCGGCGCCACCGCTTTTACAGGTTTTCACAAGCTTGGTGAGTCGGCATATTGGTGGGCGCTTCAACTCACGGACACCTGGATAACCGGTACCACGTTGCAGCATAATACAGTATTCAAGAATACCTACCTGTATGAAAATACGGTGGCCGTGTTTAATGGGCAGGCATACGACCTGGCCGCAACCATCTCGCCGCGATTCTACCTTTCTGAAGAGCCTACCAATGAAGTCGTCAATAACTTCTTCAATGCAAAGGATAATTTCCTGAGTTCGCCGACGGATGCAAGCAATATCGTAACATCCGTTGCCCACGCTTCGCTTTTCAAACCCGGCGGCTACGGCCTGGCCGCCGGCAGCCCGTTAATCAGCGCCGGCGAAAGGGGAATCGATATTGGCGTATACCAGGTACCCCAGGCCAGTCGCGTGCTGACTTCGCAATGGGCCGGCAATAAAGGGCACGTAATCGAAAGACCCATTTCATGGGAGGTTACCTCGCTTGCAGGCGCGGACAGCGCCGCCATAATTGTCATGCTAAAAGACTCTCTTCAGGAGGACCTGAAGTTTAACCTGCCTTACGCCTATGCTTTTGTGGTTCGACCGGAGGGTGCGGACGCTATTGGCACATTGACCATTGGTTACGACCTCGATGAAATCGCCGACGCCGGCATTACCGATTTGAAGGACCTGCGACTCTTTTCGATTGAGAATGGCACGGCATACGAACTACAGGCACAGCACATCCCTGCGGAGCAGATTTTTATGCTCGAGAACTTCCATCTTAATGGAAAGGAAGTGCTTCTGGGCACTAATGTGCAACAAGATAAGCAGCCGCCAAATATCCGATTCGAAAACACGGCTGGTGTCTATGCCGGAGATGGTATAACACAATATCAATTCACCGTGTTGGCCAACGAGCCCGCTACTATCTACTATGAACTTAACAATGGCACGCCAACATTATCATCCCAGTCGGTAGCGCTTTCATGGTCCGCAACAAAAGAAGCCTACTGCAGCGACCAAATCGCTTACCCCGTGCCAGCCGGCACTGACGATGCAATAATCAAAGCCATTATAATCGCCGTCGATTCGGTGGGCAACACAACCCAAGCCTATACATCAGGTGAAATCGTACTTGATCGCAAGGCGGCAAACGTCTCTTTCTACCCACCTAATGCTGACTCCAACGGCGCAGGCATCCTGCACGAGTTTCCTTTCTACCTTTTTGTCAGCCCTTCCGAGGCCGATGCAAAAATATTCTGGACGGCAAACGGCGGCGACCCTCTCGATTCGCATGGCCAACCCATGCCCGCCGCCCGAAGTGATGCAAAGGCCAGGCTGACGCGTGCCGAACTGGGCTTGAATGGAACGGGGCAATTGGTAATCAAAGCAAGAACAATAGACAAAGTCGGACACATTTCACAACTTCAAACGCGAATCTACCAAATTAAAAGCGATAACCCAATAGCCATACTGTCCACAACAATCCCCGATGGTTACTATGGCTTCTACCTTGCCGGGATAGATTCCAATGCCGATTCAACCGACGGCACACAATTGCATACTTTTTTCCAAATGGATGAATACGCGGGTAGAATGGTTATGCTTCTGCACAACAATACGGTTGCCAGGCAGGGCGTGGTGAGCTTGGGCGGCTTTCTTGATTTTGGCTGGATTACACTCGATACCGGTGAGCACAGATTCACCTTGTCGGATGAAAATGGGTATAGGACCGCGGACCTAACGCTTGCGTTTGTGGGCAAGAAACGATACTGGGTAGCTTCGCAAGGAATGGACTGGCTCGACCCGCAAGGTTGGTCGTACAAGCACGCTGGACCGGGTGGCGCGCCGACGCCATCGATAATGGATACTGTCTTCTTCTCATCAGGAGGTACTGGTAATTGTTTGTTAACTGACGGCATTGCGGTTGCTGCCTTGCGGGGCGAAGGATACATGGGCAAAATCATCGCAGGTGAACACAATATCCTAATCACCAAGGATCTCACCTTTAAGAGCGGCACAATCAATGCCGGAAGCGATGAGTGGCGCATCAGCGGCAACATCGATCTTGCCGGCTCACAGCTCCTACCCGGCACAGCCAAATTCGTGCTTGCGGGAACCGAACAATCTGTTGCCTCCGGCGGCAATACCTTATACGATGTCGAAACCGGCAGCGGCCAATACACATTTCTGGATGCTTCATCCATGCTTGGAACATTCGAATGCTCCAAACCCGGCGCGATTCTCCACTTTGCACCAAACGCGGGCCATAGATGGAATAAGTCGCTGCTTCTTGGCTCGCAAGCTCAGCCCGTGATACTCCGATCCACAGATGAAGCGGACTGGCGTCTCGACTGCAACGAACAGATCAATGGCAAAGCCGAATACGTTATCGTCTCGCATTCCGACGCATCGGGCGGAACTACTATGTATGCCCTCAACGGCATTGACGGCGGAAACAACACAAACTGGGTGTTCTCTGAGATCGACACCATCTACGTAAGTGCCAAACACGGCTCCGACTCCAACACGGGTAAAGACACGATCCACGCCCTCAAGACCATTGCCCGGGCCTGGAGTATGGTCCGCGACAACAATGCTGCGATCATCATGCTTATGCCGGGCGCCTACACGGAACGCGCAGCGGGCCATGCAGCCATTACACTCGACGGTAAGCCCGGAAGCGAACGCTTCTTCCGGCTTGTCCGCGCCTACGACGTGGACAACCGGCCGGTGCTCTCTCCGGAGAAGCACAGCAAATTCGTGATCCGTATCCGGAATTCATTCACCACCCTCAAAGGGCTCGATATTTTATCCGATGCCTACGCCGGCGTATCTGTCATGAGCGGCGAGTATGCGCCTCGGCTTGACGGCATTGTAATCGAGCAATGCAAAATTGGACCAGACAAGCAGAAAGAGAACAAGAATGATTCCGGAGCAGACCGGCTTCAGTGTGGTATTTATGCGAGCCTTGGCAATCTCTCGATTCTGCGGGTCCAAAATAACCTCATTTACAACACGCACCAGCACGGGATACGGGTCTACACGAAAACCATCCCTGTGGATTCGCTTCTCATCGTCAATAACACCTTCTACGGCAACGAAGCCGGGGCCATGGTCTTTCTGCACATGGATCCCAAGAAGCGACTTTGCCGCCAGGTGGTTATTGCCAACAACATCCTCGTGGGGCAGCAATCAGTCCAGCCAATATTCGACCTCAACGTCAAGGCCGATCCGCTCATCCGGAACAATTTGGTTTACGATATTCGCGGCACCATCGTAGACAAGAAAGCCGCGGACGACACCCTCCGGATTTACAAGGGCGATCCGCTCTTTGTGAGCACCGACCCTCAAACCGGTAACTTCCTCTCTATTTCCTGCCGAAGTCCGGCCATCAACAAAGGCGACAACCGCTGGGCACCGCCGGTGGACTACATCGGCACGGCGCGGCCCAAGGCCGACACGATTGATATTGGCGCCTATGAATACCCGGCCAACAAGGGCGAAACACTCAGGGTGACCATTGTGTCGCCACAGAAAGGCGTCACCACCAACCAAACCAGCATCGCTCTTCGCTACACCGTCAACGGCGCTGAGACTCTCAGTACCACGGCCCAACTTGACAAAGAAGGTGAAAACCTTGTGGTCGCTACCGCCACGGATGCTCTGGGCAATACGGGAAGCGACACCGTTGCGGTCATTCGCGACACCACTCCGCCCAAGCTCCTCATTCTTTCCCCAGCCAACGGCCAAATCGTCGAAGGCATGGACCTTACCATTGTGTACACCGTCGATGCCATTACCTTCTACGACCACCACACTCTTATGCCCGGTCTAAACCGGCTCACGGAGACCGCCACGGACAGCATTGGCAATATCGCAACGGCAAGCATAATGGTCATCTCTATGCCGGCTTTTGCTTGCGACACCTTCTATGTGGATCCGGCCTTGGGCAATGACAAAAATACCGGCAAAACCGTCGAAAAGGCTTTTCGCGCCATTTCCGCTGCCTGGGCTGCCGCTGCTGAGACCCGCACCACGGTCATCATGCTATTGCCCGGCACTTACACGGAGAATGCCGACAAACAGAACGCCATTGTCCTATCCGCGAAGTCGTCCAAACACAGATCGATCCGCATAGTTCAGGCCTCGGATCTCAAGAACAGGCCCAAACTCAGACCGGCCAGAGGTCACCAGAAGGCCCTCATTAGCCTTCAAAGCGACCTTACAATTCTGCGTGGTCTGGATATTGAAACCAGTGGTCCAATTGGAATCAGCATGGAAGGTTCTGCATCCGGCACTGTTATCGAACAATGTCGGATAATGCCCAGGTCTGGGACCAATCTTAATTACGGCATTGTTGGCGACGCGGCCCGCTATGATAGGGCACTGATCTGGAATAATATCATCTACAACACCCAGGTCAGCGCAATGGTGCTCGCGGCCCGCCAGTGCAAGGATACTCTCGTTCTGGCCTACAACACCGTTTACCGGAATGGGGAAGGACCTGCAATCGTCCTGGAGGGCCATGGCTACGCTTTTGTTGGAGACAACATTCTTTGCGGTCACGCAAGTAAAAAGGCGGCTGTGATCAGCGTGAAAGGAGGCATTCAGACTGCTGTGGAGAACTGCATTGTCCATGACTGTGGCAGTGTAGGAATTATCCAAGGTGACGCGGATACTACAGGCATCCTGATTGCGGATCCGCTCTTTGCCGACCGTGATCCGCAATCGGTCGATTTTCTGAGCCTTGGCGAGGGAAGCCCTGCCATCGACGCCGGCAGCGGGGCTTGGTGGACGCCTTCCATGGACATTGCCGGAACGGTTCGGCCGCAGGGCGATGGGTTCGATATTGGTACTTGGGAGAAAAGAACCGAATAGGTGGCCCGGTTGAGTGTAGAAAAGCATAGATTAATAAAAAAGGGAGGCTCCCATGAGATGGTATGACCGACACGAGAAACTTGCAAAATATCTCGACGGTCTCAAAGACATGGATCCCGACATTCGAACCCATGTTGTACGCCGGCTCCTGTCCGCTCTGCGGGCCGAGCATCCGCAACTTGTCTCCGCGGATTCCGTCTTGGAGTTCCCGCTGGATTTTCGCCGCCGAAGGTGGTACGACAAGGATCCCTACCTATGGCTGGTCATGAACGGCCTATCAAACGCGCCCCATGACTTCCTCGTCAAGATTACCGGAATTCTGGAAGAAGAATATCTGTCGATTGCGCGGATGGAAAAGGCGATCTGCGCCGAGCGGCCAAGCCCCGCATAGTAGTTGTGAGTCGTGAGTGGAGAGTTGTGAGTAGCTTGGAGGAAAACCGGTAACTGGTCAACCGAATTTTGTCATTTCGAGCGAATGCGGGAAAATCATTCCCCGTCGGTTGCCGGAAGCTCCTAAGAAACAGCGATCTATTGTCATTTCGACCAACGGGAGAAATCTTTCCTGACCGGACAAGAAAAGATTTCTCGCTTCGCTCGAAATGACAGACCTGTTTCTCCCCTGATAAATGCACGGCACATAGTGCCGGGTGCGGTGCTGAATAGTTACGAAAACCGAGGACATGGCCCCTGACTCCTGACCTTTTTTTCCTGTGCGATCCTACCTCCGAATTTACACTCCCACTCATGACTCCCCACTCCCACTCACGCACACAACTCCCGACTGTCTTCCCGGACTCACATCGAGTATTTTCCTTCCATGCGCGGCAGCCAATTCGGACAGTTTCAAATTTACACCGGCAACGGCAAGGGAAAGACCACCGCAGCCTTGGGACTTGCCTTGCGCGCGCTGGGCCGGGGAGCCAATGTCTATCTCGGCCAGTTCATGAAACGCGGCGCAACCGGCGAAACAAAAGCGCTGGCTCGCTTTGGCCGGCAGATCAGGATCGAGCAGTTCGGAAGCGGTCGGTTCTTCTTTGCGAAGAAGTCTTCGATCGGCGAAGAAAAACGGAGGGCAAGCCAAGGTCTGGCCAAAATCCGGAAAGCCTTGGGGTCCGAATGTTGGGACCTTGTGATTTGCGACGAGATCAATGTTGCCGTCAGCTTGCACCTGCTGGACAGCAAAGAAGTGCTCGAAATGATCGCCTCCCGCCCAACCACAGTTGAACTGGTCTTTACCGGCCGCACGGCGCCGCGTTCTTTTATCAACAGGGCGGATCTTGTTTCGGAGGTCCGCGAGATCAAGCACTACTACTCCAAAGACATGAAGGCGCGAAAGGGCATTGAGCAGTGACAGCGTGGCGAAAGGACCGGACCCATGCTCCGGACCTGCTATTCTTGGTCCGGCTTTCACTCGACCGAATACTCGATCTTCCCGCTTTACCTCCCCAAAATCCGCGGATCCCGCTGTCCATCGCAAACGGCATTTTTTGCGCCTGGGCGTTTCCGTTGGTTATTTCTCTTCTATGATTAGGGAACAGAACTTTTTCGTCCGACACATTCGGGCCATTATGCCCCTTTGCGCGGCATTGGTCTGGATTTCATCGGCCCAAGCCCAGATTGCGTCGTACCGTTTCGACGATTGGGTGACGTTCCGCAATTTCCGATTCGTCAATACGATAGACGTCGGGCGTCGCTATGCCTGGGTGGGCACAACAGGCGGCCTGATGATTTTCGACCTTTGGCGAAAGGCGTGGACCGACCCGCAGACCAGCGCCGACGGCATGATCGGTCAGAACATCGCGGAACTCCATGCGGACAACCAAACGGACCGGGTCTGGGTGCGCACCGAATCCGGCATATCGTACTACGAGCCGGGTATGGCCACCTGGTTTGCCGGCGGATCCCTTCCCCTGGATACATCAAAGTCCGAGCCCCTGGACTTGACTGTGCTCCATCTTGACGCTCCCTATTTTTTTGACGGACGCGCGGTCCGTGATCCGGCCGGCAATTCCTTTCGCGTGACAGCCGCCGTTGAAGCAAATCCGGGCAATTTCATTTTGGGGACCTGGGGCCTTGGCGCCGGTTACGGAAGCATCCGCATGAAATTGGGGGAAATGAAGCCCTTTGGCCTACGTGGTGACGATGTCTCGGCGATTCTGGCCGATGATGGGTTCCTATGGTTTGGCAGCGAGGAACAGGGCGGGCTTTCGCGGCTGGATACGCGTTCCGGAGCATGGGCACATTTCCATGCTCCTGCTTTATCCGCGTTGATGGACAACCGCATTACCGCTCTGGCCGCGGATATCGGCGCAGTCTGGATCGGCACCTACGCTGGGCTTGTCAAGTTCGATAAGAAGGAGAATCGATTCGAGACCTTCTGCCCCGGTTCCCTCTGTAACAGGGCCATTACAGCACTCATTGCCGAAAGCGGCGGGCTCCTGGTTGGAACGGATGCGGGGCTGTGCCGGATAACGCGCGCAGGCGAAGTGCGCTGGATCACGAGCCCGCTGCAGCCATTGGGCACAGTGCAGTGCCTTCTCCCGCGGGGTGATACAACATGGGTGGGCACCGAGCACGGTCTGTTTCGGTCTGTGCTGAGCTCGGCACTGGTCCGGCCGGACTCGTTTTCCAGGCCGGTTCGGACTCCAGTTTTACACTGGCAGGAGGCGGACCACCCGGCCTTGCGCGGACAATCGATTCACTGCCTGTTCGGAGTGGACTCATGCATCTGGGCAGGATCCGCCAAAGGCCTGTTGGAAGTCACACCCGGATTCTTGGCCAGTCAAATTGGCGGTCGGGGAACCCCGCTGGACCGCCCCGTGTACACAATTCAGCGTGCCGGCAAAACATTCTGGCTGGGGACCAGCGAAGGCGTGGTCGAAATCGACCGCATAGGCCTCCGCTGGACAGCCTACACGACCGGCGACGGCCTGATCAACAAGGATGTGCTTGTGTCGGCAAACCAGGACGAATATATTTGGTTTGGAACGCGCCGGGGAACCACGCGCTGCCGCTGGAAAAGCGTTCGGGAACGAAAGAGCTTCGAACTGGACTAGATCATGCAGGTTATGACACGGTCTGCCGGCAATTTCATGATCATGGACCTAGTAGCGGCCAACGAACACGCCTCGGGGATCGACCCCGAAGAGAATTGGCCTGCCTTCGAAACCGAACTGCGAAAAAGCAGTGACGTCGTAATCAATGAAGTCTCCGCCGCAATTTCGAACGGCAACTCCAATATCGCTTTGAATCTGACCGGCGCCGAATACATCCACAGCGGCGGAATCGGGGTTTTGGCCCAGCTTCTCGCCCGCGTTCAGCAGGCAAAAGGTCGGTTCTGCATCATAGCTCGCAATAAAAATCTGGCGGAAATCATCGACACGGTCGGTTTGAGCGAAGCCATCGAGATCTACACAAGCGAAGATGAGTTTCTAAAAGCAAACGCCTGACCTTTCTTCGCTTGGCCGATAACTATTTACAATTTCCGGAACAGCCGAATCAGCTTTTTGGCTTCCTGCTTTTCGCAAAGCGCAAGGGCTTTGCGCGGATCGACCTCTCGCGCTTTCTTGCCCCATTCGCGCCAAAAATTTGCGGTATGGATCTTTTTAAGAACCGGCGCCAGCAGGAGTAAAGAACTCTTGGTCGCTTTTCAGGAAGTTTCGAACTATCCAGGTTCGAAGGTTCATTGCCCTCACATTTCGAAGGTTCACAATTTCGGTGCCAAACAGGATCCGGCCTTGATAGCGAATAAAGAATAGCGCGATTCATCCCAAGTTCGGGACAGATTGCAAAGCAATTCCACACCCATGGCAAGGTCTATATTCACATGCGGGAAAACGCGCTTTGAGATGGAGCGGCGCACGCCCGGCATCGAAGCCATAGGTCTGGCTCACTCCGCAGTTTACCCATGATCCAGGAGCTTGGCAACGTTGCGCTGGGACGAACCTTTCATGAGCCCATACACGTGCGCATGGCATTCAATCACGTCCGTCTTCATAAACTGAGACAAGCGCATCGCGCCTACCTCCTTATTTGGAAGTAATAAAACTCACACTCGGCTTTGGCAAGGGTGCAGGACGGCATTGGCATGGGAAATCACCCCATTCTCCGGTTATGCACACGCCCGGCCGGTTACGGATTTATTTTGAAAAGTATGCGATGGACCGCTATCCTTTTGCTCTGCCTCACCATTCTGGGATGCTTTGGCTCTGCGCAACGCCGGCAGGGAAGCCGAGCCCGGCGCTCGTGGATGGTTGCGCGGGACTATGATTACCGGAGAGACTACCGGCTTAACGGGACCCGCCTCATGCAGACAATTGACATCTGGATGGGAACGCCCTACTGCATGGGCGGAACCTCCCGACGGTGCATAGATTGCTCGGCTTTCGTCAAAAATGTATTTAAGAAGGTCAACGGTGCCAAGCTCCCCCGCAAGACCGCCGATCTCTACAAACTGGGACGGCCGGTGTTGCAGCGCGATCTGGCAACGGGCGACCTGGTCTTTTTCCGGATCGCCCGCAATCGGATTTCCCATGTGGGTATTTATGTCGGGAACAATCGATTCGCGCACGCAAGCACCACCGTGGGCGTGACGATCACCAGCATGAGCGACGGCTATTTTTCGAAATTCTACGCCGGCGCCAGGAGGCTTTTTTGAAACCCATTGTTGCTTTCCAGGGCGAGCCGGGGGCTTACAGCGAAATGGCGGCACGGGCCTTTTTTCCCGCTGCAATCAAGATCGTGCCCTGCTCCAGCTTCGAAGATGTCTTTCGCAAAGCAGACAGCAAGCCATCGCTGTACGGCATGATCCCAATCGAGAATTCACTCACGGGCAGCATACACGAGAACTATGATCTTCTCTTGAACCACAACGCTCCGATTGTGGGCGAGATCAAGCTCCGCATTAGCCATGCGCTCCTTGCCGTACCCGGCACTTCGCTGGCCCGAATTCGAAGAGTGTATTCGCACCCTCAGGCACTGGCCCAGTGCAGAACCTTTCTGCGCAAGCTTCGCGGCGTGGAAGTGGTGCCGGCCTACGACACGGCGGGCGCCGTGAAGATGGTGCGCGAGAAAAACTGGACCGACGCGGCGGCAATCGGGTCCATGCAAGCCGCCCTTGATTACGGGATGCGGGTCCTGGCGCGAAGCATCGAAAGCAACAAGGCCAACTACACGCGATTCCTGGTGCTTGGACGAAAGCCAATCCAGCCCCTAAAACCCTGCAAGACCTCCATTGTATTTGCCTTCAAGAACGTGCCGGGCGCTCTTTTCAAGTGCCTGGGTGTCTTTGCCATGCGCGATATCAATCTGGTAAAAATCGAGTCCCGGCCCATTCACGGAAAGCCGTGGGCCTACATGTTCTACCTGGATTTCGAAGGCCATGCCGACGAGGAACGTTCGCGCAACGCCATGAATCACCTAAAAGAAATCACCCTCTTTCTGAAAGTGCTCGGATCCTACCGGCCCGGCAGGGAAGTGGAACCAAAAATCGTGAAATAGCGAGGTCAATATGCGGCCCGATGGACGAAGCGACGACGATCAACTGCGGCCCGTCCGCATTCTGCCCGATTACCTGCCCAGCGCGGAAGGCTCGGTTCTCATCGAAATGGGCAACACGCATGTGATCTGCGCGGTCAGCATCGAAGAAAGCGTTCCGCCGCATCGCAAGGGCACGGGATCGGGATGGATCACCGCGGAATATTCCATGCTTCCGCGTTCCACGACCCAGCGCACACGACGCGAGCGCGGAAGTCTCCTAGGGGGCCGGACCCAGGAAATCCAGCGGCTCATCGGCCGCGCCATGCGCAGCGTTTTGAATCTTTCCGCGATCGGCGAGCGCACATTCATTCTGGACTGCGATGTGGTACGAGCCGACGGCGGCACACGCACGGCCTCGATCACCGGAGGTTTTCTGGCCCTGGCCCTGGCCGCCGACCGTATTAAACGGCAATTGGATATTCGCAAATCCATTCTGCGGCAGTACCTGGCTTCCGTGAGCGTGGGTGTTGTGGACGCTCAACCCCGCCTGGACCTGTGTTACGAAGAGGATTTTCAGGCGGAGATCGACATGAACCTGGTTATGGTCGAGAGCGGCGAATTCGTGGAGATCCAGGGCACGGGCGAGGAGGCCACATTCAGCCGCAGCCAGCTTGACTCTCTTTTGGGACTGGGCTGGAAGGGCATTGCGGAATTGATTACGCTCCAGAAAACGATTGTGCCAAAACTGCCGTGAAGGCAGGGATTAGGATTCAGGGGCAAGGGGTTAGCCGGAAAAGACAAAGAAAAAAAGTAACTATTCAGCTTCCGGCAACCGTCCGCGGAAAACTGTCATTTCGACGAGTCTGCGAGGAGAAATCTTGCATTCATCAGAAAGGATTTCTCGCATTCGCTCGAAATAACAGGATGGGTTAACTAGTTACGAAAAAATCAGATGAGAATGGCATAATGAACAGTAAACCAGCATGGTTGAGAGGATGGTTCTTCGGGTTCTCGCTACCCCCCAAAACCCTATCCTCTACTCCCTTTCTAACTCCTCCTCATCCATGCTAATCGCCACAACACAGCAAATCCGCAACATCGACCTGCGCACCATTAAAGACTTCGGCATTACCGGACTGCAATTGATGGAACGGGCCGGACAGGGATTGCTGCAGGCCGCATTGCGAATCCTGGGCGAACGCCGTACAGGCCGGGCAGCCATCTTCTGCGGGAAAGGGAACAATGGCGGCGATGGTTATGTACTGGCCCGCCTCTTATCCGAGAACGGCGCTAGGCCCGAATGCTTTCTTCTGGCAAAGGAATCGGAAATCAAGGGCGATGCGGCGACAAATCTTTCCTGGTTGCGAACATTGAAAATTCCGGTGCACATAATTGAGAAGCGCCAACAGATACCAAACCTGGGCGACTACGCTTTGGTGGTGGATGCAATTTTTGGCTTTGGATTTTCCGGGGAAGTGAAGGGGATCGCGCGGGACATGATCAACGCGATCAATGCCTTCAACGGCCCGGTGCTCGCCGTCGACACGCCTTCGGGCGCGGACATGGATACGGGACTCGTTGGCGACAGTTGTGTGCGGGCCACCGAGACCGTCACGTTCGGCCTGGTCAAGGTCGGCCAAATGTTCCATCCATGCCGTCAGTACCTCGGCAAGCTGGTTTTGCACGATCTGGGATTTCCGCCCCAAGCCGTGGAAAAAGAAAACATCTCGACCGGACTGGTGGACGCAAATTGGACCGCTCGTCACCTGCCGCCGCGAAGGCCTGACGCAAACAAAATCGACTTTGGCCGGGTTTTGGTGGTGGCCGGCTCCCGGGGAATGACCGGCGCCGCTCTGTTGGCGGCCAAGGCGGTGTTGCGAGCCGGAGCCGGCATGGTCGCCATTGCGGCCCCGGTCTCCGTGTTCCCGGTCCTGGCCTCGAATTTCATGGAAACCATGGTGATTGCATTGCCCGAAACAAAGGCCGGATCTCTGTCGAGCGAGGCATTTGATGCGTTGATGGAGAGGACCGAGACCTGGGCCGATGTGCTCCTGGTGGGCCCGGGAATGGGCCGCCACCGTGAGACTGCATCGCTGATCCGCAAGTTCGTATCCAAGGCGCCCAAGCCCGCCGTGCTTGACGCGGATGGCTTAAACGCGTTCCAGGAAGACTCGGCGGATCTCTGCAAGCTTCCCTGGCCCCGGATACTGACGCCGCACTGGGGCGAACTCAACCGGCTCTGGCCCGTGGAGCAGGAGCCTCACGGCAACAGAAGAATCGAATGGCTCACGGATTTGGCGCGCAACGTAGTTCGAAACACGATGATTTTGAAGGGCGCTCCCACCCTCATCGCGGGCCAGACCGGAATATGTCAGATCTGCGCGGCAGGAAACTCAGGCATGGCTACGGCCGGAACCGGAGATGTCCTAAGCGGCATCATTGCCGGTCTCCTGGCCCAGGGCGTCGAAGCGCTTCCGGCGGCTGCGGCGGGGGTCTATCTCCACGGACGCGCCGGAGATCTCGCCGCGCGCGATCTGAGCGAATACGCGCTGATTGCCGGGGATCTCCTCTCCTATCTGCCCAAGGCGCTGCAGGAATGCGCGCAGATTGCGGCGCCCAGGCTCGCGTAGCGCACAATGCTGCGGATCAACCGCGTTCTCAGGACGGAATCGTGAACCAGTTCCGCAGGAGTTTCTCCAGATCGGCCTCGCGATAGTGCGAGCCCTCGACGGGGCGCAGGCCGATGCGAAGGGAAATGTTCTGGCCGTCTTCCCACGGCCACCAGGCGGCAAAAAGAATGGTCAGGCTCTTGTTATTCATCGTGAAGAGCAGCTGACCGTGGCGGATTCCAAAAATCTGGTCGGCAAGATGCCGGATCAGGACGGGCGCATCTGGGAGAGATTCGGCCACCCAGTTTTCGGCAAACTCTTTGAGCATAAACGAGTAAACTTCCTTTGATTGGCCAATGGTGAGGACCAGGCGTGAGACATGGAACCGGTCATCCCAGTCCCAACTCAGCGACGGATGTACGTTTTCGCGCACCCGATTGCACAGTTCCTGAAATCCCGACAAATCGTTACCCGCCGCATTCGACTGTTTGATTCTGGCTTCGTCCATTCTGTCTCCCTCTTGTTGCATCGAACCTAAAAGCCGCTGTTGGCTATGGAGGTCCCGCTCACGGCGGGACAAAATCTTGATGCGGTCCCCCGAAGCGGGAAAGGATTCGCGGCACATATCGACAAGGTGATATGAGCAAGAATCCTGAAACCCTTGGCGCGCAAGAAATTGCGTGCGTGCGCCACAGACCATTGCGGTTTTTAGGTAAAGTAAATTCTCGTTTCACTTTTTTCAACAACCGCAGCCGGCAAGGCCGGAAAGTCCGGAATTATATTATATTCATCCCCTTGCTATTTCATCCATGGAGGACCTATGTCTGGACACTCAAAATGGGCGACGATCAAACGTAAAAAAGGCAAGACCGATGCCGCCCGGGGCAAGCTTTTTAACAAATTTATCCGTGAGATCACGGTCGCTGCGCGCATGGGGGGCGGCGATCTTATCGCCAATGCCCGCTTGCGGCTTGCCGTGGACCGGGCCAAGGCTGCCAACATGCCGGCCAGGAACATCGATAATGCAATTGCCAAGGGCTCGGGAAAAGCCGAAGGCGTCAACTATGAAGAAAACACCTATGAAGGATATGCGCCGGGCGGGGTTGCGGTGCTGATCAACGTGCTGACAGACAACAACAACCGTACAGTGGCCGAAATCCGGCATCTTGTTTCCAAGCACGGAGGCAGCCTCGGAGAAGCCAACTGCGTCTCGTGGATGTTCAAGGCCAAGGGGCTGATCGCGGTCGAAAAAACGCTGGGTGAAGACGAGATGACGGAACTGATTCTGGACCTTGGCGCCGAGGACATGAGTACAGAGAAGGATGCCTACGAAATCACAACCACCGTCGATAAATTCGAAAAGATAAAAACAGCCCTCGCACAAAAGGGTCTTAAAGTCACGGAAGCCAACATCACCAAAATCCCCGACAATCTCGTCAAAGTGGAAGGCGATACCGCTGGGAAAGTGCTTCGGCTTTTGGAGGCCATCGAGGATCACGACGATGTTCAAAATGTCTACGCCAACTTCGATATCGATGAAAAGGCCATGGACCAGGAATGAGATTGCTAGGCGTTGATCCCGGAAGCCATGTCACTGGATACGGGGTCATCGACTGCGAGCCGCGGGTTTGCGCCGTGGATTACGGTTGTATCCGGCCCAGCGCAAAAGCCTCCTTCCCCAAACGGCTGGCCGAAATCTACGACCAACTCGCCGAGTTGATCGTACGCCACCAGATCGATGCCGTTTGCGTGGAAGAAGCCTTCTATGCCAAAAATGTCAAAACGACGCTTATTCTGGGACATGCTCGGGGTGTGATTCTTCTGGCTGCAGAAAACGCGCGCAGGGCCATTTCGGAGTATTCACCGCGCGAGATCAAGAAGTCGGTGACGGGAAACGGCGCCGCATCCAAAGAGCAGGTGCAATTTATGGTTCAGCAGATTTTGAGTTTAAAAAAACCCGTTGAACCGCTGGATTCGGCCGATGCCCTTGCCGTGGCATTGTGCCACGCCCAGCGCAGCCGTATGAAATTTGCATGATTGCTTCAATCAAAGGCACGATCCTTTCCCGGCAGCCCACGCAGGTGGTGGTTGAGGTGAGCGGAGTGGGATTCGAGGTGGGCATCTCCGTCTCGACCTACGATTTTCTGGGCGAGCCCGGGTCGGCAGCCTTCCTCTTCACCTATCTTCACGTGCGGGAAGATGCGCTTCAGCTTTACGGATTTCGCGACGAAACCGAACGCAGGCTTTTCTTGGCTCTTATCTCGATTTCGGGAATTGGCCCGCGCCTGGCCATGGGAATTCTCTCCGGGGCCGATACAGCGACGTTCTGCTCGCTTGTGCGCCAGGGAGATGTGGGACGATTAAAGAAAATACCGGGCGTGGGTCCCAAGACCGCCGAACGCGTCATTCTGGAAATGAAGGGAAAAATCGACAAAATCGCGGCGGCCTCAGAGCCGCACCTTGCGGCAGCGGCCAAACCAAAGCCCTTTGAAGAGGCGATACTGGCGCTTGTATCGCTGGGTTACCGAGAACAGGACGCGCAGTCGGCGCTGGACAGGGTTGCCCAAGACGCCGGGACCGGTCTTTCGACCGAAGAGGCAATCCGGCAGGCCCTCAAGCAACTGATGCAGGATTGACACCGGCACTCCGAACTGCCATTTTAGACAATACTGCCCTACCCCTCCGTCAGGGAAGTTGGGTTAGGGCCCCCGGCGAAAATGTTTTTCGCGGGTGAAGCCAAGACCGGCCCGGAGCGAAGGCGCCAAACTCCGCTGTGCGGGAAAAGCGCCACGATGCAGGGCCTTGGACGAGCACATGGAACAACCGCGCAATATCTCCACGCAGCAGAATATTGAAGACGCCGAAATCGAAGTGTCGCTGCGTCCCAAGGCGTTTGGCGACTTCATTGGCCAGGACAAGGTCAAGAACAACCTGAAAGTTTTCATTGAAGCCGCCCGCAAACGCGAAGAGGCGTTTGACCACATTCTCTTCTGCGGCCCGCCTGGCCTGGGCAAGACCACGCTGGCCCATATTGTGGCCCAAGAGTTGGGTGTGACCATACGCAGCACCTCGGGCCCCGTGCTGGAACGGCCCGGCGATCTGGCCGGCCTGCTGACGAACTTGGCCAAGCGCGATGTTTTGTTTATCGATGAAATCCACCGCATGAACCGCGTGATCGAGGAATACCTCTACCCGGCCATGGAGGATTTCTCCATCGACATTCTTCTGGAAAGCGGACCCCACGCGCGGTCGGTGAAGCTGAACCTCAATCCGTTCACACTGGTGGGCGCCACGACACGGTCGGGCATGCTGACAGCCCCCATGCGCGCGCGCTTTGGGCTTGTCTGCCATCTCGATTACTACTCGGCCCAGGATTTAAAGGAGATTGTGCTGCGCTCGGCCCGGCTGCTGGAAGTCGAAATCGACGAGGAGGCGGCCTTGGAGCTGGGCAAAAGATCGCGCCGCACGCCGCGGGTGGCCAACCGCCTGCTGCGCCGGACACGCGATGTGGCCCAGGTCATGGGAAACGGCAAAATCAATTCCGCGATCGTGAAAAAGACGCTCGAAATGCTTGAAGTGGACGATCTGGGGCTGGACAAAATGGACAAGCGCATTTTGCAGAACATCATCGATAAATACAACGGAGGCCCGGTCGGGATCAGCACCATCGCGGTCTCGGTGGGCGAAGAGCCCGACACGATCGAAGAGGTTTACGAACCGTTTCTGATCCAAGAAGGATTCTTGAAGCGCACTCCAAGGGGCCGCGAAGTCACCCAGATGGCCTACCGCCACCTGGGCCTGCCGGCACCCAAGCTAGCGGACTCGCAAACAACTCTGTTTGGCGACTCACCATGAACCTGGCCGACCTTGGACGTTTTCTTCTGTTAAGCGGCGTGATCTTGATCGTGCTTGGGCTGTCTTTTATCCTCTATGCAAAATTCCCGTTCCTGGGGCGACTGCCCGGCGACATTCACTGGACGGGAAGGAACTTCAGTTTTCATTTCCCAATCGTCACCTGCATTGTCCTCAGTATTATCATCACCATTGTTTTTAACCTGATCGCGCGCAAGTAAGAATATGTCCCGGCAGGATCGGCAGACCCGGCGCATTCGCATTCGGGTCCGCGGGATCGTACAGGGAGTCGGTTTCCGGTTCTTCACCGAGCGCGCAGCACGCCTGTTTGGGGTGGCCGGATGGGTGCGCAACCGCTATGACGGAAGCGTGGAAATCGAAGCCGAGGCCGGAAGCAGCGAACTGGAGTTATTCCTGGCGGAAATCCGCAAAGGCCCAGCCTCGGGCCGCGTGGACGGCATCGACGTTGAACCCATTTTGCCGACGGGCGAAAACGAATTCGGGGTTGAATTGACGCGGTGATTTTTCCAGCTCACGAGACCCTTCATATTCATTATTTGATCACCGACTCTCTTGCCACATCGGCGCACTTCATCACTACTGCGGATCGATCCGCCCCACATTTCGAAGAGAAATCCCTTCTCCTGCGGTGTGGGCGGGTCCGTAAGGCGGCTTTGCAGTGCTCGCACCACTTCGCAGTCGAAGAAGTAGGACTTGGGCCGACTCTTCTTCCGCTCGTTTTGGCCGCAAGGCCACAGGAAACAGCCGATGAGCGTGTCTTCCAGAATGCTGTAGCATTCTTGGACCGTGCCGGCCGGGACCGAGCACTTGCGGGAGACGTTGGCAATCTCGATCACTCAGATAAAAATGGCCTTGGTCTTTTCCCTGGATATCCATAGCCCCGTTGCAAGGCCGTATGCGTCTTGTTCAGCGAAGAATGGAAAATCCGCCGCCCTGTGCGCAAGAGCCTGCTTTAAGTCTTGGCCGTAAAGGCCCATTTTAGCCGTTGCCAGAACCCCGCCCCCTCGATGCGAAGGAACGTGTTCACGGCCACGGTCACATCCGCCGTGCGCAGGTAACCATAGATTTTATGTGGGTTCGCGCATCCTTGGTATTCGTAGTTGTTATACACGATCTGGTCAAAGGGCCGCACACCGCGCGCATTCTCGACGTAGTTGTTGCGCAAATTGTAGTTGAGACAGGTCACATCTTCGAGATCCGAAAAGTTCAGCCAATGGTGCGTGATATTGGGCGGCGTGGGCAGGCCCAGCGTCGTGCAAGGATCCATGCCCAGCTCCAGGCGAATATGGCGCATGATGATGGGAAAACCAAGGGGGCAGCCAAGCGTGACGAACGTATGCACCGGAATCTCGGGAATGACCTTGAGGAGGACATCATAGGCCACAATGGTTCCCATGGAATGGGCCATCAGCAGGATTCTTCGGCCGCGATGGCGTCGCAAAACCTCGGCCAGCTGATTTTGAATCAGGTCCTTGGCCGGGACCAGGCGTCCTTTTGCGTCCTCCAGCATGTGATTGTAATACCAGTCCAGTTCCGTGAACATGCGGCGCAAAATGAGATCCGTAATCGACTGGTGTTTCATGAATCCCGATTCACCGGCAAAGAGATGGACCATCTGTTTCTGCAGTTCCGCCGAAATTCTCTGCTGCAAAGGCTGCGGAGCGCGCGGACCAAAGTACGTTCCCGCCACATAAGGTTCGGGCAAAAACAGCGGGTGCCTGGGGTCCGTGATCCCCGATTTCTGGGGCTCGGGGTGAAAGAAGTGAGCCCAGTAGGCCATCTCAAAAGCAAACTCCGGAACCGGCTGATGAATGACGCGAAACCCCTCTTCAAGCGATGCCTTCCACCACTGGGTCAGCTGGTCCTTGGGAGGCTTGTTCTGCAGACCGTGAATGGCAATGATGACGTTATCCATGGGTCCTGTGCTCCGTTTCGGCCAGGCTTAGATCGTCGGTCATGATCGAACGCATTCCCCTGGGCTCCATGGCCCGCAGGGAGGTTAGCACCGGTCTTTCGTTCACCGTCCACGTGTTGACGGGCAAGCCCCTGGCAAAGACTGCATCCGGCTCCTTAAGCAGAAGACTGTAGTGCGGATGCAGGTAGCTAAGGTCCTTTGTGGTCGTGGCCGGCAACGCCGCCAGCCGCTCCATTTCCGTGAAAAGAAACCCGAATTCGACATCCAGTCCCTTCGCGGCCTGCATCGCGAGAGAAACCAGATCCCAACTAAAAGAGTGCAGCACAATGTCCTTGCGCGGCTTGTAGGACCGCAAAGCGCCCCCAAGGGCCTTGCCAAACGCCTTCCTGTCATAGGGCGCTTCCTTAATTTCCAGATAAAGGGCAACCTGGTGGTTGACCAACGACAGCGTTTCTTCGAGCGAGGGAACCCAAAGATCGGGCCGCTTGGCGCGGAGCGCCGCGCGCCCGCGCACCTCGTCGAAACCAAGCGCGCAGACGTCAACGGTTTCGCCGCCAGCCCCCAGCCGGGTGTCATGCAGGACCGGAATGCGGCCGTCGCTGGTGAAGTGAATATCGAGCTCGATGCCGATTATGGAAGGATTGTGCCGGCTGTAATCGATAACCGCCTGAAACCCCGGAAGCGTATTTTCGAGGTAGAGTTTGCGATATCCGCGATGGCCGATGTATTTCATTTGCAACTGCTCAGGTTCCCATGAAACCACAGAGAGAAAACCGAGTTAAGAATGAGATCACAGAGGAAGTCTTTCTGGCGCGTACCGCGCCGGAAGAGATCTTTCTCCTCTCTGTGTGCTCTTCTCCGGCCTCAGTGTCGCTCTGTGGTTTCATAGTTCTTCAAGAGACGTGAGTAGTTACTTTCATTTTTTCGAATCAAGGGGGACAGGCAGAGTTCGCGTACAAACCACGTTGGCGCCGGTCTTATTGAAATCGGCCAAAAGCACCTGGCCGCGCTTGACAGGCAGACGGACCTCCAGGCTGCGCAACTGCTCCAATAACGCTTTGACCATTCCCTTGGGGATCGGCTTGTCGGTCCTGACCGGAATGCATGGCACCTGTGCATCGGTGATCATAATGACCGCTGTAATCGTCCGCCGCGGATCCAGAACTTCCGCCCTGGCGTATTCCTCCCCTTTGGAACAGCGATTGCCGCCAACGACAACCCCGCTGGCGGATTGGTCTGCATTAAGCAGGCAGCCACGCGGGCAGGCAATGCAGATCAGTTCGCGCTTCATTACCGGACCTCATTGATCGTGAATTCCAGCGGACCCGCATCGGTGGCTTTTTTGCCAGCAACAACCCGGATCATCTCGGCGGGCCTGCATCGCTCCGGTTTCATTTCTGCAACGATCCTGCCGTTTTGCATTGCGCGCAGGACCGGCTTGTCTTTGGCAATCAGCGTTCGCAGAAAGAACTCCGCATCTTGGCCCGGCTGAAACCGGTTGGGAACAACGTACTTCACGTTGGCGCCGGCATGCGCTTCGATGGTTCCGCCCGGCTTTGGCGCGCCGCGCAGAAACAACGCCGCTGCGGCCGCGCACCGTTCCGCCTCTTCGGACACAAAATCGACAAGATCGTGGACGTGCAGCACGTTGCCGCAGGCGAAAACACCGGGCAGACTGGTCTGCAGGTCGCAGCCGACCACGGGTCCGTTCGTATCGGGATTAAGAAGTGCACCGGCTTTTTGCGACAGTTCGTTCTCGGGGACCAGGCCCACCGAGAAAAGGACCGTATCGCAGGTTTCACGCATGCTCTTCTCCATTCGGATCTGACCGTTTTCGACCGGCGCAATATCGACCGACTCGACCCGGTCGTTGCCGTTGATTCGGACCACGGCATGGTGAAGATAGAGCGGGATGTCGGAGTCCTGCAGACACTGGACCACATTGCGGGTAAGCCCCGACGGATGCGGCAGGATTTCGACGACGCAGTTCACCCGGCATCCGGCCCAGGTAAGCCGGCGCGCCATGATAAGACCGATGTCGCCCGAGCCCACGATCACGGCGCTGCGGCCCGGCAGAATTCCATCGATGTTCATCAGCCGCTGGGCGAGCCCCGCGGTGAAAAGCCCGGAAGGCCGGCCGCCCGGCGTACCGATGTTGCCGCGATTTCGTTCACGGCACCCCATGGCCAAAATCACCGCCCGGGCCGAAAATTCCACAACGCCGTGGAGCGGAGAAAACGCAACGATCCTGCGCGTATCGGTTCCGGATTCCAGGGAAACCGCCGTTGTCTGCAGAAACCGATCGACCTTGGACGCAAGCAGAAGCGCGCTGTCCTCTTCGGCGTATTCGGGGCCGGTCAGTTCTTGCTTGAACCGCTGCAGGCCGAAACCGGAGTGAATGCATTGCACAAGGACCCCGCCCCAATGCTCTTCGCGATCGAGAATGGCGGTTTTAAACCCCTCCC
>CAYVZU010000039.1:22479-28705 GCA_964455935.1 uncultured Fibrobacterota bacterium
GGCCATGCCGGCCGCGCCCCCGCCGATCACCACGGCGTCGTATTGCTTACGCGTCATGGCTCTCGCTCCGCGGCGGCAAGGGTCCGATTTTTCCCGCAACGATCCGGCTTCCCTCTCCCCGTTTGGTAATGGCTTCGATTTTGGCGCCGGTCTCGCGGCAGATCAGCTTGAGGATTTTATAGGTGCAAAAGCCGCCCTGACACCGTCCCATTCCGGCGCGGGTATAAAACTTGATCCCGTCGAGTGTCGTATGCCCTTTGCGGATCGCCTCGATGATTTCAGCCTCGGACACGCTTTCGCACCGGCATACCAGATTGCCATAGGCGGGATCTGTTTTAACCAGCTCGTCCACCTTTTCCGGGGAAAGACCCCGAACGGTCCTGACCTTGGGGATGGAGGGATCGTATCCGGCCTTTTCCGTCAAGGCCAAGCCGGCCTTTTTGAGTAGATCCCTTACATATTCGCCAATGGCGGGCGCCGCCGTAAGTCCCGGCGACTGGATCCCCGCGACATGAATGAAATTGGAAAGATCCTTGGAGGCGGAAATCATGAAATCCTCGCCGGTGATGGCAGGTCGAAGCCCCGCAAAGGCGGAAATGATATCGCGCCGTGAAACAGCCGGAACCATGTGCTTGGCCTGGGTGAAGACCCGGTCCAGGTTCTCGGGAGTGGTGGCCGTATCGTTTCGGTCCTGCGCCCTCTGAGCCGTGGGGCCAAGCATGGTTGTGCCTTCGACGGTAGGAATGACCAGGATTCCTTTTGAGTTCCGGACCGGGACCGGGAACAAAACGTGCGAAGGAAAGGCCTGCGCATTTCGGTCAAGTATGTATTCCTCGCCTTTGCGGGCTTCGATCCGGAATTCCTCGCCGCCAAACATGCGCGAACCCTCGTCGGCATACAGGCCCGCCGCATTCACCACATAGCGCGCGCGGATGCGGTCGCCGGCAACGGACTCAATCAGGTAGGTGCCGCGCGCCTGCGCGCCTCGGGTCACATTGAAATTGAGCCGGAGCTCCACGCCGTTCTTGACGGCCGACTCGACGACCGCGAAGACCAGTCTGTAAGGCTCGACAACGCCGCCCGAGGGCGCATACAGCCCGCCCACGACATCAGGATTGAGCTTGGGTTCCAGCCGAAGCATGCGCTCGCCGCCGCAAATCTCAAGTCCCGCCACGCCATTGGCCAGACCTTGGTTATGGAGGTACTCGACAATCTTCAATTCCTCGTCGGAAAATGCCGCCACCAGAACACCAATTCGCTTGAAAGGGAAATTCAATTCATGATGGAGTTTGTCGTAAAGAAGGTTACCGCGAATCTCAAGGCGCGCTTTGAGCGTGGCGGGCGGGTGATGAAAACCCGCATGGACGATTCCGGAGTTGGCTTTGGACACGCCAAAACCCACATCGGCGCACTTTTCGAGCAACACGCACGACAGCTTATACGCTGAAAGCGTGCGCGCCACGAATGCGCCCGATACACCGGCGCCAATTATGGCAACATCAAATTCGGTTTCCAGCATTGATCTTTGGAAAATAGGCCTATCCGGAGGGAATGTCAATTTGACGTTGGACGGTACACGTTGGACGTCAAACTTTCATGCTGAGCACAGCGAGAAAGGCTTCCTGGGGAATTTCGACATTGCCCACCTGTTTCATACGGCGTTTACCCTCTTTTTGTTTTTCCAGTAACTTTCGCTTGCGGGTAATGTCGCCGCCATAGCATTTCGCGGTCACGTTCTTGCGCAGGGGTTTGATGGTGGTTCGGGCAATGACCTTGTTGCCGATGGCCGCCTGGATCGCGACTTCAAAGAGCTGCCGGGGAATCTTTTCCTTCAATTCGCTGGTGAGCGCCCTCCCCCATTCATAGGAACTGGATTGGTGGATAATGGTGGAGAATGCATCCACCGGATCGCCATTGATTAAAATGTCGAGCTTGACCAGATCGCTCTCGCGGTACTCCTGAAATTCGTAATCGAACGAGGCATATCCCCGGGTCACGCTCTTGAGCTTGTCGTAGAAGTCAAAGATCACCTCGGCAAGGGGAAAATCGTAACGCAGGCAAACGCGCGTGGGAGTGATGTATTCCATGTTCCGCTGGATCCCGCGCTTCTCCTCCCCCAGTTTCATAACGGCCCCCACAAATTCGGAGGGAACCAGGACCTCGCCCTTGATGATGGGCTCCTCAATGCGTTCGATTGCGCTGGGATCGGGCATTGCGGCCGGATTCTCGATATAGAGGGTCTCGCCGTCGGTTTTGACGATTTTATATTCGACGTTGGGAACCGTATTGATGATATTAACATTGAACTCACGGCGCAACCGTTCCTGGACCACCTCCATATGCAGGATGCCCAGAAATCCGGCGCGATATCCAAACCCTAAAGCCACGCTGGTTTCGGGCTCGTAGGAGATTGCGCTGTCGTTGAGCCGGAGCTTCTCCAAAGCGGCCTTCAGGTTCTCGTAATCATCGGAATCGGCTGGATACAAGCCGCTGAATACCATGGGTTTGATTTCCTTGAACCCGCGCAGTGCCTGGTTGGTCGGGTTCTCGGCATCCGTTACGGTATCGCCGATTTTCGTCTCGACCAATCGTTTGACATTGGCAATCAGGTACCCGACTTCCCCAGTGGCAAGGACTTCGCGGGGTTCACGGCCCAAACGAAGCGTTCCCACTTCTTCGGCCTGATAGGTGAGGCCTGTCGAAAGGAAACGCAGCTTCATGCCTTTTCGCAAAGTACCGTCCATCACACGAACAAGGGCCACGGCCCCCCGGTACATGTCGAAAATGGAATCAAAGATCAAAACGCGCAAGGGCGCATCGTGTTTTCCTTTTGGAGATGGAATTCGCCGGCTCACCGCTTCCAAAACAGCGTCAATCCCGACCCCTTCTTTGGCGCTGACCGGCAGCACGTCCTGGGGTTCGCAACCCAGCAGATCCACAATTTCCTTGCGCACCTCTTCCACGCGCGCGCTGGGGAGGTCGATTTTGTTGATCAGCGGAATTACGGCAAGGTCGCTGTCCAGGGCCAGAAACAGGTTGCTGAGGGTTTGCGCCTCGATTCCCTGGGTGGCATCGACCACAAGCAAGGCGCCCTCGCAGGCGGCAAGGCTGCGCGAAACCTCGTACGTGAAATCCACATGGCCCGGCGTGTCGATGAGATTATAGATGTATTCCTGCCCCGAGCCGGATTTATACAGCATACGGATAGCGTGGCTCTTGATGGTAATGCCCCGCTCCCGTTCGAGCTGCATGCTGTCGAGCACCTGATCCTTCATCTCATAGCGGCTCAGCGTGCCTGTCTTCTCAAGAAGCCTATCGGCCAGCGTGGATTTGCCGTGATCGATGTGGGCAATGATGCAGAAATTGCGAATGCGATCGGATTCCATAAAGTCCTTGCGTCAGGGATAGTCCGGGCCCAAAGAAGATAATATTCGACCGGGGCACCTTAAAGAGAGTTGCGAGTCGTGAGTTGTGAGTGGCGAGTTGGGAAAGGCAGCACGCCGGACAAGAGAGTTGCGAAGTCGTGAGTCGCCAGTGGCCAGTCAGCAAAAAGGCCGTATGCCGGATAAAGGTCAGGATTCAGCCGGTGTCCGGCAATTGCCTGCGGGCCGAGTCGGATTCCAACGAATTTGAGCACAGAAATTTAACAACCGGATCACTGCTTCAGACTCATGACTCACGACTCACGACTTTCTCACCCAGCGGCTTTCTGCTGCTCGGTCATGAAAATGGGAGCCGCCTTCTCGAAGATGCACTCGGGCGTGACAATAACCTCTTTCACATCCGAACGGCCCGGGATTTCATACATGATATCGAGCATCCGGCTTTCGAGCACCGCACGAAGCCCCCGCGCGCCCGTTCCCTTTTTTACCGCGATCTGCACGACCCTGCGCAGGGACTCGTCCGGCATCGTGAGGCGGACCCCTTCCATTTCGAAGAGCCGTTTGTATTGCCGGGCAATGGCGTTTTTGGGTTCCGTAAGAATCCGAAACAACGCCGTCTCGTCAAGGTCTTCCATGCCCACAACCACCGGCAGCCGGCCCACCAGCTCGGGAATCAGGCCGTAGTGGAGGAGGTCATCGGGCTCGATCTGCGCCAGGATATCGCCGATCCGATGTTCCTTGCGCGAGTGCACCGGCTTTCCAAAGCCGATCTCGCCTTTGCCAAGGCGATTCTCGATGATCTTCTGAATACCTTCGAAGGCGCCGCCGCAAATGAAAAGAATGTTTTTGGTGTTGATCGCAATCAGGTTCTGTTCGGGGTGCTTGCGGCCGCCCTTGGGCGGGACATTGGAAATTGTGCCCTCGAGCATTTTCAGAAGTGCCTGCTGAACGCCTTCGCCGCTGACATCGCGGGTGATCGACGGATTGGCCTCTTTGCGGGCGATCTTATCGATTTCGTCGATATAAACGATTCCCTTTTCGGCCCGTTCCACGCTGTAATCAGCCGCCTGCAAAAGCCGCACCAGGATGTTTTCGACATCTTCGCCAACATAGCCGGCTTCGGTGAAGATGGTTGCATCGGCAATCGTAAACGGCACCTGGAGAAAACGCGCCAGCGATTGCGCCAGCAACGTCTTTCCGGTCCCCGTGGGCCCCACCAGAAGGATGTTCGCCTTTTCCAGGTCCACGTTGCCCGGTTCGAAACCGGAGAGGATGCGTTTGTAATGATTGTAAACGGCCACCGAGAGCGTTTTCTTGGCATGATCCTGGCCCACCACATACTCGTCCAGTTTGGATTTGATGTTTTCGGGCGTGAGCAACGACTCCCACTGGTTGGCCGGTTTCTGCCGAAATTTTTCTTCGCGCAGGATCTCGCTGCACATGAAAATGCATTCGCTGCAAATGTGCACCGAGGGACCGGTGATGATCTTTTCGACCATCTCGGACGATTTGCCGCAAAACGAGCAACGGATGGGGGGACGCGGGGGCTTGCTCATCGGTGCTCCACGATCCGGTCGATAACGCCGTAGGCCATGGCTTCTTCGGCGGACATGTAAAAATTGCGTTCCGTGTCCTTTTGCACCTTCTCGATCGGCTGGCCGGTGTGCTTGGACAGGATCACATTGAGCCGGTTGCGCAGATCGATGATTTCGCGGGCATGGATCTCGATATCACTGGCCTGGCCGCCCACGCCGCCCTGGGGCTGGTGAATCATAATGCGCGAGTTGGGCAAGGCCTGCCGTTTCCCCTTGGTGCCGGCCGCCAAAAGAACGGCGCCCATGCTCGAAGCTTGTCCAATGCAGACCGTAATAATGTTCGGCTTGACGTATTGCATCGTGTCGTAAATGGCCAGACCGGAAGAGACAATCCCGCCCGGGGTGTTGATATAAAGCTGAATATCCTTGTCCGGGTCCTCCGATTCCAAAAACATCAACTGCGCCATAACCAGATTAGCGATGTTGTCGTCGATCTCCGTGCCCAGAAAGATGATTCGCTCTTTCAGCAGCCGCGAATAGATATCGTACGAACGTTCTCCCCGGCCGGACTGCTCAACTACCATGGGTATCAACATAGGGGTTTCCTTATGAATTTTGCTCGACTAGCCAGTCGAGCGTTTTTTCTTCACGAATATCGGAGCGCAGGGAATTGGTTGTGCCGTTGCGGCGCAGCCGCTCCTTGACGTCTTCGAACTTCTCGTTGGCCGACGCCGCGTACTCCTGAATGCGCGCATCGACGTCTTCCTGGGAGGCCTTGATGTTCTCCTTGCGGGCCACCCAGTCGATGATCTTGTATTTCTTGATTTCTCGTTCGCCGATCTTCATGTAGCGATCGAGCATCTCTTCGGGTTCGGCCTTCTTGTAGTTCTTGCGGACCTCTTCCAGCATGCGCTGGGCATACTCTTCCACGCGGGCCCGCGCGACCTCGATGTCGTTTTTCTCGATGATCTTGTCGATCACTTCGTCCTGGACCTTGCGCTTGGCATCGCGGGTACGGCGCG
The DNA here is from genome assembly GCA_964455935.1 of uncultured Fibrobacterota bacterium. GTDB lineage: Bacteria > Fibrobacterota > CAYVZU01 > CAYVZU01 > CAYVZU01 > CAYVZU01. The sequence goes on from CAYVZU010000039.1 coordinate 28,420, forward strand.
CTTCGAGGTCCGCACGAATCCGGTCGCGCATTTCCTCCAAATTCCGGTAAGCGCCGATCTTCTTGGCAAACTCGTCGTCCGCCTCCGGGAGCTTCTTTTCGAGAACCTCCGTCACCTTCAGCACGAAATCGCCCTCTTTGTCACGGATGTCCTCGACTTCGTAGTCGCTGGGGAACCGGAATTTTACCGGCACGCTTTCGCCCGCCTTCACGCCCACGAGGGCCGCGTCGAATTCCTTGATCTTCGCTTCGCCAATGGGCACGGGATAGGTGGGGTTGCGATAGTC
>CAYVZU010000040.1:0-28541 GCA_964455935.1 uncultured Fibrobacterota bacterium
GTGTCACCCACTTTCCGCTAAATCAAGTGCTCACGATCTGGTAATCTGGACAGCGCTTGCAAACAGGCTGGTGGCTGAAATGGGGTTTTCTCGGGCGAAAATTGCGCTGTGTTCGGCCGCGGCACTAAAGATTGCAGCACGGTTCAAGCCGGATATTATTCTGCTCGATGCCGATCTACCATCCCTGGGTGGTGCCAGTACTGTTCGACAATTGCTTGCGTCGCGGCGTCACCCGAAAATTCTGTGCTGGTCGGAAAACCCTCTACAGCCGCAGATTCGCGCCGTTATTGGCGCGGGTGCCGGTGGTTTTGCCTCAAAGAACATCAGCGCCGGTGATTTGAAACAGGCACTTAAAGCCGTTGCAGACGGCTCGAAATATTTCTGCGACGTTGTCGTGAGTCAATTAACCAAAAGCCAGAAGAATGTATTAACCAGCCGCCACAACGAGATTCTCCAAATGATCAAGCAGAATCTCTCAACCAAAGAAATCGCACTTAAGCTGGGCCGCTCAATCAACACAATCGAGGCGCACCGCTATGAAATGATGTCCCGCCTGGGCGTGCACAGCAAGGAAGAACTGGTGAAGTTTGCGGGGAGGGGGAGCTCAAGACCTTAAAGTTTTTTCTCAGGTTTCCCGATAACTTCATAGAGACACAAACCAGGAGGGGTCATGGATGGCCTTACAATCTCCGCCGAGCAATTTCGAGCCACAATCCTGCAAATTCAAGCAAAAATAGCGGAATCCGGGGCCAGCCCCATGCCAAGACTCCCATCCGCCGATTCTGTCGAGATCAGCCCCCAGGCGCAGCAACTGCTGGAATCGGGCAAGGACCGGGACGATCCGCTTGAAGACGAGCTGAACCTTAGTTCGGAAGACCGGCTTAAAATGGAATTGATCGAGCAGTTGTTTGACGCGAATGCTGGTGGAAGCCTGAAGGAAAAGCTGGAGAAAATCGCTCAGCTCATGAAAGAAAACCAGCAGGCCGCGCAATCGGCGCAGGATATCGATCCTCGGACAATGAAGGCCACGGCCGAACGCATCGAAGCCCAGCGCCTAAACCTGCAAATCGAGCGTGAGGACGGGACCAAAATTTCCGTTGAGTTCACGCATCTCGAAATGGACCGGGTCACGGTCCAGCAAGGCGGCCCGCAACAACAGCCCGCCAGCGATCCGCTGGTTCTGGATCTGGATGGGGATGGCATCGAGCTGACCAAACCCGAAGACGGCGTCTTGTTCGATATCAATGGCGACGGTATCAAAGAGCAAACCGCATTTGTTGGGCCGGATGATGGATTCCTGGCCATGGATTGGGACTTAAACGGCCTGATTGAGTCGGGGCTCGAGCTTTTTGGTGATCAGAAGGGAGCGCCCAGCGGGTTTGCGGAGCTGGCCAAGTTCGACGAAAATCAGGATAGCCGCATCAACGAAGCCGACTCGATCTTTTCGAAGCTTCTCATCTACCGGGAACTCAACCGGGATGGCGTGGGCAGCAAAGAGGAACTGGCCGGTTTGAAAGACTACGGGATCCAATCAATTTCATTGAGTTACCTGAATGCGGAACTCAATTCGGCCGGAAACCGGATTTCGCAGGTCTCCGATTACCAGAAACAGAACGGCCAAAACGGGCTGGCCGGAGATGCCTGGCTGAATTATCGGGCATAGGATGGCCCGGGGCGGGCCTTAGGCAATACCCGGTACCAAACAAAACACGGCCGGAGGCAGTAGTCGGCGGAAGGGTGGCCAAGATAGCCCGCTGTCTTCCGGCCACCGGCGGCTCGCTTCCCTACAGGACCTGCTCCACCTCGTAGCCTTCGGATTCAATGATCCGGATAATTTCTTTGTCTTTCTGAATTTTGTCGCTGGCGACCCGAACGGTGCCTGTTGTGAGGTCGATGTCGACCCGCGCGTCTGCATCAAGTTCTTGAATCGCACCCGTAATGGCCATGACGCAATGGTCGCAGGTCATGCCGCGCACCTTGAGAGATACTTCAAGATTCATATTGTCCTCCTTGCATGCGATATTCTTCAACCGGGATTCATGTCAGAAATATGCAATAGGGCACTCCGGAAAGGGAGCGCCTATTTGCCGAAGGGAGAGATTTCACGCAGACGCTTGATGATGGGCGGAAGCTTCTCGATGACGCAGTCGATGTCGGCGTCCGTGCTGTAGTGGCTCAGGCTGAAGCGGATCGATCCGTGTATGCCCGTAAAGGGAATGCCCATGGCCCGCAACACGTGCGAAGGTTCCAGCGATCCACTGGAACAGGCCGATCCCGATGAGGCGCAAATCCCATGCTCGTCCAGAAGGAGGAGGATGGATTCGCCCTCCACATAGTAAAAGCTGATGTTGGCCGTATTTACGAGCCGCTCCTGGCCCAAACCGTTGACCTTGGCATCCGGGCACAACCGCACGAGCTCGGCTTCAAGCCGGTCCCGCATCTTCGCGATTCGCTGGTTGTATTCATCCATGTGAGCGGTCATCAATTCGCAGGCTTTGCCGAGCCCCACGATGTAGGGAACGTTTTCGGTTCCGGCCCGGCGGCTGGCTTCCTGGTGGCCTCCGGTCAAATACGGCCGGATGCGCGTGCCTTTGCGAATGTAGAGCGCGCCGATCCCTTTGGGCGCATGGAGCTTATGGCCGGAAAACGAAAGCAGATCCACGGGCGTGGTCTTCACATTGATCCGAACCTTGCCCGCAACCTGCACGGCGTCGCTGTGAAACACCCCGCCCCGTTCCTTCACCTTCTCCGCGATCTTCTGGATCGGGAATACGATGCCGCTCTCATTGTTGGCCCACATAATCGTCGTCAGCGCGGTCTTGTCCGAAAGCGCCGCTTCCAACTCGCCGAAATTAAGCCCGCCATTTGAATCCACGCCGATCTCGGTTACCTTCACCCCTTTTTTCGCCACAGCCTGACAGGTAGTAAGGACGGCGGGGTGCTCCACCTTTGAGGTAATGACATCAGTCCGGTCCATTGAGGCCGCAAGGACGCCATGGATGGCGTGGTTGTCGCTTTCGGTTCCGCAACTCGTGAAGACGATTTCCTGGGGCTCCGCATTGATCAATGCCGCAACCTTTTCGCGTGCCTCTTCAACAGCCTTGCGCACATTGCCGCCAAAGGAATGCATGCTGGAAGGGTTTCCATAGCGTTCCTGCAAAAACGGCAGCATGGCCTCGAGCACTTCGGCCGAGACCTGCGTGGTGGCATTGTTGTCGAGGTACGTCACTCTCACGGGATGCTCCCTATCGCTGCGCTTTCACCGTCAGTTCGGGCATAACGCGCTCACGCAATTCTTTTTGAATGAAGTCACGAACCGTCATTTTCGAAGCCGGACAGTTGGCGCAGGCGCTGTGCAGCTGAATGGTGACCTCGTTGCCCGAAACATCGATCAACTCCACATCGCCGCCATCGTTCTTCAGGGCCGGCCGGATTACGGTTTCAATGACTTCTTCGATCTTGCGGATCTTCTGCAGATTTGTCATTCCCGATCGGGGCTGGCGTTCCGCCACCATCCGCGCCAAAATCTCTTCCAAATCCGGCGCGCACGAGCCGCACCCGCCACCCGCCTTGGTATAATGCGTGATCTGCTCGACGGTCGTGAGGTTGTTTTCACGGATCACACGTTCGATTTCCTTCTCGGTCACGCCAAAACAGCGGCACACCACGCGTCCTTCGACCGTGTGCTTGATTCGTCCGCCGCTCTGGAAATTCTCAACCGCGGCCTCAAGGGCTTCGCGGCCCATCACCGAGCAATGCATCTTCTGCTCCGGCAATCCGCCCAAAAATTCGGCGATGTCTTTGTTCGTAATCCTAAGCGCCTCTTCGATTGTCTTGCCCTTGACCAGCTCGGTTAGAGCCGAAGCCGAGGCAATGGCGCTGCCGCACCCAAATGTCTTGAATTTTGCGTCGGCAATCCGCTTGGTGGCAGGATCCAGTTTGAATGTGAACCGCAATGCGTCGCCACAGGCCATGGAACCCACTTCGCCATTGCCGTCGGCATCCTGAATCTCGCCCACATTGCGCGGATTAAGAAAATGATCTTTGACTCTGTCGGTATATTCCCACATAAGTTCACTCCTTGGACCGCTCAAAATAGCATTTGGCAAAGGAGTCCTTCCAGGATTTGACGAAGCTCCTCCACCGGCTAATATGGAGCCGGGACAGGGTAGTGTCAACGCGAGAATAGTTGGCGATTTTCAGTTCTCGGTTGTCAGTCAAACAGCCCTATGCTGCAACCATTCTGCCTGACCCCAGGCTGGACTCCTGGACGCTCGTAAGAAACGACGCGATCGATTGTCATTTCGACCTATGGGAGAAATCTTTCCTGATCGGTCAAGAAAAGATTCTCGCTTCGCTCGAAATGACAGACCTGCTTCTCCCGTGATAAGTCACGGCACAAAATGCCGGGTGCGATGCTAAACGGTTACCCTATGCTGTTCGTTTTGTTGATCTTCAACTATCAACTGAGAACCGACAACTTCCTTCTCACTGAGCCGGCACGCCCTTGGGCGGCGATTCCGGCTTTCTGGCCAGGATCTCCAGATAGCGGCTTTTGAGGCGGTCCAGAAGCTGGGGAGGTTGGCCGTGATAATCGAGCCGGCCGGCGGCGATCTGGCCGTGTCCTCCGGCAGAGCCCTTTTCCCCCGTCACAATGGCCCGGGCGGTTTCGCCTGCCTCCGCGGCCAGATCCTTGGTTCGGATGGAAAAATAGAGGACGTTTTTAAGATAACCCAGGCAGATCATCCATTCCATGTCCCGGATGCGCACAAACATGTCGGCCATTTCCGCAACCACATCGGGCCGCAGGATCCGTCCCAGGTAGCACCAGCCCAGCCGCTCGTCGATAATCTCGAGATTGTGAAAAGCCTTGGAGATCATGCGAAAAAAATCACGTTCCAGCGGCGGATTTTCGATTTGGGCCAGCAGGCGATGATCGACCCGCGTCAGCAGATAGAAATACACTTCCCGGTCCATGGCTGTTGTCTCGCGAGCCAGGTCCTGTGTGTCGGTTTTAAGACCGTAGAAGAGGGCCGTGGCCAGTTTGTAGCTGATGTCGATCTTGATTTTTCGCAGGTACTGGGCCACAATGGTCGTGGTGGCGCCCAACTCCTCCCGAACATCCCAGAAGGGCAGATCCTCGGTGCCGGGCCGCTGGGGATGATGATCGATGGCGCCGTCCCGGCGCGCATCCGGCGGGAGCGAGTGGTTGCCGGTCCCCGGTTGCGTATCGACAAAAAGAATTCGGTCGAAGTCGGTGAGATCGAGTCCGGCCAAAGGCAAGGCCTCGATTTCGAGGTACTGGATCATGGCGCGGTTCTCGGCCCGTCCGATGAACCCGCCATAGGCGATCACCGAGGGTATCTTCCAGGTCTTAAGCAGAAATTGAATGCCCGCCGCTGCCCCCAGGCAGTCGGGATCCGGAAAATCGTGGCAGAGAAGCAGGGCCCGCTGGGAACCTGCCGTAGTCTCACGCAAACATTCGATGGCTTCTTCCATATTGGTTCCGATCCGATCTTCAATTGAGATTAGAAAAGATGGCTGATCTCCTTTGATCGAGGCAAGCTGCGCATGCCGCCCTGTCCCGCCAGTTTTCGGGCGGCCACTTCCACGGCAATGCGCGCCGCTTTAAAAGGATCGAACCCGCGCACAATGCCATGAAGGAAACCTCCGCAAAAAGCACTGCCGATGCAGGTGTAAGAGGCCGGTATGGCCACGGAAGCCGCGGGTATTTCTTCGACCTTGCCGTCGTAGCCAATCACACAGCCTTGGTCGCCATTTTTCACAGCCACAACGTTGATGCCGTGATCCCAAAGAAACCCGATCACGTCGATGGGCCGTTCATAGCCAAAAAGAACCTTTGTCTCGTCGGGCGCGCTGGGAAAGATGACATCAATGAAAGGAAGGACGCTCCAGATCGCCTCCTTGGCGTCCTCGAGCGACCAGAGCCGAAGCCGAAGATTCGGGTCGTAGGAAGTCATGCCGCCGTTAAGATGACAGAGCTCCAGGGCCTTGAACACCGCCTTCCGCGCACCGGGGGACACGGATTGTGTGATGCTGGAGGAATGCACAATCTTGGCGCGCTTGATATGCTCGTCATGAATCAGCGAGGAATTCAGGGCCAGGGCGGCGCTTCCCGGACGGTAGAACGCAAATTCGCGCAGGTCCGCGTCCCCCGCAGTGGACGCGTAGACGCCGTTGTATCCTTCCACGGTCTGCGCATTGCTCAGGTCGATGTTCTCCCTGCCGCATTCCTGGCGAATGTGTTCGCCAAAAGGATCCAGGCCTATGGCCGTAATCAGATCGACTTTGGAGCCAAGCCGGGCGGCCGAGGCCGCCACGGTAAGGCAATCGCCTCCCAGCCCCAGGAACTTGGTGCGGTTGTTTGCAAGCAGGACATACTCGACAAAGCATTCGCCAAGTACAATGATATCGCGCTCGTGGATAGGCCACCTCGCGGATTCGGAATGGACGGCCCATGGGCCTTGAAAATGACTTGTCTCAATAAAATACTCTAGTTATGCTTAAAAGGCACTCTGCGGTCACCGGGCCGGGGGAACAGCTATTGACTTGCCCTGGCAGGAAATACCAACTTTGACCCCTGACGAGGAGGATTGGGCATGGATGAGGCCGTTACCGGGCGATGTGTTTTCGAGCTCCATATTCCTCAGAGCCGGTCTTTAAAAGACAAGCGGCAGCCAATCAAAAGCATAAAAGATACGATCCGCAACCGATTCAATGTCTCGGTCGCCGAGGTCGGCGAAACAGACCTGTGGCAGCGAAGCACGATTGTAACGGCCATGGTCGCGGGCCATGAGCAGCCCATCCGCGAAGCCTTTCAGCAGATCCGGCGTGTGATTGAGAGCCGCGGCGATGTGATTGTCACGGATATGCAAATGGATTTCTTCTGACCGCCGCGCCCAATTCGCTGGATTCAAATCCGCGCATCTGGTATCTTATTACTGGCAATCGCTGTTGCCCTCCACTTAATTAATATTTGCCGACAGCTTTGTGTCAGGAAACCGAGGCTTCAAGCTTGAACGAACGACCAATGGACTCGATTCTTAATGATCCCAGAATATCCAGGCGCATGCGCGTGCTGTGCTCCAATTGCCGCTGGCTCGAGAAGGATTTTGACCAGTGCAAGCAGCTGCGAAAGGGTTTTGACTGTACCCGTTACCATGTGAAGCTTGATATTGAAACTAAGCGGACGAATGATGTTGCCCTAAACGATCCCTTCAGTTGGCTGGGTTCAAGGAAAAAGCTGGAAGCGCGGCCTGCGCCTTTGCCAATCAATCCGGGGAATCAGGCCCGACTATCGGAATCCGGGACGCAGAAGTCCGGCGCGGCTTGAAGACTGCACCTCTGGCTTGCAGCCACTCACGACTCCCGACATCCGTCTCTCAACCTTTCCTGACTACTGATTCTCGTATTTCAGAACATCTTCGTTCTTGTAGACAAGTTCAATCCCGGCATTGCCAAACATTTCTTCCGATTCTTTGCCCGCGTGATAGCGGCGCTCGCACACCACGCGCTTGATTCCGCAATTAATGATAAGCATGGCGCATGTGCGGCATGGCGTCATGCGGCAATACAGCGTGGCTTCGGTGATTGAGACTCCCAGCTTCGCCGCCTGGCAGATCGCATTCTGCTCGGCATGTACGGTGCGGACGCAGTGCTGTGTGACCGAGCCGTCTTCATGCATCATCTTCTTCATTTGATGGCCAATCTCGTCACAGTGTGCCAATCCGCGGGGCGAACCCACATATCCGGTGACCAGCAGCTGTTTGTCTTTGGCAATGACACATCCGCTTCGGCCCCGGTCGCACGTAGCGCGCTTGGCAATGGCATTGGCCACTTCCATGAAGTAATCATCCCAGGAAGGCCGCTGGTAGTTGGGATCGTTTTCCACCATGGTTTCTCCATTTGCTGAAAGCTATCCTGTTCGATTTTCAAAGCAAATATAGTTGATTCGCTCCAAATCACGCAGAACGCGCATACGTTTCCACAATGGGCAGGACCCCGCAAGTTGAAGCAAAACATCAAGTTGGGTGTATCTGCCAAACGATTGGGGAACTCAAGCGAACAAGTCCGTTTGACGATATACAGGGTGAAGGGATTCGGACCACTTACGGACAAGGATGTGCCGTATGATTCGCCAACCGCAGACCGATAAACGAGGCCAGTTCCTCTGGATGCCCAGAAAGCACCGCGAACGCTATATCAGGGCTTTGCGAAAACGCATTCAAGGGGGTTACTACTCCGACGAGCAAATCATTTCCGCGATTTGCGATAAGCTCGCGCCGGTCTTTGACGACGAAGCCGAGCGAGCGGCCTAAAGACTACGCCCGGAAACGCTTTCGGGCACATAAGAGACGGGCACCTGTTCAGAGGTGCCCGTCTCTTTTCTCAGTAATTAATAGGTCTCTTCAGCAGAAGTTTTGAAATTCGCATACCTCACTGCCTTTCCGGCCAGTCGCAGGAAGAATCGGTTAAAGAACTGGTGGCCGCGGCCGCCTAATCCCAGGCCTGCCAGATCGCCCAACGGTTTTGCACCCCTCACCCGCCCGGCACCTGAATCAGCTCAACATTTTCTCCATGGCCTGTTGTCTTGTCCCATTTGCTGCTTAAAAATCATAAGCGGAATATGATGATATTGAGCAAACAATCATTGCCTTTCCAGGTCAAAGAGGTTATTGTTATGGTGTGGATATAACTATGGAAAGCAACTTAAAAGCAAGATCAGCATCCGTACTAACAGATATCTGCCTGTTTAATAATATGAACCGAATGTGCCTTTGGGTGCTTATCTTGTTAAGCGGCGCAGAGGCGTGGCGGTTCACAAGCGCAGGGAGGTGAAAAACGGTGGTCAATATTTTCCAATACCAGAACTATCGCGCGTTTCTCAAAGATTTCCTTGACGAGGAAAAAAACGCCAATCCGCATTTTTCGCACCGGGCGATTCTTATGCGAATGGAGGTTTCCTCCAGCGGGTTCCTAGCCAATGTGATCTCCGGCAGAAACAATCTTACAAACTCGCATGTGTCCAAGCTGTCCAAGATTCTAAGACTGGACAAGGCCCAGTCGCAGTATTTCGAGTGGCTGGGGCATTTCACACAGGCCAAGACCATGGACGAGAAGAACGACTATTACCTGCGCATGGCGGATTTGCAGAAATCCAAGCTCAAGGTTCTCGACGCGTCACAGCTGTCCTTTTTCGCCAAATGGCACTATTCCATTATCCGGGAGCTTCTGAACTTTTTCGAGTTCCGGGATGATTATAAGGACCTGGCCAGGCGGGTCGACCCGCCCATCAGGGAATCCGAAGCCAGGGAAGCCGTTGCGGCCCTGGAAAAAATGGGGCTGATCGTGAAAGACGAAAGCGGAGTGTACCGCCAAAAGGAGGCGATCATCTCATCAGGCGACGAGGTCAGCTCCATGCACGTGGTCAATTACCAGCTCGCGACCATGGACCGGGCCAAGCGCGCGCTGGAAAAAATCCGCGGGACCGACCGCGACATTTCCGTGCTGACGATGACTCTTTCGGACAAGAGCTTCCGCGAAATTAAAAGCGAGGTCCAGCAATTCCGCAAAAAGCTGCTGCGGATCGCGGAGCTGGAGACCAATCCCGACCAGGTATTTCAGTTGAACATAAACCTGTTTTCCGTCACGAAAAGAAAGGAGATGTGACATGCTAAGTTTCTATCGGTCCCCAAAACGCCTCTGGATAAACGGTCTGTGCCTTTTCATGCTGCTGCTCACCGCCGCAGCGGGTTTGCAGTGTGCCTCAAAAATCGCCGGAAGCGGCAACGAGGCCGGCAACAACGCGCTGGCCGCGGCCGCCAATGCGTTGATCGATCTGCCTTCGTCTTTGGCCAAGACCCAGGCAGGAATTCCAAAAATCGCCAAAACGGCCGCCACGCCCGTTGAGATCGCCCGCGAGATGTACGATGGCGTGCGGGACCATGTGGGATTCGCCGATGCCCTGGTGAATGGTCCCTTTGGCGTGAAGCCCCTAATCCTGTTCTGGAAGGACAGCATCGATTGGCAGCACGTGAAGACCGTGGGCGAGATTACCTACACCGAGCCCGGGATCAAACTGGTAGCCTCCGTCGATACTTCGAAAGAATTAAGTTATCAACTGATCATCTATGCCACCGCCGCCACGAGCCAAACCAAAGCCCTGCAGATCGACTTCAATGGCGACTTGACTTATCCTAAAGGCACGGTATACTATTGTCTGGATGCGCTGAATCCCACGGAGTTTGACGATAGCATTAAAATTCTCGTGGACTTCAGCAAAACCGACACCGCCCGCACCCTGGAGATCCAGGTGACAACGGCCCGGCCCCGGAAGCTCGATGACCCGCAAACTCTATCGTACAGCATGATTGAGAGAAACGGGATCGTGCACATCTCAGGAGCCTCCTATCACCCGGACATTGACAGCATCCTTGTCGATACCGTGGGCCACTGCTACGTCTTCAAGGCCAAGGCCGATACGTTTCACAATCTGGCCACCGTGGAGATCGGGCTGCCGCCGGCGACCTACGCAAACAATGACACTACGGTCTTCACCACCTATGGTTTGGCCAACTTGTATTCAAATGTGGTGCTTCGCCAAATCAAATCCGACGCCACAAGCGATACGGTGAAAATGCTCGTTGCGGCGTCATATCAGAGCAATCTGTCAATCGAAGGAGTCTTCCTTGGCATCCTGGCGGGCACGGTCACACTGCCGCCTCCGTCCGCGATAAACAGCATGACCGCTGCGGACTTGGAGGAGTTCCTGACATTGAACGCCAACGTTTCCAATCCCCAACCAAGGAGCGATTTCGCCAGCCTGTTGTTTGTCATGAACCTGGACCGCCCGGTCTACTTCGACAAAGATGGCTATGTAGCCGACGGCCTGCCGACGCCCGCTCAGTTTGGGGCACTCTCGCTCACCGACTTCGGCCTAGCCGTCAAAGTGCCCAGTACCATCAAGACCCTGTCCATCAATTATTGATCCGGCCCCGCAACGCCGGTTATCACCACAAAGGCGCCCCTTGGGGCGCCTTTTGTTTTTCGGCGGACTGGCGAAAATGCGCAGCAATCGCTGGCGGGATAAAAACAGAAAAACTCAGGTGCGGATCACTGGAAAAATCCGGTCCAGGTTGGTGATCCGGAAGATCTCCAACACATCGGGCGAGGGATTGATGATGCGGATCTTGGCGTCGTTTTCCGGCAGCCGGTTTCGGAACATCACCAGCGTATCGACGAAAGCCGAACCCACATAGCCAATTAAGGAAAGGTCGAGGTGGATCTCTTCGGAATCCTTTGCTTTGTCCAGTGCGGCCATGAGCTTGGACCCGCACAGACGATCGATCTCGCCGGTCACCTTTAAAAGGGCTATATCCGGGTTAGAACGAGTGATTTCGATTTCCATAATTCCTCCTCAATAGCCCAAGGACCTGGTCGCGGCGTTGCCCACCTTCCCTGACAGGCAGCTCCAGCCCAATAATGAAGATAATATAACTGGTGTTGGCCGCAATAGGCTCTCTGCGGTTGGCAAAGAGAACCAGCGCATGAGGGGAAAGACCGAATCTCTCCGGTCCACAAATGTTCGGTCGGCTTTTTCATCACTGCATGCTTCAATCATACTCCGCAAACACTTTTAAGAAAAGCCCTGCCTCGTTCTCTTTGCGGTTTGCGAAGAATCCGGTCCGGCAGGCCTTCCTCGTAAACGACGCCGTCGTAAGGAAAGCAGATCCGATTGGCCACCTCCCCGGACAAAATTAATCTGATGCGCGGCAACCAGCATTATCATGTCTTCCAAGGCCAGCTCGCGCACAATGTGCTTAACACCTCGGAAATCAGTTCCGGACAGCCAGCCCCCAGGACAGGATGCAGACTTCGGCGATGCATCCGGGCTCGTTCTTTGGCGGCAGGTCGTTTTGATCCGGGCATTGATGACTTCGTTCCGGGACAAAAAGGCCCGGACCTGAACCGCATGGAACAGACTTCGGCCGGCCGGAACCAGCAGCAACAATGGTAGAGTTCCGGCCAAGGACAGCCGGCACCCGGAATTGACCCTTTGACCCATACCCCTTCCTCGAAAGTCGTTTCATTTTATATATTTGGTCTATGGCAATTCGCTGGATCAAGCACGTTCTTATTGACGGCCGGAAACAGACACTGGAAATCCAGATTGGCGACCATTTCATCGGCGACAAGGCCTATACACGGATCGGCAAAGAAACCGAGAAATGGTTCAGGAACAAGGCCGAAACCCGAGAAGGCGTTTTGGCGGAAGGCTTGGCTGTTCTGCGGGCGCAACTCGGCGCCAGACAGGTCTCCACGCTCGACGGCCGGCCCTTCGATTGGCTGCCCTGAGGCCCGGATCTTCCAAGCCACATTGATCCACCGGGAATTCCTGCACGAATGAGCAGCGCTGAAAATCCGATCTATCTGGTTCTGCACGGGCATTTCTACCAACCGCCGCGTGAAAATCCCTGGACCCAGCGCATCGAGCGCCAACCCAGCGCCGCGCCCGATCATGACTGGAACCAGCGCATTGCCCAACAATGTTACATCCCCAACGCCTGCTCGCGCCTGCTCGATCCACAAGGCCGCATTCAGCGCATTCTCAACAATTACGAACACATCAGCTTTGGCTTCGGCCCGCTTCTTTTTGCCTGGCTCCAACAGGAGGACCCCGAAGCCTACAGCCGCATTTTGGAGGCGGACCGGATCAGCCGCAAGCGCAACAACGGCCACGGCAACGCCATCGCGCAGGTTTACAACCATGTCATCCTTCCGCTGGCGGACCGGCGCGACAAGCTGACCCAGATTCGATGGGGCAAGGCGGATTTCCATCGACGGTTCGATCGCGAGCCCGAGTCGATCTGGCTGGCCGAAACCGCCATCAATCGCGAAACGGTCGAGTGCCTGATTCAGGAAAATATCCGGTATGTGATTCTCTCTCCCCACCAGGCATTGCGTGTTCGCCAGTTGGGCGGCGATAAGGCCGAATGGACGGACGTCACGCGCGCCGACATTGACTCCAGCCAGGCTTACCGGGTTTTCCCCAAAGACGAGAAGGGCCGGCCCACGATGGACGGCCACCTCGATGTTTTCTTTTATCACGGCCCCCTGGCCCACGGAATCAGCTTCGCCCATTTTCTGCGCGACGCGAAAAATCTTACGGAGTTGATCGCGGGCTATGCCAGGGGAAGCAACGGGAACACTCCGTTTTTGGTCAGCGCCGCCACCGATGGCGAGGTATACGGTCATCACGAGCCGTTCGGCGACATGTGTCTGGCCGCCCTTTTTGGCCTGTATGCAAACCCAGCGCGGATCAAGCCGGTGAACTATGGCTACTACCTCGAACTGTTCCCGCCCAAAATGGAAGCCGAGCTGAAGGACGCCCACGGCGAGGGCAGTTCCTGGAGCTGCGCCCACGGCGTGGGCCGCTGGGCGCGCGATTGCGGCTGTTCCACCGGAGCGGGACCTGGATGGAACCAGCAGTGGCGCGGCGCGTTGCGCCGCGGCTTCGAGGTCCTCAAGGCCGAGGCGGATCTGCTGTTGGAGCGCGAAGGCAGCCGGCTCTTCCGGTCTCCCTGGGAAGCGCGGGACGCCTACATCGACGTGATCTCATCCGACGACCGCACCCAGGCCCTTGCCGCGTTTTTGCAAAAGCATCTTCGGGCGGAGATTGCGCGGGCCGCCGACAAGCAGGAAGCCCTGTTTCTGTTGGAAGCCCAGCGCATGATCCAGTTCTCATTCACCTCTTGCGCATGGTTCTTCGCGGACATAAGCGGAATTGAGACCGTGCAAAACATGATCTTTGCCGCCCGCGCCATTGAATTGCTCCAGCCCTACTGCGATGCGCACCTGGAAGTCCTGCTGCTGAACGAACTGAAAGAAGCCAAAAGCAACATCGGGGAAAAGACGGGCAAGGACATTTACCTGGAAGCGGTGCGCAATGCCGTGCTCGATCCCGTGCGCGCGGCGGCGTTCTTTGCCTTCGAATCGTTGCTGCTGGAAATGGACGACGCCCGGCCGGTTTATTCGTACCGGGTCCGGCCTTCCGCGGTCCACCCCAAGGGTGACCCAAAACGGAACGCCGTGGTGTGTGATGTGGCGGTGCAGGATGCGCTGTCGGGCAACTGGCGCGAGCTTCTTTGCGCCGCCTTTTTTGATGCACAAGGCAACATGGTCTGCCATACGGCCAGCGAACGGGCCGCGGAAATCCGGCACGGTCTCGAATCCATTCCCTTCGATGCCGGCCAGTTTCCCGGCAAGGCCGCCAGCCTCTTTTCGAGCCGGCCCTTGAGCCTTGAGGAATTGCTCTTCGACCGGCGGGAGCAGATTGGGCAATCCGCGGCCGCGCGCTACACGGTCGAATGGAACGAGCGCAACAGGGAATTCAGCGACCGCGTCATCGAGCAGGCCCGCGTGCTGGCGCAGTGCGCGCCCGTGCTGCCAGCCCATGAACGCGCGCTGCTGGAATGTGTTTTCACGCGCAGGTTCCTGGAAAATGCGGAAGGCTACATTCGCGGGCCGGCCGAGGCCAAGACGCCGCCGCTATGGGATTTGTCGAAGCTGGCCCGGACGCTGGGAGTACAAATCGACAAGATGTCCCTGTCGGCGCCATTGCAGCAGCGCATTCACGCTCTGCTAAAGGGACTGGCCACCTCGCGAAGCCGCGCCGATTGCAGGGCGCTTCATGACCTGGTGCAGTTTGCCAACGATTTCAAAATCCCCTACACCAAGCGCGACAGCGAGAACCGGATGTATGAGATATTGGAGCAACGAATGATGGAATGGATCACCGCGATCTGCAATCCATCGCGCCAGGCCGAGGAATACAATTTTGCCGTGGACGTACTGGCCCTAGCGGATGCCATGAACTTCAACGCCGATCCCTATCGTGAAGCCCTGAACCGGTTGCGGAGATAAGTCCGTTCTTGTTTCTGCTTGCCCCCGCGCCTAATCCGCCTCCAGATGCTTTTCCAGACTGCTCAGAACCGATGTGGTGACCTCGTCAACCCTTGAATCGGCCGACGCGCAGGCAATCGCGTCAAAGGCATCCGGCTGTTTTGGCGCCCAACGGCCATCGCCCGAGGTGGTGACAATCACAAGCCCGGACCGCCGCGGGTGCGCTTTGAGATAGCGCTTTACATTGCGGTCCATGTCCCAGGCCAGGCAGGTATTGACCAATACAACTGCGCTGAAGGTCGAGTCGCTCCGGCGATCCAGCTGTCCCAGCCCGATGATCTTGACATAAACATCCTTACCGCGATAATGGTTCTCAATCCGCTTCACCACGGCCTCTTTGAATGCGCTCTGGCGAGAGGCAATCAGGATTTTGTTCCGGAGATCGGACGAGTTCACCTCACGGGCCGCAATATCCTTCTGCGGCCAGAAGTACTGGGGCGTGCAGCCGAACAGGCCAGGCAATGTCAGCAGGAGCAGAGCTATGGCTGTGCTGTCAAAATTGCGGCGGCGGATACCCATATCACCTCCAAAAAAATGTACGCTTTTAAACTACATTTTCCAATGCAGGGTTTCAACGGTGAGGGCGGGAACGGGGGCGAACCAAGGCGTGATGGCGGAAGTGCTGAGTCGTTACTTTTCCAATTGAAATGGGGTTCTATTCTTCCATCGCGCGATTTTCTTCCATGATTGTCTTGAAGATTCGCGCCAGGGCCTCGTTGCCGAGGGGGCCCTTGTTGGAACTGAGGACTTTTTCGAGAATTTGGCTTTCGCGCCGGGCGTCGTATACGGGAAGGTTGTGCCTTTTCTTCACCTTGCCAATCTCAACCGCGCACTTGGCGCGCTCGTTGAGGAGTTGGACAAGCTTTGCGTTCAGTTCGTCAATGCGGCTTCGCCAGCCATCAAGATCGGGTGTGGACATGAGGATAAATTACTAGGTATTGGACGGAACACGCCAGTTATTTTGGACCGGATTGGCAGGATTCCAATTTTATGGATCTGTCCTATCCTATCCTGTGATCTTGTCAAACTTGTAAAGGTTCGCTCAACGTCCGCACAAACTCGCCCACGACCGCCGGGCCGCCGCGGGTCCGCTCAATTTCGCTGACAATGGCGCTGCCCACGACAATTCCATCGGCAAACTGCGCCACCTCACGCACCTGCGCGGCTGTGGATACACCAAAGCCGACAGCCACTGGAAGCGCTGTGTGCTTCTTCACACGACCGACCTGATCGGGAAGGGATTGAACAAGCGATTCGCGCGCGCCCGTGACACCCGTTCGGGAGATGTAGTAAATGAATCCGGAACTGAACTGGCTGATTTCTCTCAGCCGCGAAGCCGGCGTGGTGGGCGCCGCCAGAAATACGGTGTTAAGCCCGGCCGCGTCCATGGCTGCTTTGTATTCGCCGGCAGCCTCGGGCAAAAGATCCGTGATCAACGCGCCGTCCGCGCCGGAAGCCTTTGCTTCGGCCGCAAAACGATCGATCCCAAGCTTATGCACCGGGTTGAAGTAGCTGAACAGCAGAATGGGGATTTCGCTCTGCCGTCTTATTTCTTTGACCGCGCCTAGGATTTTGCGGAGTGTTGCGCCATTGCGCAAAGCGCACTCGCTGGATTTCTGGATCACCGGCCCGTCGGCCATGGGATCGCTGAAAGGCACGCCAAGCTCCAGGATGTCCACCCCTGATTTTTCCAGGACCGGCACCAAGGCAAGGGTTTTCTCAAGGCTCGGATGGCCGGCCGTAACATAGGCAATGAAAGCTTTTCTGCGCCGGCTTGAGAGCTCCGCAAATTTCGATTCGATTCTAGTCACGATATCCCACCTTCACGCATCCACGCAGCAACGCATTTACGCATCTATACTTTCACTCCCAGGTAATCTGCGGCGGTATGAACATCTTTGTCGCCGCGGCCCGAAAGATTCACAATCACGATCTTCCTCTTCGAGAGTTTCGGCGCGGTTTTGATCGCTTCGGCAACAGCATGTGCGCTCTCCAAAGCCGGGATAATGCCCTCCAGTTCCGAGAGTTTGCAGAAAGCATCCATGGCTTCTTTGTCTGAGGCATGCACATATTGGATCCTGGCGCTGTCGTGATAAAAAGCATGCTCGGGCCCCACGCTGGCATAGTCCAATCCGGCTGAGATTGAATGCGTGTCCTGAATCTGGCCGTCTTCATTCTGAAGCACGTAGCTGCGCGTGCCCTGAAGAATTCCCAGGCTGCCCCCGGCAAATCGGGCCGCATGTTGGCCCGGTTTGATTGCGCGGCCACCTGCTTCCACGCCGATCATTTTGACGGATTTGTCTTTTAAAAAGGGATGGAAAAGTCCCATGGAGTTGGAGCCGCCACCCACGCAGGCGACAAGCAGGTCAGCAAGCCGACCCTCTTTCTGTTTGATCTGAGCGCGCGCCTCACGGCCGATGATGCTCTGGAAATCACGCACGATCATTGGATAGGGGTGCGGACCAAGGACCGAGCCAAGCACGTAATGTGTGTCTTTGACATTGGTGACCCAGTCGCGCAGGGCTTCGTTGATTGCGTCTTTGAGTGTTTTGCTTCCGCTGGAAACCGGCCGCACCTCGGCGCCCAGGAGCTTCATGCGAAATACGTTAAGCGATTGGCGTTTGATGTCCACTTCGCCCATGTAGACCGTGCATTTGAGCCCGAACAGCGCGGCCACGGTGGCGGTTGCCACGCCATGTTGGCCCGCACCGGTCTCAGCAATGATACGCGGTTTACCCATGCGCTTGGCCAGCAGGACCTGGCCCAGGCAGTTGTTGATCTTGTGCGCGCCCGTGTGGTTGAGGTCCTCTCGCTTGAGGTAGATCTTGGCGCCGCCAAGTTCCTTCGTTAGCCGCCGGGCGAAATAAAGCGGCGTGGGTCTTCCCGAGTAGTCCTTGAAAAGCCGCGCCAGTTCTGCCTCGAATTGCGAATTGCTTTTGTACTTGCGATAGGCCTGTTCCAGCTCATCGAGCGCAGGAATCAGCGTCTCGGGCGCATACCGTCCGCCATAAAGACCATAGTAACCAAGAGAGTTGGGTAAATTCTTAAGCATTTCTTTTATGTCGCGCAGGGACATGTCATACCGTGTCCAATTTTCATAAAATAAGAAAAGTAAGTACTCCGGTTCTCATGAAACCACAGGCAGAAATCCGAGTTGAGAATGAGAACACAGAGGGTAATCTTGCTGGCGCGCTGCGCGCCCGAAAGGTCCTTTCTCCTCTCTGTGTCCTCTTTTCCAACCTCAGTGCTACTCTGTGGTTTCATAGCATTGCTGAGAAAAATACCTTTTCGGAGATGGGTGTCCCAAGGCGGGGCTGGTTATCGTCGGATCAGCAAAGGTGATCGATGCGCAGACCTTTTCCATCGCCGATCAGATTCAGCAGATCGTCGCAGTAGCGCTGCGAGGCCCCCAAGTTGTTTTCGATATAGGTGCTCGCTTTGGTCCCCTCGAGTTGCCTGAGTTGGGGCTTGCGGACCCACTCGCCGATTCGACGTGCGATATCACTGGAATTGAAGATCAAATGCGCCGCGCCCAGGCGCACCAATTCCTCGGCCTCGGGTGAGTTCTCGATGCGGGGGCCAAAAAGCAGGGGCAGTCCCATCACCGCCGGCTCCATTGTGTTGTGGACGCCCGAATGCAGAAAGCCGCCGCCCACGTAGACAAACGTTCCCATCTGATAGAATTCGGCCAGGAACCCGACCCCATCGAGTATGGTTACAGCCTTGGGCGATTCGCCGGAGACGACATCGGAATAGCGGACCGCTTCAAGATTGTGACGTCGCAGACGGGCCTCAAGGCCCTCCAAATGTCGCCGGGTGGGCTCATGCGGGGCAATGACGGCATGAAGCCGCAACCCGCCGTCCAGCAACTGGCGCAGGGCCGGCACAATCCGCTCTTCGTCATTGGGCCACGTGGACCCGCAAACCAGGACGTCCTCCTCGCGGTTACGCAGGCGTTCCGGAATGCGCAGCGCCCGCGACCGGTCTTTCCGGTTCTTGACCCGGTCCAGGCGCGAATCGCCAACAAGCCGAAGTGTTGTTGTTTCACCGCACAAATATTGCAGCCGGTCCGCATCGGATTGCGCGGCAGCACCAATGTAGTGAAATTTCGAATAGAGGCCGCGCGAGAAACTTCGGCCAAGCCGGGAGGAAACCCGAAAGGAGCCTTTGCGCAACAGCGCATCGATCAAAGACAGGCGAATGCCGCGGGCCGAGGCTTGCCAAATGAGGTTGGGCCAGGTGTCATAGCGCACGAAGATCAACGCATCCGGCCGCACCCAGTCAAGGACCTGGCGCACGCTTCGGCGGGTGTCGAGAGGAAGAATCTCGCAAAGGTCCGCCGTGGAGTAGCTCGTTGCGGTCTTGTGGACCGTTGGGGAGTAATAGCTGAAAAGGATCGAAACGCTTTGGCCCAATCGTTCCCGCAGCAGATCCATCACGGGTCGGGCCGCTTCGAATTCGCCGGTCGATGTGGCATGGAACCACAGCCGGGGCTTATCGGCCGGGAGTGCGGACGCTTTTTCCTTCCACCGCTCCAGCGCATGCTCGTGAATGCGAAACCCCTCGCGCACCTTGCGATGAAAGGGCGACGCCAATCGCGCCCCGCCGATGATGGCCGGATAGATCAAATAATTATATAGAGCCTGGTAGAATGGTTCCATGTAACCGCACAAAGAAAGTTAATAGATAATAGTTGGTATATTGTAATTAAGAGTTGAAATTCGGAAACCTTGATTGTTGCTTATGATTCTATTCTTCTCTTCTTCCGAAACTACTAACTCCTATTTACTATCTTTCAACTTCCAACTCGTCTTTCCCGCCCGCCCGCATTGATTTTGTCTTTGATGTGTTGCACGATCCGGCTGGGATCGATTCGCGTAAAGCAATACCGTTCGTTTTGACTGCAATCCCCCCGGCCGTGCTTGGAGCAGGGACGGCAGGCCAGGGCAACCTCGAAGACATTGGAGCCGGGCCGCCATGGAAAATAGCCGAAATCGCGAGTTGTTGGGCCAAACAGCGACAGCACGTCCGCGCCCGCGGCCTCGGCCAGATGAAGCATGAGCGAATCGTTCGTAATCACAATTTGGCAGCATCCGGCAGCACAGGCCGCCTCCTGCATGTCCGCGCTTCCTTGCAGATCAAGAATCCGGCCTGGAGCATTGAGGCTTAATTTTGGGTCTCCGGATGCTCCAAAGAGCACCAGGCCGCATGGCGTTTCGGCCAGAATCCGCCGGCCGATCTCGGCAAATTGATCAAGCGGGTAGGCCTTCTTTGAATACGAGGCATGCGCGGCTAGGCCCACAAGCGGCCGGCCCGCCAGACCCGCAAGCAGGGACGAAATTCTTTTCCTGCGCTCGTTCGAGACATGAATCTCGGCGCCCTGGCCATCATAGCGAATGCCCCAATTCTCCGCAGGCTCGAAATAGCGCTCGAGCATGGGTTTAGTATCGCGGAACAGGCCGGCTTTGGTTTGGATCAGGAGCCAGCGTTTTGCGGAGCGCTTTCCAAGAACGGTTTGCGCCCGGGCTCCGATCAGCAGCCGGATGATCCGGCTTCGAAGGCTGTTGTGCAAATCGATGATCAGGTCATAATCGTTGGAGCGTAGCTTCCTGGCGAACTCCAACAGGTCGGTCATGTTCGCGGAACGCTTCAGACCATATGTGTTGGTCAAGCGCGGACTGCTTTGGACAAGCTCAATAAGGTCGTCACGAACAAGCATATCCAGTCGTGCCTGCGGCCAGGCCTTCCGCGCGCACCGCACCAGAGCAGAACACAGGACAATGTCTCCGGCCGAGGAGAATCGTATGATAAGCGCCCTTTGCGGTGCTGTCACGCTTACAGGCATCGGCTGATTTCCCTGTAAACGTCCCCGGGTCTCACACGGTCCATGCAATCGAAATGGGGGCACTGGTTGCGCTCGCATTTGAAAACGGCCGGGCAGCTCACATCCGGAACGAAGGTCCTGGCATTGTCGGCTTTCCAGGGACCCCAGCGTTTGGGGCTCTGCACCCGGATGGGCGAAAAAACGCCCACTGTGCGAACCCCTTGCGCCGCTGACAGATGCAGGGGACCGGTGCTGGGCGCCACCAGAAAATCCGCCAGGCTGATTACGGCAATGAACCGGGCCAGCGTCGTCTGCCCTGCCAGCGACTTGGCCAACAGTCCGTAATGGAACAGGAAACGGTCGATGGTATTGCGATCTTTTTGCGTACCGGTCAACACGCACACTGCGCGGCCGTCGTCCTGCAGGTACTTGAGTAATGCGGCCCACTGGTTTTCCTTCCAGTTGCGCGCGGAACCCGAAGAGCAGGGATGCACCAGGACCAGTTTGCGCCCCTGCGACCAGGCGCCGAGAGACATCAGCTTTTGGCGCGCCCATTTGACGTCTTCCGGATCGGGATGGACCCAGGCACGCGGGTCTGCGGGCGCCTTCACGCCCAACCCGGAGAGCAGATCGAGATTGTACTCGGCCTCGTGCTTCTCCACGCGCGAGCGGCGCTGGCGAATGGGTCGCGTTAGGAGCGCATAGCAGTAGGCGTGTGTCGTAGGACCTGTCCGCAGGGGAATGCCGGCCAACATAAGCGCCAGGGCCATGCGCAACGTGGGCACCACCATCAGAGCCGCGTCGAAGCCGCACTGACGCAGATCGCGCACCAGTTGGTATAGCCCAACGGGGGTGTGGTCGTACTCATCCACAAGAATGCTGTCCAAAAACGGATTGTCATGGACCAGTTCGAGGTTGGCGGGAGAAACCAGGGCCGTAATGCGGCTCTGAGGCATGGCATGCTTGAGGGCGTCGAAGACCGGCGTAGTCAGGACTAGGTCGCCCAGCCTGTCATTGCGCACAACAAGAATTCGCGACTTTGCCTTCATGCGGGCATCTTTCGGATTGAGGTTTGAAGCGCCCGGCTCGCTGCTTGCACAACCATATCCACGGTTACATTTTCCATGCAAAAGTGCCGCTTGAACCGGCAAACCGGGCGATAGCATGGGCTGCACGGCGCAGGCTCGAAGAGGATCGTGGTGGACGGACCCAGCGGCGGTGTCCAACGGGGGGACGTCGATCCAAAAACCGCAACCACGGGTTTGCCCAGAGCGCCGGCCATGTGGAGCGTCCCAGTATCATTGCCGATAACAAGATCGGCTTTGGAAATCAGGCCCGTCAATTCGGCCAATCCGTTTTTTTGCTCCCCGACAAAGATTCCCTCAACGCCCTGCCCGGCAAAACCTTTGACCGCCATCAAATCCGATTCGTCGCCGGGACCGCCGCCCGCCAGAACAATGGAGCCGCCGCCCTGACGATGCAGAATCTCGGCCACAGCGGCAAAGCGACTTGGAATCCAGCGCTTGGCCGGGCCGCGCGCCCCGGACGCTGCCAAAATGATCAAGGGCTTTTCCAGCCTGCCAAGGCCGCATCGCGCAACGGCTTCTTTGGCAAGCTGCAAATGGGAATCGGTCAGAATCAGTCTGGGGTTTGGCAAGGAGGAGGGGGCCTCGGGAACGATGGATTTGAGGAGAGCAGCATACTGGTCGATCATTGGTTGTTCATAGAATGGCTGTTTGCGATGGACCGCATGGGTCAAAAGAAAAGACCGGCCGTTTTCCGCCCACCCGGCGCGCATCGGGATCCGGGCCAGGGCCGGCGGCAACGCCGACGAAAACGAGGGCGCCAGAATCAGGGCGGCATCAAAGCGCTTTTCGCGAAGGCGCCCTTGCCATTTCATCAGGGCGGGTACGCTATGCTCCTCGGGCCGCCCAATGGGCAGCAGCTCGTTTAAATCCGGATTGCCCCACAGCAGCGGAACCAGATGGGCGCGGAGAGCGACTTCGATTGTCGCCGCGGGACAACATTGGCGCAAGGCCGAAAGCAGCGAGGTGGCCATCACCACATCGCCCACCCAGTTGGGGAACCGGACATAGATGCGCTTCATGCGAATTAAAATAACTCTCCTCTCAAGTGTGTGCCTGGAATGACCGAGCACTATTAGGTCTTGCGCGATCCGGCGGACCCTGGAACCGTAATGAGTTGGACAGGTGGTGGGGCGAATTCCGGGGCCCCGTTTGGCAGGTCCGCGCACGAGCCCCCAGGCCGGTTACATTCTGTTGGCTGCAAGAATCGTCAATGGTGATTGGGGAGTCCAGCGCTCGCCGTTGAAGCTGCCCAGCAGTTGAATGTCCCCAAAGTGGATTTCTCCGGCGATCCGGCGCAGCGAATCCGCCGGGATCATCGCCATTTCGGCGGTCTCGCGGTGCCGGCTCGAGGCCGTGCGCAGCTCGGTTTCGAAGAGCATCTTCTGGCCGGAGACCAGCGGGATGTAGCGCCGGTGAAAAGTGTATTCAACGCCCCCGTGGAGGACGGAAAGAACAGGGAACTCGTAAGCGCTTCGCGGGTCAATCCGGTCCCAATTCACGACTTGGATCACCAATCGACCCTCTTCCCTTAGAGTGGCGCGGAAGCTTTCGAGGACCGCCCTCACCTCATGCAGATTTTGGCAGAAACTAAGGGTATTGCCCGTGCAGAAAAGGCGGTCGGCGATTCCGGTCGGAAGCTTTTCCTGCATGGTCGCTTTTCGAAATTCGACCATGCCGGTGCGGCCCAGCCGGGTCCGGGCGGCCAGGATCATGTCCGTATCCGGATCGATTCCCAACCCCCTCCACCCCCGTTCGGCGGCCAGCGCCAGCAGCGCCCCCGTGCCGCATCCAACATCAACGGCGAGGGGTCGCAACTCTTCTCCCCCATCAACAGTCCCCAGTTCGCGAAGATAGAACACGCGCGTCTGCTCCTCGAAAGGAAACAGCTGATCGTAAATTGCCGCCAAGCCTTTAATCATGCTTTTGCCACAAAAGATCGGATGGTCTTCGCTATCCGTGTCCGAATTCTTTGACCGTACCGCGAAGATAATTCAGCGCATCTTCATCCGTGACAATGCGGTCGAAGTTGGTATCCGACATCTGGCAGGCGACCTTCACATGGTCTTCGAGATTTCCAAACTGCACATCGGCAGGCGGGAACCAGGTGACAACACAACGCACTTCGCATTTTTCGTCTTTGAGAACTTTCACGAAACCAGCGCGGATCAGGGACGCCAATACCAGACGGTTATAGGACTGCTGTGTTGTGGCATAGCCGTTCTTGAGGTCTTTAAGTTCGGAAGGGGCGATGCCGACTTTCGCCGCTTTGGCCGCTAGTTTTTCGAATGCGGCAAGATCCTTCTGGAATCCGTCAATTTCCTTTTTTTCTTCCTTGCTCCAGGCGAAAGCCGAAGAGGCCGCCCCTAAAGCTCCAAAACCGGCCAGAAAATCTCTGCGCGAGAATGCATCCATGTGCAACCTTCCATCCCCTATGTCATGGAGCCCCTGAAGGAGCTCTTGATAATCTAATCCGTTTGATTCGGGGATGCAATACGGAGGCCAATCATTCGGGTTTGGCAGCGGATGAATCGAGGGGAACCAGAACCGAATCGTCGGACGGCTCCGTGGCAAGTGTGTCGGAAACGGCTGCAACGGAATCGGCATCCGGCGCGGCATCGCCTCGAATTTTTGCATAAAGAGCTTTCCGGATCGCGAAGGACTGGCGGAACCGGGCCTCTTCCGGACCGGCCCGCATAGAACTTTTGATAAATTCATCAAACTCGACCCGGGCTTTTTCCTCATGGCCAAGACAAAGGTGGAGCAGGCACCGGTGCCATTGTGCGGTGGCGTAGAAAGCGGAAAGCCAGTCCTGTTCTGGTTGTGAGAAATACCGCCTGACAACCCGGTAGTGTTCGCAGATCAAGCCGGGCCGGTTCGCATCAAATTGGCATTTGCGAACAATCCGCTCGGCCACAAGCTGCATGCTGTCGAGGTAAAGCGCGGCACTCGAATCGAGTCCGCAGATTGCGGCCCAATCCGAGAGTCGCTTGTAAGGATCGAATTGGTAGAAATCATTGAGTTCGCAGTTGACGAGGTAGTCTTTGGGCCCGGTCTTCCAGAACCCGTACCGCCTCACAATTTTGGCGTATGTCACAAGAACCGTATCCCAGATCGCCGCATTCCATTCAAGCCTGCGCGCTGGACTGTTTCCAATCACCTCCATGATCCGGCAATTGCCGGGATGGAACATCGGGAGTTCGACTGTCTTGCGCCGTTCGAACACCTCGACCCCCGGTTTGTAGGCAATGTTTTCGTTATCCTGGAGCATCTTCCTGTACCGGTGAGGATACATCTTGAGCGCGCCCAGGTAATTGGCCAGGCGATGCGTCAACTGCGTTTCCGGCAAGTCGCCCGAGAAAAGCTCGCGCTCGGACACAGCGACAAGAATGTAGCCGAATTGAAGCATGGTCAAATCGTCCATGGATCGGGCGGAGGCCTCCGCTTTCGCGGAGAAGCAGATGACCACGTCCGCGCGGCCCCGCGGGATGTCACGCATCAGCCGGTCGGAGGCAAACCCCGAATCGTCTCCGGCGGAGTTCCACAGGCAAATTGTATCGACCACGAGCCCAACCCCGGCGCCTTGCTCGAAATGGCGGCCAACCGAGTCGATGCTGCCGCGCACGGCTTCTTTCCAGCGAAAAACACCCGTAATGGCGGGATCCAAAACGACTTTGGCTTTAAGTTTCTTGATCGGAGTTCCGTAAAACGCCTTTGCAGAACAGTCCAGTAGCATCGGAATCAGCAGGAGAGCAAGAAAACGGCGGGTTTTCATGGTCCTGTTCTCCTATCCATTTATTTCCGACTTTGCCGTTTTGGATTATCCATGCTTGCGGAACGAAGCCCAAAGAAGTCGTATGCCCACAAGAGCGGCGACGATGAAACCGACAATGCCCAGCACGGGAACGCCATGCCACTTGGGTGCCAGGTTGGAGAAGGCAATCAGCGAGGAACCGATGATCAGCGCCGAGGTGACCAGGGCCGTGACAAGGCGATGGCTGATCTGTTCGTGCGAACGCAGCATGGGGTCGAGTCCCTTGATCTCGAAGACGATTTTGGTCCGCCCCTGTTTGAGCTGTTCGAGGAGCTCGCGCAAGTCCAAGGGCAGGTCTTTGAAAAGAGCCCCGAAATCCGAAGCCGAGGCATAAAGGTCGCGCGCAACACTGCCGGGACTCAGCCGGTCGCGCAAGAGCTTTTTCGCAAATGGCCGCAGATGCTCCATCATATCGAACTCGGGATCCAGTCTGCGCGCGATGCTTTCGATTGTGACGATGGAGCGCATGAGCAGCAGAAAATCCGGGGCGACCCGCAGCCTGTAGTGCATGACAATGCGCACGGCCCGGTTCAGCAGATCCTCCAGCCGGATGTCGCGGATGGGAATCGACGTGTATTCCTCGAGCATCTTGCCGATGTCGTTTTCGAGTTGTTCCCGCTTCTCCACATGCGGGTTTCCCGACAAGCGGAGCAGTGTGGCCGTGACCCGGCGGGCATCTCTGTTCACCACGCCCATCATCACCAGTCCAAGCTGTTCGCGGTGGCGCTCGGTGAGCGACCCCATCATCCCGAAATCGAGAACGCCAATGACGTTTCCGTCCAGGATCAGAATATTGCCGGGATGCGGGTCGGCATGGAAAAAACCATGGTCGAAAATCTGCTTCAACACCAGCTGTGCGCCGCGCGCGGCAATCACCTTTCGATCGAATTGCGGGAGCACCCTTTCCAACACATCCGACAGCCTGACGCCCTGCACATGCTCCATGGTGATGACGCGCTTGGTGCTGAGCTCCCGATATACCAGCGGGATGTATACCGTGTCATCGTGCTGAAAGTTTCGCCCAAAACGCTCGATGTGGGAGGCCTCGATCTCGAAATCCAGTTCCTGGCGAATGGCTTTTTCAAACTCCTCCACCAGGCCCACGGGGTTAAACAGATCCGCGCCCGCGATGTGCTTTTCGATCATCGAGGCAAGGTGGAGCATGATCTCCAGGTCCACATCGATCACGGCCTCAATGCGCGGCCGCTGTATCTTGACAACAACGGCTTCACCGTTGACCAATTCGGCCGGGTGTACCTGGGCAATCGAGGCCGAGGCCATGGGCGTGGCCGTAAACGAGGCAAACAGTTCGCCGATGGGCTTCCCCAGTTCCGCTTCGACCGTCTCGATGGCTTCCTGCTCGGGAAAGGGCGCGACAGCGTCCTGCAATTTCACCAGTTCGCTGATCAGGGCCGGCGGAAGCAGGTCGGGCCGGTTGCTCATCACTTGGCCGAATTTGACGAAGGTGGGACCCAGTTGTTCCAGGATCATGCGCACCCGCTCCCAGCGGGATAACCGGGCTTTGACCAGAGTCTCGTCTTCGGCCGGCTTGCGGCCGAATCCCAGGTAGCGTTCGATTCCCGTGCGGGAAATGAAATCGCCAAAGCCGTGCCGCGCAATCACGGTAATGATCTCGCGATAACGCTGAATGTGGCGATAGGTCCGGCCGATAAGTCCGATTTTGCGAATCATAGATTTTAAGATAAGGGTATTTCGGCATTGATGCAATTGCGTTTCAGCAAACTCATGGCACAACAGCGCCCCAATGTCCTTTGCGGCTTGTGGGGCGAGTTGTTTGCCGCATCCGATATTCTTGCCGTCCTCGCTGGTGCGGTTGCCGAGCGGTTCGCAGGTCATGAACTTATGGTCTATGCGGTCCCGTTTGCCCGGCTCGGTTTGTACTATTGGGCAGGAAGGCCCGGACCAGCAATGCGGAAGTCGGTTACCTCGTACCCTGGGGGTCCATGGCTTTGTCGCTTGATGTTAAAGCTGGAAAATACGGCACTCTCAGCAGCCTGGGCCTGTTCATGCAGGAATACTCCTCGCCATTGGGATTAAGGGTGTCTCAGTTGAACCAGTCGTTTACCGATGGCCTTCTATCTGTCCCGCTGTACGCCATACTGGGATTGAATGGCATGCTCAAAACGTTGGTGGGTGCGGGTTCATAAGCACACACAGCCCAAACCTGCCACGAGGTTTGACACAGTAACAATATGGCAGCAAATCAGACTGTTGATAACCAACCCAAAATGGGTTAGATTGCAGGCTGGAAAGAGAGAAATACCATTGTCACCTTGCCTATTCATGGGTTGCGTACTGGAAGCATGAGAAGAACACAATAACCATTGAGGTGTATTATGTTGGTAGTCGTGAAAAAGCCCCATACTAAACGGCCGCTTTTTGAAATCAGCGGCACTATTCCCGCATGGATTATCGAGGGCGTGAAAAAGAATTACGGGAAAGATGCCGATTTCGAAGATGACGAAAACCGCCTGGTCCGGGCCAAGGATTCGGATTGGTACAAGGAAATGGAAAAGAGCATTACCGCCGGCGAATCTCTGCGGGCCTATCGCACAAGGGACGGCCTTACGCAAAGCGCGCTTGCCGAAAGGGTGGGAATGACGCCCCAGCGCATCAATGAAATGGAAAAGGGGCGGCGCGGCATATCGAAGGAAACGGCAAAAAAGCTCGCGCGCTTTTTCAAGACTTCACCGGCAAGATTTATTTGAAATCTTGCGTGAGGACGCCTATGATGCTATTGGGGCGCGCCTAAATAGCATTATAGTAAGCCTTCGGTCATCAGCGTCTTTTAGTCTCGGCCTCAGCGCGGTAGATT
>CAYVZU010000041.1:0-12744 GCA_964455935.1 uncultured Fibrobacterota bacterium
AGAAGATTGTCGCGCGTAATGCCCGCGTTGTTGACCAGGATATCGATTTGGCCCAACCCGGCCAGGGCCGTTTCCACCATGGCTGCGACTTCGGCCGCGTTGGTTACATTGACTTTGACGGGGATGGCTTTGACACCCAGGGCCGAGAGTTCGGCCGCCGCTTGCCCCGCCGTTGCTTCGTTCATATCGCAGACCGCGACATTGCAGCCCTCGCGCGCCAGCGCCGTGCAAATCGCTTTTCCAATGCCTTGTCCGCCGCCGGTTACGATTGCCGATTTATTTTCGAGCCGTTTCATTATTCACCTCCGTGATAAAGCGAAGTTCGCGGTTGATTGTTCTCGGTTAACAGTTGCGGACGAAAACCAATGGAGACACCCCGTTTCGCGAATTCGAGGCTAAAAGGCATCTCCTGTTCCGACAATTGAGAACTGAGAACCGCCAACCGTGAACTCTCTTAAGCTGGTTCCTGCCCCAAATAGGCCGAAACGCCGTTGAGATCCTCAACGGAAAAGGATTTCATATTCCGGTCAATGCGGCGCAGCAGTCCGCTGAGGACCTTGCCGGGCCCGACTTCGACCACGGAATCCGCGCCGGTCTCCCGTGCTTTGGCCATGCACGCCACCCAGCGAACGGGCGAGTTGAGTTGGCGCAACAGAAGCTGTCGCATGGTCTCGCCTGATGTGACGGGCTCGGACGACACATTCGAAATTACCGGTATTTTGGTGTCGAGGAAGCGGTATTCTTTCAGCAATTCCTGAAATTCCCAGGCAATTGCGTCCATAAGCGGCGAGTGAAATGCGCCGCTTACCTGGAGTTGAACCACTTTTTTGGCGCCCTTGGCTTTGGCCAGGTCCATGGCCTTGAGCACTCCGGGCACTTCACCGGATATTACAAGCTGCTCGGGCGAGTTGTAATTGGCCGGAACAACCGCGCCGGTAGCCGAAGCCTCGCGGCAGAGTTCCTCAACCGCCTGGTCGGCAAGCCCGATAATGGCGGCCATTGCCCCGGGACGCAGCTTTCCCACCTTGGCCATCAGTTTTCCGCGGCCGTGCACCAGCTTCACGGTGGCTTTGAAGGGCCGTATATTCGCCCAGGCTGTGTCCGGCCACAAGCGAGGGGATCCGGCCCCGATCCCGCAACACCGAGCAAAGAGCGTAAGAACAGACAAGAATTGCGGGCTGTGCATTCTCGGTTTTCTTCAATTCTTCTTCGGTACCCTCGAAGATGAGCTTGGGTAGATCGAATTCGCAGTACTCGGACGCCTTGCGGAACAGGTCGGCCGCCGTGGGGTCCTTCTCGAAAATGTCTTTGCACATGCCCACGGCCTGTGAACCCTGTCCCGGAAACACGAAGAGACTCTTACCCATGAGGGCCTTCCTTTACCAACGTACGGCTGCAGCGCCCCACGTGAGACCTCCGCCGACCGCCACCAGAACGATAACCTGGCCCTCGCGGATCCGGTTTTCGTCAACGGCTTCCTTGAGAGCAAGGGGGATTGAAGCTGAGGAGGTGTTGCCGTACTTGTTAAGATTGACGAACACTTTCGACATGGGAATTCCAAGCTGAGATGCGGTTGCCTGGATAATGCGGATATTGGCCTGGTGGGCGACAAGACAGTCGACGGCGCCCAAGGACAGACCGGCCTCGCCGACGACCTTCAGCACAGATTCTTTCATCATCCGCACGGCATTTTTGAAGACTTCCTGGCCGTTCATGGTGAGGTGACGAGGATGACCCCAGGCCGGAAGCGTCAGAATGTTTCCCAGGGATCCGTCGGAGCCCATGTGGGTCGACAGAACCCCGCGATCGCCCTCGCCGGCGGTCAGGATCATGGCGCCGGCGCCGTCCCCAAAGAGAACGCAGGTGTTGCGGTCCGTCCAGTCGAGCACGCGCGAGACAATCTCGGCGCCCACGATCAGAACCTTCCGGTTCTTCCCGGCGCGGATGAACCCGTCGGCGATGCTCATTGCGTAAACGAATCCCGAGCAGGCCGCCTGAACATCAAAGGCCGACGCATTGCGGGCGCCGATCTTTTCCTGGATCAGGCACGCGGTGGAAGGAAAAACAAAATCGGGTGTGAAGGTCCCGCAAATAATGCAGTCGATTTCTTCGGGATTGATTCCGCCTTGCACCATGGCCCGGGTTGCGGCCTGGGCACCCAGATCGGAAGCCTGAACGGGTGAGTTTTCCTCCAGGATCCGGCGCTGCTCAATGCCCGTGCGCGTTCGAATCCACTCGTCGCTGGTTGTTACCAGCTTTGCCAGATCGTTGTTGGTGACGATGCGTTCGGGGAGAGCGATGCCGATTCCCGCTATTTGCGCGCGTATCATGGCATGGACCGAATATAATCCTTGATCCGGGCATTCACGCCCTGCTGGACCGCTTTCGTGGCGACCAACACGGCATTCTTTATTGCTTCGGCATTGGAGGCCCCGTGTGCTTTGATGCAGACCCCATTGACGCCCAGAAACGGCGTGCCTCCCGCGCGGGACGAATCGAACTGGCGCGCGGTCTTTTCATCACCGCGCACGAGATGCGCGATGGTTTCCAATAATTTCAGGGCGATGTTGCCCACGAATCCGTCGCAGACAATAATGTCGAATCCGCCCATGATGATCGACCGGCTTTCGGCGTTGCCAAGGAAATTGAGACCCGATTGTTCCAGCAAGGGATAAGTGGCCAGCGTCAGTTCGTTTCCTTTTGTGCTTTCCTGGCCAATAGATAGCAGGCCGACACGGGGCGAAGCCATATCCAGAATGGCCTGCGCGTAGGCCGCTCCCATGAAGGCAAACTGCAGCAGGTGGGGCGGTTTACAGTCCACATTGGCGCCGCTGTCGATCATCACACAAGGCCCTTTTAGCGAAGGTACCACCACCGGCAGGGCCGCCCGCTGAACGCCTTCAATCCGCCCCAGAGTGAACATGCTGGC
The DNA here is from genome assembly GCA_964455935.1 of uncultured Fibrobacterota bacterium. GTDB lineage: Bacteria > Fibrobacterota > CAYVZU01 > CAYVZU01 > CAYVZU01 > CAYVZU01. The sequence continues at coordinate 2,930 of CAYVZU010000041.1, forward strand.
CACGAGCAACGCGCCGGTATTGCCTGCGCTTAGCGAGGCGTCGGCTTTGCCTTCCGCTTGCAGCCGCAAGGCCCCATTCATTGATGAATTGGGTTTGGCTTTAAAGACTTTGGATGGAGAATCGTCCATTTGGACGACTTCCTCGGCGTGAATGACGCTAATTGGCAGGGAAGAGGCATTGCAGCGGCCCAATTCCTGCACTATTATATCCCTATTTCCTACTAAAACAACAGAAAGGCCGGTTTCGGTTTGGCGCAAGGCCTGCGCGACACCTTCAACCACGGCTTGCGGAGCGTGGTCTCCCCCCATTGCATCGACTGCGACACGTACCGTCATCATTCTTGCGGAATTTTAACTTCTTTGCCGCCGTAGTATCCGCAACTCGAACAAACCCGGTGAGCCCGCTTGAGCGCCTTGCAGTGGGGGCATGCCACCAGGTTGGGAAGCGTCAACGAGTCGTGCGTCCTGCGCTTATCGCGGCGTTGACGGGTCGTTTTTTTCTTTGGAACGGCCATGTATCCACCTTTCGTTCAGACGGTACCAAACCCCACGGTTACCTGCTTGCATTTGCATGCGGCGACCGTGTTAAGATTCTCCCCGCATCCGCCGCAAAGACCTTTGCAGTCTTCAGTGCATAGCGGCTTCATGGGAAGGCTTAAAATAATACTTTCGCGAATAATCTGCGACAAGTTGATTTCCGATGTCTCCGGACTGATATATTCGAAATAGGTATCGGCCTCGGGATTTTTCAGATTTTTCTTCCATGAATAGACGGCTGTCAGCTTCCCCGTTGCCTGGTGGGCAAAATCATCCAAACAGCGGCTGCATTCGAGCTTGACAGGGCATCGTACTTCCAAGCGAAGGTAAAGCGCATCATCGCAAAGCTCGGCATTGCCCGCAACCGTCGCGGTATCCAGAAGATCCAGTTCTTCCCGGTCCTTCTTTCCGAAATTGCCGGTTAGCTTTATAAGGTTCTGTCCCTTTTCAAGGGATTTGAGTTGTATTTTCATCGTTACCTCACGAAACGGAAACCAAAATAGTTTTCCGTATTTTGGAGGGTCAAGGCGTTTTTGTGTAACAGGTTCTGTGATGCAAGGTTATGAAGTGAGAGAGTGAGGACAAGGGCCTTTGGGGCATCCACCGTGATTTTGTGGCAGGGACGCAGCTGTAACCATTTGTTTCGTTGGCGCATATGCAGAATTTAGGATACGCAGAATTTGGGATAAATTGACTCGATTCTGTGCGGAAGTCTATTTTCTTTCGAATGTTACGAAGTATGACCGGCTTTGGTTTGGCTCGGGCTTCAACACCCTGGGGCCGTGTCAGTGTTGAAATCAAAACGGTCAACAATCGTTTTCTCGACCTTCAGATCCGCACGCCGCGGCTTTTTTCCAGCACTGAATCAAACATTCGTTCCTTCCTTTCCGGCCGGTTTGTCCGGGGCTCCGTTTTTGTTGGCGCCACTCTGGACGAGGGTGGCAAGGAAACCGCCGAGACGTTCTCGTGGAACAAGGTTCTGGTTAAGGCTTATGTCTGCGAATTGCGGAAAATCGGCAAGCTTTTTGGGCTGAAAGGGGATGTCACGCTCGATATGATCAGCCGCAATCCGGACCTGATTAACCGGGAAACGCCTCTTGTGGAGCCGATCAAGCTGTGGAAGGAATTAGAGCCGGTTTTTCTTTCGGCATTCGAAAAGACCGATGCTATGCGCCGGGCCGAAGGCCAAAAGCTGGAAAAAGCGATACGCGGGCATCTTGACGCGATCGAGGAGTCGCTGGAGCGCGTGATCCAACGGGCTCCGCAGCGCATTGTGGAATATCGGGCAAAGCTTGAAAAAAACATCCGCTCTCTTTTGGGCGAGGCGGAGCCCGATGCCAACCGGCTCATGACCGAGATCGGGGTGATGTCCGAGCGTCTCGATATTGAAGAGGAATGCATCCGCCTCAAGAGCCATATTGACCAATTCCGCCGGTCCTTAAAGCTGCAGGAGGAGGTTGGAAAACGGCTTGGATTTCTGCTTCAGGAGATGGGTCGGGAAGTCAACACAATCGGTTCAAAGGCCAATGACTCCCTGATCGGACAAGAATCGGTTTCTCTCAAAGAGCGGCTGGAAATCATCCGCGAACAGGTGCAGAATATTGAATAAAGGGATGCTGGATATAACAGAACGTTGACCCATTAGGAGGCATTGTGCTGGAAACTCAATTGTATACTCTTCGGAAGCGCTCGATCAATCCGTATCTCGCCAGCGTGATGACGGCCATGGAAGCCCGGTCCGTCAACGCCAAGGTTCTCCAGGGGATCATTGAAGAAAAGAAAAAACCTACCACCGTGGCCCTGGAGAAGGTCCTTGAGGGCCGCGTTGTGCTTGCGACAGAAGAGCTCGAGGGATAGTTCCGACCTTCGATTTTTAAAAAACTGTTCCCGATAAGTTGGCCCTTCGGAGGTTTGTTCTGCTTACCGGAAAACGAACCCTTCTGGGGATAACCGGCGGTATCGCCGCCTATAAGATTCCCGATCTGATCCGTCGAATTCGAAGCCAGAACGGTGAAGTCCGTTGTATTGTTACGCAAGCCGGCCGCGAATTTGTCTCGGAGCAAGTGCTGCAAACGCTGAGCGGATACCCGCCGCTTACCGCTCTTTTCTCCAAAGAATTTTTGGTCGAGCACATTGAATTAAGCCGTTGGGCGCACTGCCTTGTCATTGCGCCGGCCACCGCAAATACCCTTGCCAAGATGGCGCAGGGCATTGCCGACAACCTGTTGACCACAACCTATCTCTCCTTTGCGGGGCCCGTATTGGCGGCGCCCGCCATGAATACCGTGATGTGGGAACACCCGGCGGTTAGGGCCAATATGGAATTATTGCGGGCGCGCAACGTGTCGGTTGTTGAGCCATGCGAAGGTGCTTTGGCCTGCGGCGAACAGGGAAAAGGCCGCATGGCCGAACCCGAAGCCATTTTTGAATGGATTGTACGTTCTCATACCAAGCCGTTTCTGGCCGGCAAAAATGTCCTGATCACGGCCGGGCCAACGCGCGAGCATATCGATCCCGTGCGGTTCATCAGCAATTCATCATCGGGAAAGATGGGGTTTGCCCTGGCGCGGGCGGCCTGGCGCGCGGGAGCCCATGTGACGCTTGTCGCGGGGCCGGCGGGGGAGAAGACTCCCGAGGGGATCGAGCGTATCGACGTGGTTTCCGCCCACGAGATGTTCGAGGCTGTTCAATCCCGCTTTTCCGCCTGCAATATCTTCATCGCCAATGCCGCGGTCGCCGACTTTGCGCCCAGGGACCCGCAGCAGCACAAAGCGCCGAAATCGACTCTGGGGGAATCCATTCCCGTCCGTCGCACACCCGATATCTTGGCCTGGGCGGGCGGGAACAAAGGCGCGCGGCGGATCGTGGGTTTTGCCCTGGAAACGCGGGACGCGGAGGCATCGGCCCTGGAAAAAATGCGACAGAAGCACTGCGATTTTCTGGCTCTTAACAACCCCTTCCAGACCTCGGGTGGAATCGGCACCGACCGCAATGCCGTCACGTTGTATGGCCCCCAAGGCAAGATCCGCGACCTCGAAGATCAACCCAAATTACAGCTGGCGGCCAAGATCCTGTCGATTCTATTCGAATAATTCCGCTCCAATCGCAATTAGAGCAGATGAAAAAGAGGGCGGCTATGCCTGGTGACCGGCGTAGCAGGCGATCGCTTTGCGCTGTTTGCCGAAATCCAGAAGCCTGTTTTGGACAATCTCGCGCTGGCGAACCATGGATTGATAGAGCTGATTGTTGTCGGCGTGGAGCCGTTCGAAAAGAGATACGAGTTCGGCGGTGCTTTGTTCGATGGCCCGACGAGTCTTTGCGTCGGCCGCATCACGGCCTTTCTTCCATTCGCTGATCAGCGGACGCAACTCCTTGTCGAGAGCCGTGGCCTTCTCGATCCACGCGGATCGTTCGACCCATGATTGCTTCCAGATTTCGGGCTCGGACGAGAAGTCGGGCTGAATGGCCATACCGCGGCGGCAATAGCCCTTGAGGGTATCCATTCGGGGAAGAATTTCTTTCTGAAAATCCATGGCTATCCTACAACGGCCAGGCCGGCGGTCATGTTTGGCGTTGAAAGCAGCGGTGACCTGGTTTTGCGCAACTGGTCGAAGGCGCCAACCCAGGCTTCGCGCAGACCCGTAAGATGTTTGACGACCTCGTCGAGAATGGCCGGGTCCTTCTTCATGTTGGCCTCGATAAGCCGGCGATTCATGTAGTCGTACAAGCGATACAGGTTTTTGGCGACTTCGCCGCCGGCGCCCATGTTCAGGCTTGCCATCAGTTCGGTAATGGCCTGCTGGGCCTTCTTCAGCAGGTTGGCCCGGCCGCGAACGTCGTCGCTGCCGAATGTCTCCTTGGCCTGCTTGCACTGGCGTATCGCGAAATCATACACGAGCAGGATCAATTTGGTCTGGTCAGTCGTGATGGTGTTGGCGCCGCGGTAATTGTCATATCCCATTCGGTTCATGGCCCATCCTCCGCAGGTTATCGGAATGCGCTAAGCGAGGAAATCAGATTCGAGCTTTGGCTTTGCATCTGGCTCATGGATTGCTCCAGTTGGGTGAACTGCCGGACAAGCCGCTCACGGTAATCGTCAAGGCTGCCCTCGAGATCCTCGATTTTCAGATCGAATCGTTTGATTTGGGTCTGCATGTTGGTCTGGCTCGTGACCATGTAGCCCTGCCGAAGATCGGTAATCGCACTCAGCTTCTCGTTCAGCAGCTGGCCAATGCCCTTGGTGAATACGAAATCCGCATTCTCCGTGTTGCTGAAGGGAATGGTCAACGAGAGCCCTTTTGCGGGCCCGGAGCTCCAAGTCACAATGTCCATTCCGGCTGATCGCACGTCGCTATCGGTCCAGGTTAGGCCGCCGTCGGAGCTGATGCGGTATTGCGTATCCGTGATCCGTTCGACCTTGTAGGCCGCGCTCTGGGTGTTGGCCGAGAAGCGTCCCATGGTAATGCTGGTGTTTGTCGAAGAGCTGTAAGGCGCGAAGACTCGGACGACATCGTCAAACCCTTCATTGAAAATCTTCTCGAATTTCTCGTCATCGATTTCCAGTTTGCCCGTTTTTGCGTCCGAGATGATCCCGATCCGGGACAGCGCATTGTTGGGAAGTTCGGGGCCCCACTGGTTGAATTGGGTTGTGAGCACGGATCGGATGTCGCTGCGAAGCCGCGAAATGGTCCAATCCGCGACGAAGGGACCCGAGGCCTGCTTTTCTCCGTCGTCGCTGGTCTTGGTCGAGGTATCGTATTGACTCTTTTCCTTTATATACTCCAAAATTCCATTGTAAGCGTCGACGAATTCCTGCACCAATCCCTTCACCGCATCATAATCTCGTTCGATTTTCAGCGTAACATCTTGAGCCGGATCGGCTTTCAAAAGATTGAACGTAATCCCTGTCACTTGGTCGTCGGCCGTGTTGCTGTCGCTTTGAACCGCGATTCCATTGATCATGAAAAACGCATTCTGAGCCACGGTAACTGTCGAGGTCCCTGTGGCGCCCTGGGTCAGCGTTGGCGCGCCCAGCCCAAGATCGCCGGAACCGGATATGGCTATCGCAAACTGGCTGCGTCCTGTTGTGCGATCCGTAAGGGTCAGATTTCCTCCGGCATCGACAGACGCGTCAACCGTTTGATCGAAGGCCGTTTCGATATAAGCCAGCAGGTCTTCAGTGGATTTTCCGGCAAGGTCCAGCGAGCCTTCGACAGCGTTCCCGTTGTGATCGAAACCCGTGAACGCGAATGTGCCCGTTGCCCCCATGGGCCCGGTTTCCGGGATCGGCAGGCTTGAAGTGAACTGAACCGATTGCGATACATTGCCTTTGGATCCAGCGCCATCGACATAGCCCAGGTCCTGCAGAACCGTGCCCACCTCGTCGGAAAGAGCGATTTCGTTGTCCACCCCTTCTTTTGCGCTGGCAAGCACCAGGCGATAATCGTTCTCACCGGCCTTCAGGAGAGAGGCATTCACCCCCAGCGATTCTCCGTTTGCCTGCTTGGCGCTGTTGATGCGAAGCATCAGATCGCGCGCCGTATCGGTGTCGTCAATATCGAAGGTGACTCCATTGATCTTGATCTGCGCGGTTTCACCGGCGCCGACAAGGGTGTCCAACTGCGTTGTGAGCGCGCCGGAACGGCTTGACAGTTTCTCTGCCGCGGCGCGTTGAAAGACGCGGATTGAGTATTCGCCCGCTACGGCGCCGGTCGATCCCGTGATCTTTGCGGCGGTTTCATCGCTCGAGGATCCTTTGAAGAGATCGAATCCCTGCACCGTGTTGATTTTGAGTGAAACCGACTTGAATGTATTGATTTTTCCGGTGAGCTCACCGTAGGCCGAAAGGCGGAGATCGTAAGCAGCCTGCTGCCGCTCGACCAGACGTACCTTGTTGCGTTCGACATTCACCAGCGCATCGATGATCGCATTGGTGTCGAGCCCGGAAATTAGTCCGCCAAGTTGTATAGTTCCGGCCATGCTGCCCTCCGTATAGTGGAGTTCTTATCCCGTATATCGGAAGAACTGAGGAGCAACTTTAGGTTTTTGACTCTTGGAAATTGCCCTGCATAAGCTGCCTAACCACTTGAAATTAAATAGAATAGCGCATCGCCTTGAATTGGCGAACCCTCATTTGAACGCAAAAAGGCCCTTCTTGCCCCTTACTGTTCTTGAAGATTAGTTTCTGTTGATGGCCCGGCCTGTTTTTAAGGAATACCGAGATCACCTGCTGGGGCAATATCCCGCCCAAGGCCTGTTGATGCCACCCCTAAGAAGCTTTCTGATGTCTGGTTTGGCCTTTGCGTGCCTGACATCGGTTCTCTTTGCCGGTTGGACAGGACCTTTCCCGGATGCCTCCTCGCCGCAATCCTCTTTGGCCGGAACACAGGAGCTTATCATCAAACGTCGAAGCGGCCATTCGGTTGAGGACATCCAGCGGCTCTATGCGCAAAACGGGGTTTTTGTCAAATCCCGGCTGTCCGCAATCGGGTTGGATTTCTGCAGCCTTACGCCGCAAAGTCCGCCCTGGCAGGTGATGCCGATTCTGCGGCTATCGAAGCTGGTCGAATTCGTGGAACCGGATTACAGAGTCGCTCCGGCCGGCAAACCCAACGATCCCTTGTTCCGGGAACAATGGTGGCTTCATAACGCGCAAGACAAGGACATCGATGCACCGGAATCATGGGCCTTGTTTAAAACACAGCGTGATCGGGTTATTGTGGCCGTGATTGATACGGGAATCGACAGGCTGCACCCGGATTTGTCCGCCAGTGTCTGGCACAACGACCGGGAGATCCCGGGCAATGGAATCGACGATGACGCAAACGGCTACGCCGACGATGAAACCGGCTGGAATTTCTGGAGCAATACCGCCGATGTGACCGACTGGGCCGGACATGGAACGCATGTGTCAGGCATGATCGCCGCCGTCAACAACAACGGAATCGGGGTCGCGGGAATCAGCGGCGCGGCCCGTATTATGCCGTTGAAATTCATTCATACGTGGTACGGCCTTACCTCCGATGCGATTCGGGCCATTGTGTATGCGGCTGACATGGGTGCCGGGATCATCAACGCAAGCTGGGGCGGCGGCGACGACTCCCAGGCCATGAAAGAGGCCATCCGCTATGCCGGAGACAAAGGCGTGTTGTTTGTTGCCGCGGCGGGCAACTGGTCCATCAATACGGATCGATATCCTTTTTATCCCGCATCATATCGCCTGTCAAATGTCCTTTCCATGGCGGCGACCGATTCACTGGATCATCTGGCCTGGTTTAGCAACTACGGCCGGACCAGTGTGCATCTGGCCGCTCCGGGCGATGGGATCCTCAGCACCTTTCCCGGCGGCGGCTATGTGCGTTTCTCGGGGACATCCATGGCCGCACCGGTGGCCAGCGCCATTGCCTCGATTGTGTTGAGTTGCCTGGGGCCTTTGCAGCCCGCGGACGTGATTCGGCTATTGGCCCGCGGGTCCGAACCGATTGCCGATTTCGAGGGGAAGATGGTATATCCCCGACGGTTGAATGCGCGAAACTGCACAATGCCCTTTCCCGTACGTGGTGACGTGCTCAAATTCATGGCCTTTCTGGCCGGGACCAGCCCAAAATAGGAGGAATTTAAAATGAAGTTCAAAGCAAACGCGCCCTTTATCTTGCTGCTGGCTGCGATGGCATGGGGCCAGGGCGATGCCGGCAAGGATTATCGGTTTTACAACCTGGAAAAGGAATACCGTGAACTCAAGACCGTCGTGTTTCAGCCCCGGGAAGCCAAGGCGTTGGAGCTGAAGCTTGTTGTTGAGAATATGCTGAGCATCTATGGTACCGCATACGTGAATGAGAAGGAAAACGCCTTGTATGTTACGGATACGCCGGAGATGGCGGCCAAGCTCGAATCGACTCTCAAGAGTCTGGATCGAAAGGGCGTAACGGCCGGCAACAACCTGGTGTCGCGCACCATTCCCCTCAAGCATGTGGTTGCCTCCGATATTCTTACCTTGCTCAATCACAAGCTCTCGCGATACGGGACTCTGCTCAACTATTCCGACCAGAACGCGCTTCTGGTGACCGATATCGAGTCAAAGATCGACGAGGTTTTCGCCCTGGTGCAGAGTCTGGACATTCCCGTTCCGCACATCCAGATCGAATCGTATATCCTGGAAGCCGACGCCGAGTACTTCTCCAAAAAGGGCGTGAATATCTTCGAGTGGCTCTCCAACACCTCCAGCCAGTTGATGGTGCGCAAGGCCGGAAGCGGGGGGACGGGCATTTCGTTGGGTGTTAGCGATCCTGTTTCTCCGGGAGTTCCGCCGGGTTTTGCCGATGCCACGACTCTCGATGTGGGCAAAAATACGCTGGTTCTCGGCGCCAGAGTCAGTCTCTCCGACCTTGTCGGCCTCCTGACGGAAGATGGAAAGGCGAAGGTGCTGGCTTGTCCGCGGCTGGTGACAAAGAACAACAACAACGCCTCTCTGAGCGCGCAGGAGATGGTGCCTTTCAAGTTTCAGCCGCCGGGTCTTCCCGGCGCTCAGGCGCCCAACTCCGCTCCTTTTGTCATCTCGGGCGTTTCTCTCCAGATTCTTCCTGTCATTCAGCTCGATTCCTGCATCAACATGCAGATCTATCCGACCATCACCGATTTGACGGGCTGGGACCCTCACGGAATGCCGATCGTCGGCAGCCGCGCTTTGAGCACGGAAATCAGCGTCAAGAGCGGCGAGGTTTTTGTTCTGGGCGGCTTGCGCAGAAGCGAGGTGATCAAAAAACGAACCGGCGTTCCGGTTTTGCGAAGCATTCCGCTTCTGCGCTATCTCTTTTCGAGTACGACTGATGTAAAGATCGAGCGCGAAGTAGTAATTTTGGTACGACCGCAGATTTTGGCAGGCAACTCGTTTAAGGCGGAGAAGAAACAGCTCGAGATATTCGAGAGCGAGCAGGGAAAGAAGTGACTTTATGGACGCGCAAGTTCATCCGACGGCAATTGTTGATCCTGGTATTCAAATGGGGGAGGGCTGTGAAATCGGCCCGTATTGTATTGTGGGTCCCAATGTTGTTTTGGGAAAGAATGTCCGGCTTCAATCCAACGTGCGGATCGAGCGCAACACGACCCTGGGCGATGACTGTCATGTATACCATGGCGCCTCCCTGGGAAACGACCCGCAGGACCTGAAATACGCGGGGGAGGATTCGCAGCTGATCGTGGGGGCTCGCACCATCATCCGGGAGTTTGCCGCGTTTCATCGAGGGACCAAGGCAACCGGAAAGACAATTGTGGGATCCGAT
>CAYVZU010000041.1:12754-28495 GCA_964455935.1 uncultured Fibrobacterota bacterium
TGCCTATTCATGAGCTATACCCATGTTCCGCACGACTGCCGGGTGGGAGATCATGTTGTGGCCGCCAATGTGGCGCAGTTCGCCGGGCATTGCGAGGTCGGCGATTGGGCCATCGTCGGCGGCCTTGTCGGGGTGCATCAGTTTTGCCGGATCGGCACGCATTGCATGATCGGCTTCGGCTACCGGGTAGCAATGGATGTTCCGCCCTATCTCCTGGCAGGGGGCGAGCCCCTGAAACCCTCGGGCGTAAATAAAATCGGGCTTTCGCGACGCGGCTTCTCGGAGCAGACGATTGGGGACATCCAGAAGGCCTATCGGATTCTTTACAGAAGCAATTTGACACTGTCCAGGGCGCTCGACCAGATTCGAGGGGAGTTTCCTAATTCGGCGGAGATCGGCCGGATTGTGGAGTTCGTTGAGAAAAGTGAACGGGGGATTATCCGATAATTCGGCCAGGCCGGGCGTCACCGACCGTCTATCGCCGCCGCAGGCGGAAGGGAGTAGCAGATGCTGAAGATTCTGATTGAGGTTGTTGTGACCGATGAGCGGGAGAACGAGATTGTGAAAGAAGCGGGTATGGGGTACAAGAACCTGGTGAAGTACGTCGATCGCAAGATCGTGGATATGTTCGAGGCCGACAAGCTCCACGCCTATGTCAAGGATGTTAAAATCATTCCCATCTACGAAAAGGACGAGAAGGAATAACGAAACCGCCCCTGCGCAAAGCCGGTCTCATTCCCGCTGATCTCGGCCGCACGCACCCGGTCCCCGGCGGCCCGCCTGAGAAGTATTACCAGAAAAAGAAAATGGCTGGAGGTTTTGCGCCCGGACGGATTTGAACCGCCAACCCTCTGATCCGTAGTCAGAAGCTCTATCCAATTAAGCTACGGGCGCATAGCACTTAAGGCATTATAAAATAAATCTCCGGCAAAGTCGCTAACAAGAAAACTCGACAAAGCGCATGAAACGGGGCGCGTCCTTGCGGACCCGTCAAAGGATGGCTGTGCTCGTGCGCGATTTTGCTCCCATTGCTCTCAGATGTGGACCGGCGGAATGGACGGGAAATCCTCTTTTGTCTCCGCGAGCGGACAGGGAGATGCGATCTACTTGCCCTTTTGCTATCTTGGAATCAAGAAATATTGTTCTCCCGCCATCAAGATAGGAGGTTGTTTGACATGCCTTTCGACCCGGAACTGCCATACGCAGTTCATTCTTCAAATCACAAATTCCAACGCGCGCTTGGTCCAAAATCGCTTGTCATTTTTGCTGTTCTGATCTGCATGGTTCAATCATCCTTTGCCGGGGGGCGACCGCCGGATGAGGAGTCCATTGGCGCGGTCGCCTACTCGATCATGTTCGATTCCAATCCCCGGGCGGACGCGATCGAAAGCATGATCCGATTATGCGGGAAGGGGAACGGAAATCTTACCCGGAAGCTTCCGGGGCACGGGGAATCCATTGGCCTTTTGGATGTGCGCGAGTTCGCGGTGCCGCTTGAGCGCATGCAGGAAACAATTCTGGCTTTGCAGAAGGAGCGGATATTTCGGACCTCCACGCGTCTTTACCGGCGCAGCATATCGCTGGAACAAGCGAGGACGTTTTTCCGAAAATCCGCAGGGAAAATTCGTTTCAAATCGTACCGGGAGGTGAATTCCAAATTCAATTCGCAATTTGCGTACTCCACTCAGTCGCAATGGGTTAAGTCGCGCAATTGGATCCTGGAGAAGGAAACGATGCTGCCCGGAGCAAAGCAGATCCGCGGGGCAGGGGGGCACATTGAGAATATGGACTACTTCTCAATTATCGCGGCAACAAAGGGCCGCACATTGCGGATCACGGCGAGTTGGCTCAATGCCGGATGCAAGTTGCCGATTGTGGGACGTGTGAAGGTCAAACACGAGAACATGATCAAATCCGTCAACGTGCAGAACAGGGATATTCAGAAATATTTCGAACGGCAGGCGGCCGGATAGGGCACCTCAGAAAGAAACCAGCCGGTAATTTTTGAATGTCGCTACCGACCGCGACTGCGCCCACGCGATACGCGCCGGAGCAAAGTCGATTAAAAAAACCGCACACCGGCCCTGGAGGCGAATCTTCCATTCGGACTTCCCTCCAAACACTCGTTGATTGTCACGGCCCAAATCTTTATCTTCTAAGCCGTCAATGAATTTCGGAGAGGTGTCCGAGCGGCTTAAGGAGCACGCCTGGAGAGCGTGTGTTCCCGCAAGGGACCGGGGGTTCAAATCCCCCCCTCTCCGCTGCTCGCCAGCAAACTATTTTTTGCACCTGCGGCCCCGGAAAAGAACTTAAGAATTGGATCTTGGCGTGCTCAGTCTTGTTTTGGAAGCCTTCGCGCTGACATCCTGCGGACAATCCAAACAATAGCCAGAACGGCCAGGAACCCAAGAATGAACCGGTTATAGACGGAAAGGATCCGCTGCAACCGCGGCCAGTGGTTTCCCACCTGGTAGCCGGCATACATGATTAATGAGTTCCAGACCAGCAGGCTGATTGCCCCAAGCGAGATCACGCGCGCACCGGGCCGGCGCAGAAGGCCCGCCGCCAGGAAAAACACGGCGCGAATGGCAGGCAGAAACCGATTGGCCAGAATCAGCCAGTCGCCGTACCGGACAAATCCCAACTCAACTTTCTCCAGCGCCTTGGCCGAAAAAAGGCGTGACCGGCCTTCCCGGAGATGCGCATACCGCGGCTGAAGAAAAAGACCGATTGCATACACCGCCGTCATGCCCACGAGACTGCCAAGGGTGATCGAGCAGAACGTGGGGAAAAACGGGTAGGTTCCGGTGCCGATCAGAAACGCTCCAAACAGCACGACCGTATCACCCGGAAAGGGCGGAAAGATGTATTCAATCAGCGCACCCGCAAACAGCAGTGCCAGTCCCCACCAGAGCGGGGCCTGCGAGATGGCGTTGAGGAGTCCCTCCAGGGAACTCATAGCGCGGTGGGTTCTTGGGCCTGCGGGAACAGGTATTCCGCGGGGTTGCAGCTCTTCTCGTTACAAAGCACTTCGTAATGCAGGTGGGGGCCTGTGCTGTAGCCCGTGGATCCGACTGTTCCAATGACCTGGCCTTTTCGAACCTCCTGCCCCCGGCGGACGCGAAATTCGTGGAGATGAGCGTAGACCGTAACAAAGCCGTTGCCGTGGATAATTCGAACACGGTTGCCGAAATGGCGGTGTTTTTCCACCGTGGCCGCCACGCCCCTGGCCGTTGCGTATACGGGGGTCCCGCGCGGCGCCGGGAAGTCGATTCCCAAATGGGGCATAGGTTGCCCCGTGAAGGGGTTGATGCGCTCGCCGAAGCCGAATGAAATGAATGTGAATTTCTCACCGCAAGGCCAGGCGGAGGGGACTCGCTCAAAGTCATTGGGGTTTGTCTCGATCCGGCGCAGAAGCTGTGCATAGTAATGGTTTACGCCCATGGTGTGAGCTAGCAAAGAGTCAATCGAGATTTCGTCGCGCGAATGAAACGGCGAAGTCACAAACGAAAAAAACCGGGTAAACGTGCCCTCCGGCTGGTCTTTGTTCCTTTCCAGGCCCGAGAGTTTGCGGATCTCCAGTTCGAGCAGCTTGATTTCGCGGATCCGTTCCTGAAGCTTGTCGAATTGGGAATAGAGCAGCTCGCGCCGTTTCTTCAGGTCGCGATTCTCTCTCTGCAGCAGGCTGGTTTGTTGTTTCTGTCTCTCGTCGGGCGCCCAATTGGATCGAAGAAGGTAGAGACCGATCCCGCCCAGGATCGCAAGGAGAACAATGGGCAGAAGAATCCACAGGCTGATGTGGATCTGGTAAACCCGTCCGCCTTTCTTGGGAACAACAATCAGGGTGCGCGTGGACACGAGCGCGGACGGCTAGGCCTTCTTGGCGCCCGCTTCTTCAAGCTGGCGTTCGAGGTCAACAATATCCAGGCGCGCCTTGCGGATCCTGGCGATACGGTCCAGAACATCGACATCGGCGGCAATTTCGCCGCTCCGGTTGGCCTGCATAAGCTCATAGACCTTCTGGCCGATTTCCTTGTTGCAAAGGTCAATGCTTCGGTTTTTCGACATCAGGTCAAGCTTGAGCTTGCCAATATGGGAATACTCCTGGATTTTCTCCGACGAATAGGATAGTCCCGTTTTAAGGTTTTTCTTCAGATTGTCCATGAAGCTCATCTGATCCTCCTTGGCGGTTAACGATTATCATTCCGTTATCCTAAATACCGCAGTTGCCCGCGGCGAATAGCGGCAATCTCTTACCCCACCTCGACTTTCAGAAAGCCTCGGCATATCTATTGGGTGATATGCCTGCGTTTTCTTCAAGCCGATCTGGGGCAAAATCTTGCCGCTCTTCATCCACGCTCAACAGCGGTATTTTAGGATTATACTAAAGTGAGGACGGCGATTCCAATAGATTAGGTCTGTCCGGGTGCATTCTCGCGCGATTCAGATGAACCGGGTCAGCCAGAGCCGCGCCTTCTGGGCCTTGCGGATCGTATCGGACTGGAAGGCGATGGCCCGCTCGTTTTCCTCCTCGACTATGGAAACAGCCCGCGAACCCTCGAGCTCATTGATCAGCATGTCGAGAGCATAGTTGTCGCTGTTGACCTCCGGAAACAAAAACTTGGTTTTCAGAACGCCGCCGGCTTCCGTTTTTCGACCGAAGGTGCCGGTCAGCGATTCGAGATCATCCAATATTCGGGCCGTACGGCCGGCAAAGCGTCCCCAGAGGGCCGTTCTTCCCGCCACGGGATCTTGCCGATAATCAAGAAAAAGGTCCAGTGCCTCGGGGTCGGGAACCAGGAGCAAATCGCCATGCGCTTCATCATGCTTTTCGCCATGCGCCCCGGCCAACAGCTTGCGTCTTATCAGATTGTCGATAACGCCATCAATCCCGCCGGGCTCCAGGATCGTTTCCTTCAGTTCGGCAATCAGCATGTTGCGCGAAACGGCGCAATTCTCGTCGGTAATGATCATGTGGTCGTTGAGGAGCACCTGCACGAACTGAATCGCCAGCTCCTCCAAGTCGCGCGCGGGAGACTTGGATTTGTCCAGCCCCAGTTTGCTTCGCGCCCTTCGAATGTTGCGTCGGACCATTTCGGACCGATCCTTTTCGACAATTTTTAGCAGGTTCCGGATCCGGGATTCCCCCCGGCCGATTTCGCCAATCAACCATACGGCGCTGGCCCGCATCAGGTCTTTCGAATCGCGCAGCATGATTTCGATATCATCGCCGATATCGCGGATCCCGTATCTCCACAGGGCGCGCAAGGCATTGGCGCGAACCCGGTTATTGCGGTGTTTTCTCTGTTTCTGGATGAATTCCAGCACGCGCAAACCACCAATGGCTTCCAGAATTTCGACCGTATTGGCCACAACCCGGTCATTGGGATCCTCCAAAAAGGCCAGGATCTTTGCGAGATCGCGGGGGTCCAACAAGGGGCCCAGAATTTTGACGGCTGTGGCGCGCGTGCGGGGATCCTTCTCCAGGCTCATCTCGTGCAGCCGGTGGCGGGCATGGGTATTGATCTTTTTGACATCGTCGGTCTTGATCTTGGACAGAATGTCTCTGGCTTCGGGCGAGCCGATGGTATTGGCCGAACGGACCAGGTTGGATTTCACCATGGGGCTTTGGTCCCGGACCACTATATCCAGAAGTTTGACGAGTTCCACGGCCCCATGGCCGACCTGGCCGATCAGCCATGTGGCGCTGGCGCGCATCAGTTCCGAGGGGTCCTGCAGCATGCCCAAAATGTCGGCGTAGATTTCCCGATAGCCCAGGTTCCAGAGCGCCTTCAGCGCGTTGGCGCGCACGCGGTTGTTGGCGTGTTTGCGAAATCGCAACAGAATGCCCAGGATATTCTGGTTGCCGATTTCCTCGAGCGTTTCGATGGTGTTGGCGATGACGCGGTTGTCGGTATCGTACAGGAATCGGATGATCTTGCTCAGGTCCTTCGTGTCGATTAGCCGACCTAGGAGTTTGACCGCGGTGGCTCGGATCTTGATGTCGTTGTCCCAGGCCAGAGTGCTCATGATTTTGATCGAGCTCTCTGGTGAATCGAGCATACAAAGAAGCTGCATGCGGCCAATGCGGTTTTCGACTTCCGGGTCTTTGACGTCGCGGCGCAGGGAGTCGGCCGCGTGCGGATCCAGCTGCTTGAGCAGAAATACGAAATCATTCCTCGCCTCGGGAGCGATTTTCGCAAAGGAAATCAGCAAATGGTCTTTAAGGATTGCGGCGGCCGCTTCGCTGGATTTGCGCGCGACCTCCGGGGCGGGGGAGTCCCGCAATTGCAGCAAGGGTCCCAAATGGCGGATACTGGCGCTTTCCAGCGCTTTGGAGATCCCTTCAAGGACCCGGGAGGGTTCGCTGTCCTGCAGCAGGGATTCGGGCGTTACGCTCACAGAACGTATTTTCCTTATGGCACAGTGGACCTGATTCCGCTTGCGCTATAAATGTAAATTTCATTGGATAGGTTAGCAACAACTCGCGGGGGAGTTTCATGGACAAATTCAGGACCGGGCGCCAGGAGCGTAAGACCAACGAGACCAACATCGTACTGGAGCTTAACCTTGACGGCCGGGGGCAGGCCAATGTCAATTCCGGAAGCGGTTTCTTCGACCATATGCTCCAGTTGTTCGCCAAACACGGCCGTTTCGACCTGACCGCCCAATGCACGGGCGACACCCAGGTGGATCTCCATCACTCCATCGAGGACCTTGGCATCTGTCTGGGCAAGGCGATTGTTGCCGCGCTGGGCGACAAGCGGGGGATCCGCCGGTATGGAATGGCCGAACTGCCCATGGACGAGGCCCTGGCCAAAGTGGTGCTTGACCTGGGCGGGCGCCCGTTTCTCGTCTACAACGTGGGCCTCGACCGCGAGCGCATCAATGATTTCGATTGCGAGCTTGCCGAGGATTTCTTTCGCGCGCTCAGCGACAACGGGCGGATGAACATCCATATCGATCTGCTGCGGGGCCGCAACGCCCATCACAGCCTCGAAGCGGTGTTCAAGGCCTTTGCGCGCGCTCTGTCCGACGCGGTTGCCCTTGATGCCGCCGCGGCCGACTCCATTCCCTCCACCAAGGGAGTTCTGTAGCCCTGCTTACCATTCTTGAGGTTCGCCCCGGAAGCCCCGCCCACAAGGCGGGTTTGCGTCCGGGCGACGGCCTTCTGCAAATTGATGGCCGGTACCCGTCCGATTTTCTGCACTACATGGCAACGGCCGGTACCGGCCGAAAGCTGGTCTTCCAGACCCGCAAGGGGCGCCTGCGCATCCAGGACCGGGGCCATGAAGACTTTGGGATCGTCCTGGAGGGTTTCGCCGAGCGGCGCTGTCGCAACCGCTGCGTCTTCTGTTTTATCGACCAGCTTCCTGCGGGGCTGCGGCCCAGCCTGTATTTGAAGGACGACGACTACCGGCTTTCGTTTCTCTACGGCAACTATGTCACGCTGACCGGGGACGATTCGCAGGATTTTCGGCGAATCGAAGACCTTCATCTCAGCCCGCTTTATGTTTCGGTGCACAGCACCGACCCGGCCGTGCGAGGCCTGCTGCTTGGCCTCCGGAAACCCGCGCCGGTTCTGGAGCACTTATCACGGCTGGTACGCCGCGGGATTGTGGTCCACTGCCAGATTGTCTTGTGCGGAGGCGTTAACGACGGCGCCGTTTTCGATCGGACCCTCGATGAACTCTCCGCGCTGTTTCCCGGAATTGCCTCCGTCTCACTGACGCCTGTTGGCTTGACCCGCTTTCGCCGGGGCTTGCCGAAGCTTGTCAAACCAAGTCCGGCGGAAGCCCGGCGAATCCTTGACTCCGTATTGGAGAAAGCCCGTCAATGCCGCGCGAGATTCGGCCGGAGCCTTATTTATCCCACGGACGAAGTGTTTCTCCTGGCCCGGCGGCCAATCCCGGAATCGGCGTTTTACGACGACTATTGCCAAATCGAAAACGGGGCCGGCTTGCTGCGGCTTCTGGAAGAAACATTTGAAAAGTTCGCGCAGAAGTTTGCAAAACGAAAACGCGAAGTTTGCCGAAAGAAGCAGATCTGGTTGACGGCTGATTCCGCGGCAGGGCACCTTCGACGGATTGCGGCGCGTTTCGCGGAATTGACGGGCATTTGCGTGGATGTCCGGCCGGTTGCGAACCGGTTTTTCGGCCACAGCGTGACCGTCTCGGGACTTTTAAGCGGGGCCGATATTGCCGCCGCCATTGCCAAAGGCGGGGCCTGCCGTTATGTGCTTCCGCCGAACTGCCTTAATGATGATGGACTCACGCTTGACAATTCCAGCCTTCCCGCTTTGCGGGAAGCCTGTGGGATCCAGGATATTGAACTCTTCTCCAGTTTTCACAGGCTGACGCGCACGCCCGGCCGTCGTCCCCCGGAGCCGTGGGTTCCGATCTGCCCATGAGCCTGTGGCGATCATCGAGAAGCAGTTACTATTTTCTTTGAATGAACCTGAACAGAAAACGAAAAGCCCCGTTGTCGCGCATTAATTCCGCGCTCAAGATTCTCAACGTCGTCATGGTTGTCGTTTTGTTTATCATGCTTTTCAAAGTTTTTTCCACTCTCCTCAAATAGGAGACTGCGTTGATTCACACAATCATGCTCAATCCCCGAATCGAGCATGTGCTCACGGGGCGGCTGCGCCCCGGCGGAGATGGCTCGGTGGTGCATTCATGCCGCCAGATTCCTTCGGGGAAGGGAATGATTTGCGCTCTCACCATTGCGGCTCTAGAAGAAAAGGTCCGGATCCTGGGTCTGATGCCTGCGGGCGACGAGCACTTTTTCACGCAATTCGCGGAGAAAAATCGCATCCGCTGCGAGTGGGTGCGCATCGAAGGCCGGGCCGCGCACGATCTTGCCATGGTCGATACGGAATCGCGGGAGACTACTCGTTTGTCGGAACCCGGGCCTGCCGTTCCCCGCAAATCGATTTGCGAGCTCCGCGAACGTCTCTTGGGACAGATCAAGAATGATGATTGGGTAATTTTTTGCGGAAACCTGCCGGCCGGGGCGGGCGTGAAGACGTATCGCGATTTGATCCTTGCATGCCGCAACAGAACCGGTAATGTGTTGCTGGATACCAGCGGACGAGCCCTGATCGAGGGTATTCGCGGAAAGCCAATTGGAATCAAGCCCAATCTTTCGGAGCTTGAGGGCATTTTCAACGAAAAGATCAAGGGACTCCAGCACATGGCCCTCAAGGCCAAGGGCCTCATCGATCGCGGCATTGCCAATGTGTTTGTCTCGCTGGGCGAAGACGGCATCCTGGCGGCCAATAGTTCATTCGCCGTACGTGCGCGTATTCGAATCAGCGGGGCCGGGAACCGGGGCGGGTGCGGCGATGCTATGCTGGCGGGCCTGGCGGTGGCTCTCAAGCGAAAGATACCTTTTGCCCGTGTCTGCGGCTTGGGGCTGGCTTGCGGTGCCGCTAATACGGTTGCCAAAGTACCGGGAATGATAAGGAAATCGGATGTCGTCCGGCTCCTTTCGAAGGTTGAGGAAATTGCAATTTAAGGCGCGGGCGGGCTCTGCAAAGAAAAAGGGACTTACCCAAAAATCCCGCCAGACACCCCTGGTAGCGATTCAGTCTATCGTATGCAAAACGGAAATCCCTGTCATTTCGCATTTCGAGGAGTCCGCAACGAGAAAATCTTGCGGACACAATAAAGGATTTCTTCTCGAAGACTGGTCGAAATGGCAGCGAAAGGCTGAATAGCTGCATTATTAGTTTCAATTGCGCGGCGGTCAGCGGATATCGACCAGCTTATCCAACGAAAGATTCGAAAAGATTTCGCGCAGGGATGGAGAAACGTGAATAAGGCTGAGGCGGCTGTTTGTTTTCTGGAGTTGACGGCAGGCAAATACAATGCTGCCCAGGGCGGTTGTGTGGACGACCTGAACGCCCTCGACATCCACAGTGATATTGCGAACGTCGGCCGCCAGGAGTTCGACAAAAGCCTTGCGCAGCTCATCGGCCAGACCGTCATCGGCGGGCGGGACAACGATAATGGTGGCAGCAGTGCCTTGGCGCGTTACAATCACATTCTTGGGAGCCATTGTAAAACCTCTGCCGGACTCCGGCCGACCGCGTAACGTCTTCCGGGAGGCTGAAGTCCCGGCCATCCAAACCCAAATTCCGCTTTCCGCTGGGCCTGGGAGGAAGCGGACAGTTGCCAAGATAGAAAAATCGTGCCGGTGATACAACCGAAAACCATGGAGGAACTGGACAGATGGCTTCGACACCGATATTCGACCCGGAGCGAGTTGATCCCAGGATGATCGCGATCCCCAAGCAGGAAATCCTGGCCATGAACCCCCAGCGCTACGAATTCGAGCAAATCGATTCGGTTCTGCACCTGGATGCTGAGGCGAACCTTGCAGTGGCTTGCAAGCTCCAGACATTGGAGGAATTCTGGGTGCGTGGCCATATTCCCGGCCGGCCCCTTATGCCGGGCGTTTTGATGATTGAAATGGCGGCTCAGCTCTGTTCGCTTTTCTATCACAAGAAAATTGGAAGCGGCGGCAAGAAGTTCTTTGGCTTCGGCGGCGTGGACAAAGTGAAATTCCGCGGTTCGGTAAATCCGGGCGACCTTCTGGTGATGATGACAAAGGCTCGAAGCCTTCATTCCAGGATTTCCGTATTTGATTGTCAGGGGTTTGTCGGGCCGAAAATGGTGTTCGAGGGCATCATAACCGGAGTGATTTTTTAATCCTAAAAACCGCAGTTGCATGTGGCGCATAACACGCAATCTCTTGCGCATCAAGGGCTTCAGGCTTCTTGCACATATCACCTTGTCGATATGTGCTGCGAACCGTACATGCCCGCCATCCAGGCAGGCACCCTGGGGGCTCACCATTGGTGAGTGTTCTACGGCCGTCCTGGCCTTCGAATCAACCCTTGCTGCATCAAGGTCTTGCGGTTCTACATCCACAGCCAATGCGGCTTTTAGGATACGGGCTTTGGAAGTGCCCGGGGGCTGCTCACCGCTCATACTGAGCTAAGTCGAAGAATGAAGCGGTGGCATGTGAGCGGATGTTCCTCTATTCAACCGGCCTTTTCCAGGCCCCAAGGATCTGGCCAAGGTAGCGCACGTGGTAATCCTTGTCCGGGTAGTTCCGGTCGATGTCCTTGTCGAGAAACTGGCCTGCCGCAAACTGGCTGCGGCAAATCGTCCTGCATTCGAGAACAATTTCCGCCTCCTCGAAATAGGGCGCGTTGACATTCCGGCATCGGACCGGGTGCAGGCCGCACTCCTTCACTTTATCCACGTTGCGCCCGGACTTCGATCCGCAGAAGTCCAGGATCTTGCGGGCGCGATTCGGCAGGAAGCAAACGCTGAATTCGGGGTAGCGCTCCAGGAATGAATACGTATGGCGCGTGGGCCGCACCACGACTTCGGCTACCGGCTTGCCCCACATGATTCCCATAATTCCCCAGCCGCCGGTCATGGTGTTGAAATCGGCCTTGGCCAGGTCACCGCAAGTGATTAGAAATGTGCGGTTGGCGACAAGGGAAAATACGGATTCATTCCACTTTGCCGGATCAAGGGGAGAGAAGTTGTCCATCAAGGTCTCCTTTTCCATGGTATGCGGCCAAGTTTGCGGCCGCAGCGAATTTGCGGATTACGATTAAAATGCATCCTGTGCCGGAGAACCCTCAATTGAAATTTTATGTGGCCGAAATTCTTGACCGCCGCTTTTCGGGTTGCTGGGGGCTCGATCGAATGGCTCCCCGGGCCGGAGCCGGTCGCGCAGGAGGGCAATCCCCTATTGAGTTAGTGGATTCGCTTTGCCTTTTAGTGATTTCTTCAGCTCGATTTGAAAATCGATGATGCTGTCGTAAAATGCCATGTGCGGCAGCTTTCTCAGATTTAGCGAGTCCACCGTGTGGCGCACCTCGGCATTCGTGATCACGCGCACAACACGGGTGGTGCCTTTGCAAACTTTCACGAGGCGCACCACTGCGTTGATTTCCGGAGATTGCAACTCCTCAAGTCCTTCCAGCGCCGGCGGTGGACGGGGTCTTCTCAACTGTAATCCGGCCGCGCTTTTGGGCCGGATAGGAATTTGATATTTCTACGAATTTCCGTACACGATCCTTTCATTGACCCAATTTTCGGTAATCTATTAGTTTTTCCTCGATTGCGATTGCGCCGGCTGCGCCCTGCCCGCGAGTCACAAAGTAGCCCCAAAGGAGAGTGGTTCAATGCAATTCGACAGCAAATACAAGCCGGCGGAAATCGAACCCAAATGGTATGAGATCTGGGAAAAGCAGGGGTTCTTCTCCGCCAATGAGGCATCCGCAAAGGATCACTACAGCATCGTTATTCCACCGCCCAACATAACGGGAATCCTCCACATTGGCCATGCCCTTAACAATACGGTCCAAGACATCCTGATCCGCTATCACCGGATGAAAGGCTTCGAAGCGCTCTGGATTCCGGGGACCGATCACGCGGGAATCGCCACCCAAAACGTGGTCGAAAAGAAGCTGGCCAAGGAAGGAAAGAACCGCCACCAGCTTGGACGCGAGCAGTTTTTAGGACAGGTCTGGTCCTGGCGGGAACAATACGGCAACACGATAATACAGCAGCTCAAGCGGCTGGGAAGTTCGTGCGATTGGAGCCGGACCCGCTTCACAATGGACGAAGGCCTGAGCAATGCGGTGCGCGAGGTGTTCGTCCGTCTCTTTGACCAGGGACTGATCTACAGGGGCAAGCGCATTATCAACTGGTGCCCCCGATGCGAAACTGCTCTTTCGGACGAGGAAAGCGAGCCGCGTGAGTCGCAGGGGCACCTCTGGTACATCCGCTATCCCATTCAGAATTCAACGGAGTCCATTGTCGTGGCCACCACCCGGCCCGAGACCATGCTGGGCGACACGGGGATCGCGGTTCATCCCGAAGACGAACGTACGCGGCATCTCATCGATAAAAACGCGGTTTTGCCGCTTGTGGGCCGTGTGATTCCTATAGTGGGCGATGCGGCTGTCGAGAAAGGCTTTGGCACCGGCGCCGTGAAGGTAACCCCGGCGCACGATCCTGCGGATTTTGATATGGCCGGCCGGCACAATCTCGAGTTTGTGCAGATCATGGATACGCGGGGCGCCATGAACGAAAATGTGCCCGAGGCGTACAGGGGGCTTGACCGGTTCCAGTGCCGCAAAAGAGTGTTGGCCGACCTGGAAGCACAGGGCTTCCTGGTGAAGACCGAGAATCATGTTCATAATGTGGGCCGCTGTTACCGCTGCGACACCGTGGTCGAGCCCTATTGGTCCGACCAATGGTTTGTGAATATGAAGCCTCTGGCCGCGCCTGCCATTGCCGCCGTGGAGAAAGGCGAGATCCGCTTTACGCCCGAACGCTGGACAAAAGTCTATCTCGACTGGATGCACAACATCCGGGATTGGTGCATCAGCCGCCAGATCTGGTGGGGCCACCGGATCCCGGTGTGGACCTGCGAGCAGTGCGGCAAGGTTTTCGCGGCCAAAACCGATCCCGACAAATGCCCGAAGTGCGGCGGCACCCGTCTAAAACAGGACGAAGATGTTCTTGATACCTGGTTTAGCTCGTGGTTGTGGCCTTTTTCCACCATGGGATGGCCGCAGAAGACCCCCACGCTGAACAAGTTCTATCCCACCGACACGCTGGTCACTGCGCCGGAAATTCTTTTCTTCTGGGTTGCGCGCATGATCATGGCCGGTTTCTATTGCATGAATCAGAAACCTTTCAGCCAGGTCCTTCTGCACGGAACGGTGCGCGACGAAACCGGAAAGAAAATGTCGAAGTCGCTGGGCAACAGCATCGACCCGCTGGAAATTATTGGCGAATACGGAGCGGATGCGCTACGGTTCTCTTTAATCATGATAACCGCCCAGGGCCAGGACGTCTTTCTTTCGAAGAACAAATTTGAAATGGGCCGCAATTTCGCCAATAAGGTTTGGAATGCGACGCGCCTTGTGCTGTCGTACCTTTCCGAGGACGATCGGACTGCTCCGGTCCAAGGGGAAGCGAAGCAGCTCGAAGACCGGTGGATCCTTTCCCGGTGCAGCCAAACAATCGCAGAGGTGGAAAAGGCGATTGTTTCATTTCGGCTCAATGAAGCGGCGCAGCTGATCTATGGCTTTGCTTGGCATGACTTCTGTGATTGGTACCTGGAAATCGTGAAACCGCGGCTGGGCCAGTCGGATCTGCCGGCGCGGAAAGCGTGCCGTCATGTCCTCACTTCGATCCTTCGCATGTTGCATCCCTTCATGCCCTTTCTGACCGAGGAAATCTGGTCGAACATCAAATCGCAACTGGAGTCCAACCTGATCTGTTCCCCATATGCGGCCTCGAATGATGCGTATGCGGACAGTCAGGCTGTGACCGATTTTTCTTGGCTGCAGGAGGTGATTGGCGCGATTCGCAATATCCGCGGCGAGAACAACGTTCCCGTAAGCGCCCAAGCCGAGGTTCGGATAAAAACGGCCGACGCCAACCGGCTAAAGCTTGTGGCCGCGTACGATTCATACTTCGCCCAGTTGGCAAAAGTGAAAACACTGATTGCCGGTCCTGATATGGAAAAGCCGGCTCTGTGCGGAACCGCCGTTGTTTCCGGCGCGGAGATCTACCTGGTTTTGGACGGTTTGATCGACCTTTCGGTCGAGCGCCGCAGAATCGAGAAAGAGGCGGAGCGAATCGAGAAGTTTCTTGGCGATATCGAGAAGAAGCTTTCCAATGCCCAGTTTGTGCAGAATGCACCGGCCGAGGTGGTCAGCCGCGAACGAGAAAAGAAGGACAAATTCGCTCTTCAGCTGGAGAAGCTGAAGGAAAATCTAAAGCTGCTTCAGAAATGAAGGAGACCAACCACAGAGTGAAATCAGAGGCAGCTATTCATATTGAGGCGCCGGGTCGGTTGGTTCGGCATCGCTTGCCAACCATCGCTCACCGAACCTTCTGTTAGGTGCTTGAAAAGACGTACCCCGAGCGTAAAGGACGTACCCTGAGCGTAGTCGAAGGGTACTCACACCGCTTCGAAGTGAAGGTCCAGGCTTTCCTTTTCGGCAATCCCTTCCAGCTCGCGTTTTAAAATACCAGGAGAAATATCGCCGGGCACGGCAACAACCGCCTCGAAGCGGAACAGGGTTGACCCTGTTATGGGTGCTTCGTATGTGGTGGTTTCGAGGGATTCTATATTGATGCGTTTGGCCGCGAGAGCGGAGGCAATACGATGCACAATGCCCGGGTGATCCAGGCATACTGCCGCGATTTTGTAGGGAATCGAATTACTCCGCTTCTCGTGTCCTGCGCTGCGCTTGAGCGTGATGGTCAGATTTGCCGATTCGCGCAGGTTCGCGATTTCGGATTCGATCCCGGCCAGCGACTTTTCGTTTCCGGTAATTCGCATAATTACGGCAAACTCGCCCGCCAGCACAGCCATGCGCGAGTCTTCGATGTTGCCGCCGTGCTTCCATAAATAGCCGCTGATAATATCCACCAATCCCGGCCGGTCCGGACCAAGCGCGGTAATCACGAGTTGAGCGCCGCTTTGGGGCATGGGCCCTCCTTTTTTCTGTGAAGAGGTAAAATAAATCGGTTGGAGAGGGCAGGGGAAAGGAATTTGAAATGGCCTCACTTATCCGGGCCTCGTTGCCGTTGTGTGCTTTGGCAGCCATTTTGGGAGGTAACTACTCACGTCTTTCGAAAGAATCATGAAACCACAGAGAAACACTGAGGCCGGAGAAGAGGACACAGA
>CAYVZU010000042.1:0-27942 GCA_964455935.1 uncultured Fibrobacterota bacterium
CCAAGAAAAGCTCGCATTCAACGATTTGATGTTTCTCTTGGTTCCAGCCTTCTCCAAATCACATTTTCAAGATCCATGAAAAAACAGTGTTCCGCTGTTGTATTCTCTCTTGCGGTATTGCTCATGCCGCCCCGTTCCGCCTTCCCTTGGGGCAAGGAGGGCCATGGCATCATCAATTCAAACGCAGCGGCGCTGATGCCCGCGCCCCTGGACAGCTTCTTTCGATTTTACTCCGAGTCTCTGTCGGTACTGGGGGGTGAACCGGACGACTGGTGCAAGGTGAAACCCGAGCTGAAGAACTGGCACTTCATCGATCTGGATTTGCTGGAGGCCTACCCGTTCCAAGGGGTCCCCCGCACATATGAAAAAGCCCGCGCCAAATACGGCATGAAGCTCAACGAAGCCGGCATTTTACCCTGGGCCATCGAGCGGAGCTATAACGACCTGGTACGCGATTTTCGGAAGGCCTCCTGGCCCGCAGTGCGCAACGATCTCGTTGCCCTGGCGCATTATATCGGCGATGGACACCAGCCCCAGCACACGGTGCTCAACTATAATGGCCGACGGACCGGAAATCCCGGCGTGCACTTCCGCTTTGAAATCGAGCTGATCGAGCGGTTCCGGCCCAGGTTCGATTCTTTGCCTAATCATGCGCTGATCAGGCCCAAAGGCAAATTCGATTCACTCAATCAGCATACCTTCAGTTTTATCATTCATAGTTTCACGATGGCCGATTCGGTGAATACGGCGGACATCTCCTGCAAATCTAAAAATCCCGAATACAATTCGCTCTACTATGAATGCTACCGGAATCGGATGGTTCCCCTGATCCGAAATCAGCTTGGAGCCGCTGCATCCACCGTCGCGGCCTACTGGTATTCCGCATGGATCGAGGCAGGCCGACCCGCGCTGAAATGGAAATAAGATGGCCTCTCTGGCTATTTTCCATATGGGCCATTTGTTTCCGTAAATTCTTTGGGAGGACTTTGGTATGCTTGCAGCACGGATTTTTCTGATTGCCGTTATGACGTTGGCCATTCCCTCTCTATTTTTTTCGGATGGTTTTACCGCGGAGGCTTCGTTCTCGGACAAGGACAATGACGGAATAAAAAACAAGGACGATCAATGTCCGGACCAAGCCGAGGATATCGACAATTTTCATGATAATGACGGGTGCCCCGACGCGGACAACGACATGGACGGCCTGCTTGATGGCGGCGACAAATGCCCCCTTGAAGCCGAAGACCGCGACGGATATCAGGACGAAGACGGCTGCCCGGACCCGGATAACGACACGGACAACCTGCCCGATGTGCGGGACGCTTGCCCCAACCAGCATGAAGATTTTGACGGTTACCAGGATGCTGATGGGTGTGTGGACCCGGACAACGACAACGACCGAATCGCAGACTCGCTGGACAAATGCCCCATTGTGGCGGAGGACTTGGACGGTTTCGAGGATGCCGACGGCTGCCCGGATGTGGATAACGATCAGGACGGTCTTCCGGATGCCAAGGACAAATGCCCCCAGCAGAAAGAAAGCGTAAACGGCTTCGAGGACGAGGACGGATGCCCCGACGTGTCGGTGCCCGAGGTCCCCTTTGGTCGAATGGAATTGGAAGGTGTAAAGTTCGCCGGCCACACGGCCGAGCTGGATTATTCGTCCTATCCGGCACTTGATGCGACCGCAAAATCCTTGCTTGCGCATCCCCAAATCGAGCTGGAAGTCACCGGGCATAGCGATAAGTCCGAGGACCCCGACGAGGATTATGCGCTGGGGATGCAAATGGCCCAGGCCGTGATCCAATACTGGGTGTCGAAAGGGGTGGGCGAGGAACGGCTGACGGCTAAGAGTGTTGGGAGTTCCCGGCCTATCGCATCAAACGTGACGCCAACCGGCCGCGAGGCCAATCGCCGGGTCGAGATCAACCGCACGAAGTAGAGGTGTGGATCGGATATGTCCCCTGCTATTGCGGCAAGGTCAAGACCGCGATTGTAATTCCCGGATTTCCGCGGTTGAAATCCGGGTCCCTTTTCAACTCCGGGTACTTGTCGACGAGGTCCCGGGCAATCGCATTGAACACACCAAAGTTCTCGCCCGCAACATAGCTTTCGACCTTGCCTTCTTTCCTGCGGTGCTTTAGCGAGCTTCGGATTGCCTTGCCCAGGGTGCCGCCGACACCCGACGATCCATACCCATGAACGATCTTGACGAAGAGAATTTTCCGGCTGCGCGCGTTGTCCACTTCCTGAATCAGCCGCTTGCGGGCCTCTTCAATGGTTGGCAAGCCCTTTTCTAAGTTGATCGTCTGCATACAAGTTTTTATTTCAACGCATTCAACGGGAAGTACGCGGAAAAGGGGAAAGTCCCACCATCCGGTCACAAGAGTTGCATTTCCTTAAGAAATACGATTTCAGCATGCCGAGTCAATTAATATGCAGGCTGAGTTTTGTCCGGCCGGAGACCGTGTTGTATTTTGGCTAAAGATTTTCGCAATAGTCCTGAATTCCAACTGTGCCCGGACTTTTCAGCGATTTGTAGTTATCAGCGATTGGCATTACAAGGAGATCAAATGAACGATCAAGACACTGATTTTGTTGAGCTTTTAAGAACCAACAGTCTCGCGCAGATGGCAATTGTGAAAGCCCTGCTGGAGGGGGCCGAGATTCCACATTTTGTGCATGACAATCTTTCGGGTCTGGCGGGAACCGGCATGGGCTTCGTGATCAAAGTACCCAAGGATCGAATGGAAGACGCAAAGGCCGTTCTCAGCGACTTGGATTCTCAAGAGCCGGTCGATTTGAGCGAGACAAGCGAGCCGCCGGCTAGTTAAAACTGAAGCGCCCCCAAGCCTGCCAATAAAAAGAGCAACTCGAAAAGCTCGCTTCCCGCTCCAACGCAGTCGCCCGTGATCCCGCCGATCCGCGCGTGAAAGCGCCATCCGGCCAATAGCGCCCCCAGACTTCCGGCAAGAACTCCGGCCGCCCCAACCGCGGGCCACAGCCACAGGATCGATGCGATTGCGATCAGACCGAACTCAACAGCCAGGCTGCCGCGCAGGCCCTTCCCCTGCGAAAAGCCGAACGACTTTCCTTCCGGGCCCCGCGCATAGGGGAGAAACACAAAATAGAGCGGCTGCAAAGCGCGCGAAAGGACCAGGCTGCAGAGGATTATGTCGATTCGGCTTTCGGAAAAGAGGGCCGCATAGAGAATGGCCTTGAGGCCGAGGTCGAAACAGAGAGCCACCGCGCCGAACGATCCGATCCGGGAATCCTTGAGAATGCGCAGAACATCTTGGGCCAAGTGTCCCCCGCCAAACGCATCGGCCGTATCGGCCAAGCCGTCCAAGTGAAGGAAACCGGTCAGCAGCGAGATCAGGGCAAGCACCAGGAGAGAAATCAGAAATGGCTGCTCCGAAAAGACCAGGCCTCCCAGAGAAAAGCCGAGCCATGCAAGACCCGCCAGGATTGCGCCCACGACCGGGAAATAATAGAAACTGCGGCTGAAATCTCCCTCCGGGCCGGGGACCGGCAGAATGGTCAAGGTCCGAATGGCCGTAATCAATTCACGAGGGCTCATCGTTGCTGCTCTGAAACCTTGGCCGATTGAAAGGTCGCCATCTGGTGGTAACAGTTAAAGGCCTGCTCGATGATTTGCATGGCCAATGCCGCGCCCGTGCCCTCGCCAAGGCACATGTCCAGATCCAGAATCGGGCGCACCTGGAGCTCTCTTAGCATATTCCGGTGAAACTGCTCCTTCGAAACATGGCCGAACAGAAGAAAGGGCTTAATCGTTGGATCCACACGCAAAGCAACAAGAGCCGCGGCGCCCGCGATAAAGCCGTCCACAACAACAGGGATGCGGCTTTGCGCTGCACCCAGATAAAAACCGGTCATGCCCGCAATCTCCAGCCCGCCCACGCGGCGAAGCGCATCCAAGGGCGTGGCATCCCATTGCTGCGCATGAAAGGCAACCGCCTGGGCCACAACCGCCCGTTTTCGGTCGAGGATTGCACCCGCTGCGCCCGTGCCCCGACCCACCGTTTCGTCGGCGCTCCTTCCCAAAAGAAGGCAATAAAGCGCCGAAGCGGAGGAGCTGTTGCCAATGCCCATTTCCCCTGCCGCCAGCAGATCGGCCCCGCTTTTCTGGGCCAAACCCGCGCCTTTGTCGAGAGCTTCGCGGCATTCCGCTTCACTCATGGCCGGTTCGCCCAGGAATGAACGGGTACCCCGCCGTACTTTCGCGTGAATGATGCCGGCTTGATTGGCGAAATCGGCATCCACGCCCACGTCAACGACCTGGCACTGGATGCCCGCATTACGGCACAATACGCTGATGGCGGCACCCCCCGAAATCATGTTGAGCACCATTTGCCGGGTGACCTCGCTGGGAAAGGGCGTACCCCCCTCCCGGGCAATGCCATGATCGCCGGCGAATACGAATAGCTTCTTCGTCTTAATCCGTGCGTCGGAATTTCCACGGCAGGCGCAATACTGAAGCACCAATTCTTCCAAAATGCCAAGGCTCTTTATCGGCTTGGTCAGGTTATCGAGACGCTTTTGCGTCTCCTCGGCAATCCCTTTTTCGTCCGGCATATGATCTCCTCTATTTTAGTTTCAATGGAATTCCGCATGCACATAGATAAACCGAATTTGACAGACCGGCGACGCGGCTGTTGAATCGGCCGGCCATATCGCGAAAGAGCCGGGTTGTGGAATCCCCGGGCACAATACCCCAGCCGACCTCATTTGTGACAAGGATCAGTTGAGCCGGATTTTGTGCTTTGAACTGCAGGAGGGAGTTAAGGCACAATTCGGTTTCTTGATTGATGAAGAATTCCTGGGAATCATGTTTGTGGAATAGGTTCCCAAGGTACACCGTGAGGCAATCGACCACGGCAACCGAAGAAGGGGCGATCCCTCCTATGGCCCCGGCCAGATCGTATGGGGCCTCGGCGTTATGGAATTGCGCTCCCCTTTCGGCCTGGTGCTTGGCAATCCGTTCGGCCATTTCCGAATCCAAAGCGACTGCCGTCGCAATAAAGACCCGCTTTGCACAGCCTGCCTGTTGAGCGAGGTGAAGGGCAAAAGAGCTCTTGCCGCTCCGGGCTCCCCCGGTTACGAGTGTGATCTCTCCCATGTTTTCCTCAGGATTTCGAGCGAGCCGAAGGTGTCGCTCTGGTTGAATGTCTCGATGGTTACAACATTTCGATACCCGAAGAGAAACTCATCCGCAAACCGCAAAACCCGCTCCGGATTTTCTTCTGCGAGCGAGAGATGGTCCTTGCCGTCCCAGGTGCCGTGAAGGTGAACAACCCGGCAATGGGTAAAGAGCTCCCGGCATAGGTCCATCCAGTCTCTGTTGGTTGCGACCCACAAATGTCCCACATCGCAGCAATTCCACAAACCATATTCGGCCGCAATCCCTTTGTGCCACATGCAGGGATAATTCAGATTCTCGACACAGATTTCATTGAGCGGCACGGCAAGCTTGCGCATGCGGTCAAGCGTGTCGCGCACGCAATCCTGCCATTGGCCAACGATGGGCGGTGGCGCATTGGCTTCAATGCCCTCGAAATGCATAACATAGGCAAAGGGCTTTAGTGGCGCCATGCGCTCGGCAATTGCGGCAGCGCGGTTCGCATAGTTCTCGCGCTCCAGCTTATCGGGCGAACCGGCCTTGAGATCGATGGGAAAATGCACGGTGTAGGTTATTGCGTTGGATCGGGCGATCTCGTCAAGCCGGCAAACCAGCTCCGCGCCGGGGATATTGGTTTCCGGCCCGGATTCGAACAGGACCAGCTCAATGTCATCCACCACGGGGGCCAGCTTCTCGACATTGGGCAGGATTTCGTCGGGATATACGTAGGATGTTGTGCCGATACGAAAGGGAAAGAGCTGTTTATAGACCTGTCGCGTCATATCTACGGTGCTCCGCTTGCGGCGGCAAGGCGAAACCGCCTTGCCGCGCAAGCCAAGGCCTTTAAAAATCCATCTTCACGCTGAGCCGGTGTTCCCGGCCGGGCAATGGATAGCCATCCATTGCGCTATAGGCCTGGTTGGTGATGTTGATCATGTCGTATACCAGCCAGAGTCCCTGGCGGTCGATGCCGGTCGAGAGAACTTTGCACCCGGCATTAACGTCGATCGTGACGGTCGAAGGCAGCGAATCGCTATTTTCGGCATTAATATAGGTTTGTCCGCTGTAGCGCACAGAGACGCCTTGGGATGTTCTGTTGCCAAAACGCCGGCCGGACATGTTCGCAATGTACTTTGGCCTGTAGATAAGCACCTTATCGGTGTTGCCATCCCGCGCGTCGTTCATGGCCAGATTCAGACCAAAATCGCCGATTCCGGACCACGTAAGAACCAGGTCTGCCTTGTAGCCCCGAATCTGAGCTTGCGCCACATTGGCGGGCGACCACACCCAGTTGGTATCGGGCTGCCACAGGATCATATCGTCCAGCCGCATCGAATAGACCGTGAACCGGCCGCGGCCGGCCGCGCTGGCAAAGGATTGCCGAAGCTGAATTCCCGCGTCCAAGCTGACGCCCTTCTCCGGCGTCAGGTCCGGATTTCCCACGGTGTAGGCATCACGCGGCCAGTACAGATCGTTGAAGGATGGGCTGCGCTCCGAGGTGCCCGCATTGACAAAGAGGGATGGATACAGCGGCCCCTTCCAGGCGGCGATGAAGCCCGTCTTCGCATTCAAGGACCCTCCATGAATTGTCGAATAATCAAAGCGAACCGCGGGCGTCTGGCTGAAGACGAAATCAGACAGGGTCTGGCGGAGAATGCAGTTGGCAAAGACCGCCGCCTGGCGGGCCGTGTGGTCCCCGATTTCGTTGCTCTCGAGTTCGTCCCGCGAGCCCTGCAGGCCGGCGTTGACCATTTGGCCGCGAGCCGTAAATTCCGCGACAAATTCGGCGTCCTCACGTTCTTTGGCATGGCGGCTGTCCTGCGGCATTGCGGGATTGGAATCGGTGTAGCGGATCCGATTGCCCGAAAAGGAGGAGTTGAGCCTTAAGGTGAGAAACTCCTTGGCGGACCAACTTCCATCCACGGCGACAAATCCGATCTTCTTGGAGCTATTGGCAGGCGACGGCCAGGTAATCATGCCGGGAATCTCGGTGTCCCGCTCACTATATCGCGCTGAAGCGCCGAGACGAACGGCGTCGAATGTGTAGTTCAGCTTCTGGAACGTACCCCAATCGGCATACCCGTTATGGTCCCGGCTTTGGTAGGCATCGTTTGAATCGGGATATTCATAGTTGCCGTCCGATGTCCGGTAGTCGAGTCCGCCCAGCCATTCAAACCGCCCCAGCCTGCGGCCCGTGCTGAGACTAAGGCCTTTCCCGTTCAAGCTGGCCGCGTTGCTCTTGGGCTCGAAAGACGAAAGCGCCAGAGAGATATTTCCGCGCGGCCGGCCCGAAGCCGGGGACTTTGTCACAATGTTGACCACCCCGCCCACCGCATCCATGCCGTACAGCGATGATTGCCCGCCCTCGACGATCTCAACCTTTTCGATCGACTCCGGCGAGATGTCGCCCAAATCGCCCTCATCGGTTCCCATCCGCTTTCCGTCCACCAAAACCAGCGTGCGTTCGGAGCCCGCCCCCCGAAGGCTGAGGGTTTTGGAAGCGCCGCTTCCGTAGTCCGAAACGCGATCGGGCAGGCCGGTTTGGATCAGCTCAATTAAATTTTTTGCTGTGCCAAGCTGAAGTTTGCTGACCGCAACCAGATTGTGGTCGTCGCAAACCCATTGGGATAACTGGGGGCGCCGGGCCGCGGTGACAACAACGGACTGAAGGTTGAATGTGTCGATCGACGCCGACACGGGGAAGGCGCCGCCGGTGGTATCCTGCGCCGCCAGGGCTGTTGCGAAGGAAATGAACAGGAATAGGTTCAGAGTTCTCATTGTTTGGTATCCTTTTCCCCTCGGGAAAGAATGATGGTTGTCTCCGAACAGGTCTCCTGGCTTTCGTTCATCCTACGCATCGCGCCTTCCCGTCCCCAACGCGGGACAGTGGCTTGGGCGGTTTGGAGAGCATTGACCGATTAATAACTCCGGCCAATGATTTCCTGCAACTCCCGTTTGCGATGTTTCGTCACGATCACAGTCGCGGGGCGGCGGAAGCTTGCCCGGGGCGCGCCGAAGCGGACACCCGGCTTCCTTCCCTCAATTCGAAGAGTGATTGATCTGATTTCGCGGGTGTTTTGGTGGTTTCGATCCTCCTTTTCATCTTGGGCCGAATCTACGTCGGGTCAGAATGTCAGGCCGCCTTTTCTGCGAAACAACAGCCACAGAAAGAACGGACCGCCGGTTAATGATGTTATAATACCAATGGGAATCTCGGCCGGCGCGGCCAGGGTGCGCGAGGCCAAATCGGCCAAGGTCACGAAGAGCCCTCCAACCAGAAACGAGGCCAGCGCGAGTGTTCCGTGGCGGCCGGGCAAAAGCATCCGGCAAAGGTGCGGAGCCATGATACCCACAAAACCAATGGGGCCGCAGAGCGCCACCGTGGCGCCGGTGACAAGCGAAGTGGCCCCCAGAAGGATGGTCCGGCTCCGCAGGACATGAATCCCGCGGGTTTGGGCCAGATCTTCCCCGGTCAGGAAATGATCGAGTTCGGGCAAATGCACGACAATAAGACCCAACCCGACCGCGAAGAAGGGCGCAAACACCGCAAGCATGCGCGACGAAACGCCTTCGAGGCCGCCCATAAGCCAGCGGATAATTATGAACGAATGCCGTGTCTCGCTTGAATAATAGACCAGCATCAGCAGGCTCGAGAAGATCATGCTCACGACCACGCCCGCAAGAAGAACCGCCAGGGTGTCCCCGCGGCGAAGCTGCGAAAACAGGAAAACGAGCACCATGGCCGCGGCCGCGCCGATAAAGGCTCCCACGGAAACAAAAGTAAGTCCCAGGATGGCGGCCCCGGACCCAAGAAAAATGGCCAGCGCGGCTCCCAGCGATGCGCCACTGGCAATTCCAAGAGTAAAGGGATCCGTAAGGGGATTTCGAAAGATTGCCTGATAGACCATACCGCAGAGCGCAAGGCCGCCCCCGGCGAAAAAGGCCGCAACCACACGAGGAAGCCGCAGGCGGAAGAAGATGAAGCGCAGGGCTTCGTTTCCCTGCGAAAGCTGCGAGGGCCGGATGGATTCGATCCCAAAAAAGGGCGCTGCCGCAAGAACCGCCAGAGCGGCAATGGCCAGCAAAAGCAGGCGCCGCATACTGTCAGAGGACCGTGGCAAAATGGCTCCCTTTGGTATCTTTCGCATGAAACGGCTGAAACTCGATCCCGTAAATGTCCTGCAGGATCCCCGGCGTTTTGGTCATCAAGTCGTCGATGCTCCCGCAAAAACAGACCTGGCCGTTGCGCAGGGCTAAAATATGCGTATAGCGGCGCAGGGCCGAATTGAGGTCGTGGGTAACAGCAATGACGCTCCAGCCGCGCTCGGTCTGCACATTGCGCAGGACCTGATAGAATTGCGCGTCGTGCGCCGGGTCCAGAAATGAGGTGGGCTCGTCGAGCAGCATGATCCCGGCCTGCTGGGAGACCGCCCCGGCCAGCACCACGCGCTGGGCCTCGCCGCCGCTGAGTGTATTCAGGGGCCGATTGGCGAATTCCGCAACATCCGTCATCTTCAGTGCGGCTTGCACGACCCGGTGATCCTCGGCCGAAGCTGCGGCCGCAAAACCCTGGTGGGGGTGGCGGCCCAATAACACATAATCATAGACCGTGTAGGGTATGTTGCGGCCTTGGGATTGGGGCACATAGGAGATCCTGTGGGCGCGCTCCCGGGCCGTGAGGGTCTGGAGATCGCGGCCCTGCACGCCAATGGAGCCCGATGCGGGCCGGACCAGCGAGGCCATGCACTTGATCAGCGTGGATTTGCCCGCCCCGTTGGGCCCGATGATTGCCCATTGCTCGCCCTTGGCCACGACTAGCGAGACGCCCTGCAGAACGATTTTGGGGCCATAACCCGCAACCAGATCGCGCACTTCGAGAACGGCCGTCATTTCAGAATCTCCCGCAATTCACTAATGAAGCGCAGCAATCCGGGTCCGGGCAGCGTGGCATCGTCCTTGTCCATACAGTAAATCGAATTGTTCTTCACGGCGGGCACCATCGACAGGCCGCGCCAATCGGTCTGGAGTTTTTCGCAGGGCTGGTTGGCCATGGAAAAGGAGACGTCCAGGATAATGTCGGGTGCCATGGAGATGACGCCTTCGGCCGAAACCTGCGGATAGGCCACCAGCGAATCGGGATAGGCGTTTTTCGCGCCGAGCGATTCGAGAATTTCGTTGTAGAATGTCTTGCGGCCCGCAATATAGATTCGCGAGATCGAACCGCTGCGCGCGTCGTCGCGGCCGATGCAGACCAGCACCTTGCGGCCGGGCTGTCCGGCCGTTGGGACGGCCAGCGCCTGTTGGAACCGCGCCACCAGCGTATCCGCCTCCCTGGGCCGGCCGCAGGCCCGGCCGATTAGCACAAAGGAACTGCAGATCTCGCTCAAAGTATTGCACTTGATCGGGAGGTAAGCAATCCCATGCTGGTCAAGGAAACTGCGG
The DNA here is from genome assembly GCA_964455935.1 of uncultured Fibrobacterota bacterium. Taxonomy (GTDB): domain Bacteria; phylum Fibrobacterota; class CAYVZU01; order CAYVZU01; family CAYVZU01; genus CAYVZU01. The sequence goes on from CAYVZU010000042.1 coordinate 10,583, forward strand.
ACTTGGGCATGCTCTTCATAGAGAATGGCCAAATCGGGCTTGAGCGTGATCATTCTTTCGAAATTGGGATCGATGTAGCCGCCGACGCGTTCGACTGGCGAAAGTGAATCAGGAATCACGCAGAAACTTGTAACCCCAACCAGGCGGTCGTGGGAGCCGAGATATAGAATCGTCTGGGTTATGCTTGGGGCCAGGGAAATGATTTGGCGGGCTTCGATTGTTTCGGATGTCTTCCGGGGCCTGCCGCATCCAGCGACAATCAAGGACAGTGCGACAAGAAGGATCCGCAATCCGAAACGGAACAGGAAAATACCCGCGCACGACCTTTGGGCAACATGCGCCGTCAACAAAGAGACGATGAAATGAAATCGCAAGCTATTTGCCCTCCGCCCCCGGTCCACGAGGAGCGCGGTTTTGTGGTTTGACCTCAGGTAGGTCTCCTGGCTTGCCCGGCCTCGTCGGGCCTTCCCACCTCTCTTGGAGGTAGTGGCCCGGGTTTGACGAAGTCGTGAGTCCGCCTTAGGGCGGAAACAGGCTTACAGTGGCGGGTCCGCTCCCGATTTTAACGGGATTCCCTTGTCACCCTGGGTCAAAGAACTATGGCTGCCCGGGTAGGACTCGAACCTACAACCTTGCGGTTAACAGCCGCTTGCTCCGCCATTGAGCTACCGGGCATCAATGGATCAAATTGCGGGAGTAATATAATTCCGGCCCGGGATTCGCCGCAATGCAAAACAGCGGTTGGCCCAGAGAGTTCGGTGAAAGCATCCGAGCCATGATGTTCGGGTTAAGGGCCGATGATCCGGGCTGCCTTGCGCGCGACCGAGCGCGGGTCCGGCCATCTGTAATTAAAACGCGGCTCCATAGTCGAAATAGAATGCATAGCCGTTGTCCTGGGCCGGTTTCTGAAGCTGAAATCCCGCATCGAGTCGAAAAAGTCCGATGGGGGTGGTCAGGCGCAGGCCCGGCCCGGCGGTGAAACGCAAATCGCCCGGATTAACGGAAGAAAGGTCCTGCCAAAGATACCCTGCATCGGAGAAAACCGCTCCGCGCAGTCTCCAAACGAGCGGAAATTGAAAATCAATGAGGTGAAGCACCAGCAAAACGTTTCCGCCCAACGGATTCCCCTCGGGATTTGTCAGGAGTTTCTCGTAATCAAATCCACGCACCGAGCGCGAGCCGCCGGCATAAAACAGATCTTGCGGTGGAATCTCCTGCGTCGACCCATAAGGCCTGGCCCATCCCCAGTCAAATCCCGAACTCAGGAGAAACTTATTCGCAGGGCTCCAATATCGGCTCAGGCCCAGTTGCGTCTTCACGAACTGATTGGAGCCCGCACCGGCCAGGCCAGCCCATTGTCCGTGGAACCGAGCCAGGTAGCCGCCCACGGGGTCAAAGACATCATCTCTGCGATCAAAAAGAAGGTCGCCGACCAGGCTGGCCGTGTTTCGAGTCCTTACACCGGGCGGCAATTCTCCGCCCGGCGCAATATCCAGCCGGATTACGTTTTCCCAATCGAGCTCCAGCCGATACGCCCATTCCCGGCCCAGGTTTCGGCCAGCGCCCAGAGTGAATCCATAGAAAGCCCCCGTATAGCCCAGCGGCACATCAAAGAGCCAGGCATCATGGCGCCGGTAGTAAATCGACGCGTCCATGTTGAGGGGCAACCCGAAGAACCAGGGTATGGAGTAGATGACCTGTGCCCACTGGTTCACCGCGGAGGCGCTGTCGTTCATGGCTAGAATGTGGCCGCGATGAAACAGGTTGGCATACGACACCAGCACGGACCCGTAGAGATACTGATACGAGCCGTAACCGATCCCCGCATCCAGAGTCAGGAAGTCGGCCTCCTCCAGCGTAACAACAACGGGAACCATCGTGTCACGCAGGGCCGGCGAAAGAAGGGAATCGTTGATGGCCGGGGCAATCTTGACATAATTGAAGAGCCGGGTGATATAAAGGCGGCGCTGCGAGGTACGGATCGCTCCCGCCGCCAGGGTATCGCCGGGCCGAAAGGTCAGCTGTCGCCGGACAATTTCGTTTTTTACCGTGCGGAGTCCCCGGATATCTATGCCTTTGACAAGAATGCGCGGGCCGGGTCGAACGGTAAACTCGATGGCCGCCCGGTGTTGTGCGGAATCGACGCGGATATGGGGAACGATCCGGCCGGCCAGATATCCCTGTTCCGCCAGGGAGTCGCCAAAGGCCCGCGCAGCCGTGTCGATGCGGGAATAGATCAACGGGGCGCCCGGAAGAAGGCCCCGATGCAATGCCGCCGAGTCGGTCAAAACAGGATTGGGCGTTAATCGGACAGAATCGATTAGCGTGCGCACACCTTCGTCAACATGGACCGTGACGTTGACCTCATTCTGCACGGTGTCGGCCTGGCCCCGCACGCTGGCTTGAAGAAAACCTTGGCCATGGTAGAATGCGGCGATGGCTTGCGTATCATCCAGCAGCTTGTCGGCCGTAAACTCCGTCTTCCAGACGAGAAAGGGCGGTTTGAGTTCAACTAGTGAAAGCAGAACTTTTCCGGGAAATGTTTCGTTTCCGGCAAATCTCAATGAGCCCACCTTGATGTTGTCTGCCTGCGCAGTCCCCGTCGATACAAGGCCTGCCGCGAAGACCGCAACCCAAATCACCGAAGCTGTCCTGCTCATCGTGTCACCCGCAGTCGAAGACTAATATTGGCCCGTTCCTGCTGTCCTGTCTCGCCCACAATGAACAGATAGGGTAAGAGCCGCAGTACGGCCGAGACCGAGTAGGTTCCCGCGCGGGTCAGCCCTGTTTCATAGGTGATCAGAAGGCGGCGGGAGACTCGTTTGCTTAGCGTAACGCCCGGGCCGGTCTCGCCGCCCGGACCAAATACGTTGCCGGATATCCGAAAGCTCTCCAGTCCCAGGATCTGCTCCAGGGGTCTTGTGCCGAACCCCAACAGCCCCTGGCCGGCCAGCGAGCCAATGCGCCCGGCCAGATCGCCGCCCACATCTCCGGTGGTGGATCCCAGCACAAGAACGCTGAGAATATCGGGCTCATCCAGCGGCGGGCTGGATGTGAGGACGATTTCCGGGCGCTGCAAATCGCCGGTGACAAAAAGGTTGACGGTATAATCGATGGTCTGCGCCGAACCCGCCGCGTAGGCCATTACCTGTGTTGTGGCCGCCAGATCGATCACGGGGTTGAACGTGAACGGGGACGTCAGAAGCGCAACGCCCTTGTTGATCTCGAACCGGCGGTCGAGGTAATTGACCGTTCCCTGCACGACGCGAATGTCTCCGACAATTCCGGGCTGCGCCGCCGTTCCGGTTACCACAAGATTGCCGTCGAGCTGCATGTCGCCCAGATTCATGTCGAGGAAAAGATTTTGGCCGATGTCGATCTTCAAATCCAGTTTGAGCCTCTGCAGGAAGGCATTGGGACGCGAAGGCCGGCGTCCCAGCCCAGCCTGCCGAACAAGCTGCGCGATGCTGTAATCGCGCGTCAGGCGCGTTTCACCCAGGCGCACGGTTCCTGACGCCGCGAGAGTATCTCCCTGGGCCGAAGCCAAATGGACCTGCGCGAATTGCACCCATATGGTTCCCAGGTCTTCCAGAGCAATGTTGGGGTTGCGGGCCAAAAGCTCCAGATCCACGCGCGGAGGTCCATGACCCGACAAAACAAGAAACCCCCTTGCCGTCACCGTGCCTTTGCCCAGCCGGCCTTCCAGGTTATGGATGAGAATCGAGTCGCCGGCAAAGCGCAGCGTTCCATTTATGGGGCCCATGTTTTTTCGCACACCCGTGACCGCGAAAATGCCGCCGGTGAGAGCCACGGCCCCGGTGGAAGTGAGTCTTCCGTTCTCCAGAACAAGATTGGCCTCCCCCTCGAGAGTTCCCTCTTTAATGATCAGGTCCGGCACCAGCGGCTGCAACGCCTGAAGGGGAACGCGCGTGAGCTGAAATTCAAGACCCGGGTCCGTGGGACCCAGCAGCTCATTGAGACTGGCCAGGGGCACCTCGCCCCTGACTCGGGCCGTTCCGCCGTTGGCAAAACGGGCGAACCCGGTATCAAGCCGAATTGTGTCGGCCGATACGCTTCCTCTCCAGAATGAGCTGTCCACCTTTTGTGACGCAAGCAGGACATTTCCCGTGCGCAGAGAAAACGCGAGCCGCGGCGCCCGGAGCGTGCCGGCCAGATCGGATTGAAGCCGGACGGTTGAAGCCGTCACCCCGGCGGGCAGGTAGTCGATGGTCCCGGATTCAATGTTTGCCGATCCATTGATCCTCCACGTGGAACCGTGCTGCGCGATCCGCGCGTCGAACCGGCCCAGGCCCTGCGCGGAGATTTGCGAAGGAATCCATTGCGCGGCTGCGGCCAGGTGAAGGGAATCGCAGACTGCCCGAATCGCTCCCAAACGGAAGCCGGCTGTGTCAATGGACCAGCCGCGTCCGGGCCGCAACGGCAGACTGCCGTCAACGAGCACCGCCGATTTCGGCGGCAGGGTCAGGGCGCGCGCGTCGAAGCGAAGCAACGAATCGACCAACCGGGCGCTGCCCTGAATTTGGCTGGCGCGGTACGTCCCGTATCCGGCATTCATGATCGTCGCGCGCGCATGCACCGACGGATTGCGCCGAGCCCCGCTCCATTTTGCCTCCACGGTGAGCAAGCCCTGGATGGATCGACCGGGAAAGACCCAGGGTTCGATCGCCGCGGCATTCAGTCGATCCGTCGAAATTGTCCCCTCGATGGAGTCCGGTTCCAGACGCATGCGCAGGCGGCCGCTTCCAGCGGCGGATGCACCCGCCGCCAGGCGGAAACCGGCGCGGAGTTCGCGGACACTGGCCAGGGTCAGCGCGCCCGATGTGATTAAGCTGGTATCCATCCGGGAAAACGTCAGATCGCTCCAGGCAAGCGAATCGCCGGGAGTGAATTGAATGCGGCCCTTCAACTCGGGGGCGGAAAACCGGTTGAAATAGACGTTCCGGCCGCGAACGTCCGCCTGAAGAACAGGCCGGCGAACCGGCCCCGAGGCCCGGACCAGAGCCTGCATCGTTCCACTGACGCTATCCACGCCAAAGGTTTGGAAAACCGGCCCCAAAGCGCCTTCCACGGTTCCGGTTGCGCTTGTGATTGTCAAGCGGCCCGATTCGTATTGGCCGGTAGCGTGAACGGCGGAAAGTATGAGGGAATTCCAGGCAAGCCGGTCTGCACCTGCATCCAGCGCAGCCAAAGGCGAGCGGATCGTGCCGCTCAGGCGCGCTCGGATACGTGCGCTGCCTGTGACGATTTGATCAAACAGGTTGGCAATTGCAGTTGGCTGCTCGATTGCGGCGGCCAGAGAGCCTGTGATTTTCCCGCCCGAGCCATAGGTCCCCTGTCCCGTTATGTGATTTGATGCCCAGGCCGAGATCAGCTCCCAATTGCCGGCTTCGAGAGATGCCTCAAGAGTCGCCGGCCGGCGAAAGATTTTTCCGCCGCTTGTGCGCGCTGAAATCCCAACGCTGTCGGGAAATCCAATCCCGTTTCCCCGGATGCCCGCCCGGCCATTTACGACGGTCCCTTTCAGCGCGCCCGCTGGAAATTTCGAAAAGGCCAACCAGGGTTTTGCCCGGCCAATCTCCGCCTGGGCAGCGTAGCCTTCAACGCGGGGGGCGCGCAGAAGAGTAGATATTCGGGCCGCTCCGGCCGCACGTACATCCCCAATCCCGGAAGAGAGCATCGCGCTGAAGCGCAAAGTATCGCCTTTGTATTCGGCCAGACCATGAAGGGAGTCAATTGATTGCCGCCACAATCCAATGGTGCGTGCGGAGAGTTCTGCCTGCAGATGCGGCGCATCCAATGTACCTTGCAATGAGGCGTCGAGGAACAGCCGGCCGGATGGAGCAAGGCCGCCCGCTTTGCCCTGGGCCGCAAGGGAATCCAGCGATAATTGCGCTTGGGCATGGACATCCCAGGACGCTTTTGCTGTCAGCGGAATCCGGCCGGACAGGTCGATGCGCGACGTCCCGGACGAAATCGAAATGCGCGAAAGGTCGATGACCTTGCTGTGGATTGTCCCCTGAAGGTGAAGCCGGTCGATTTGTCCGGCCCACGGAGAGCTTTGAATGTGCCCTGCGGATGCGCCGATTTCCACGTCAATGGAATCGGGCCGGATAAGCGAAGCCGCGGCCCGGCCTTCCTCCACCCGGGCCCGAATGGACCGCGCGCTGTCGATGTAGGTCGCCTCGACATCGCGCAGCTCCGCGCGCTCAACGGCAACTCTCCAGCGGGAAGGCTTGGTCGACGGTTTGGGCCTAAGCGGAATTGGGAATTGTCCCGACGGTGTTCGCCGAATCAGCACCCGAACGTGGTCGGCTTTGACGGAGCGTATATAGAGCGTTCGAAAGACCAGTGCGGCCGGGAAAATCGTGACGGTCAGCCGCTCAAGGGCCAGCGAGTCCGGCTTGTCGGTCAAATCGACAGCCACGTTGCGCAGCTGCACCCAGGTCGCGGCATTCGAATGAATACTTCCAATCGAGACCGTTCCCGCAAAAAGGGATTCAAGCCTGCGCTCGAGAAAAGTTTTTAGCGCACGCTGGCCCTGGGGAAGGACCAGCGCCGTTTGAGCGGCCAGCCATAGCAGCGAAATGAAGGCCGCGACGCCCACCAAAGCCAGGACCAGCCAGCGCAGCACCCGCATCAGGAATTCCCCGCCAGTTTACCAATCTAAAATGCCGCGCAGGATAGTCTCCTTGAGCGCCCAATCGAACATACCCAAATGCAGGCTAGGGGACAATGCAAACCCGTGATCCAAATTTTCGCGAAACGATACAGCGGCATGGGAAGACGCCACCGGATTAGAGATCAGGCCCGCCGGACCGGGCTCAAAAGCACAAAGCAAAGAGATGCACGGCATCCAGCACAAGACTATTTTCAACGGATGGTGACCTATCCGATTCTCATCGCGCTGAGCCTGCTGATTATACTCTCCTATCTCTTTGATATGGCCGCCAAGCGGACCCGTTTTCCGTCGGTGCTGCTGCTCATTTCGGTGGGGATTGTCATTGAGTGGGTCTGCCGGCGGATGGGGTTTTCCATCCCCTATGTCAACCAGATCCTGCAGCTCTTTGGCGTAATCGGGCTCATTCTGATCGTTCTGGAAGCGGCCCTGGATCTGCGGCTGGCCCGCGACAGACAATCGGTTATCAAGACGGCATTGGCCACGGCCGGGGTTGTTCTGACGGCAACCGCCCTTGGAATCGCTTTGCTCTTTTTCCTGCTCCTGCGACAGCCCTTTTACCAATGCCTGATCAATGCCATTCCCTTTTCCGTGATCAGCAGCGCCGTGGCCATTCCCTGTGTCGCCCATTTTCTGCCCCACCGTAGAGAGTTCATTGTGTATGAATCAACCTTCTCCGATATCCTGGGGATTATCGTCTTCAATTTCGCGGTTTCCAATTCCCATCCCGGAGTCGGGTCGGTGTTTTTTTCCCTGGGAAACCTGGCACTGACTGTTTTCCTGTCGGCCCTCTGTTGTGTCGTTCTCCTTCTGTTTATGGAGCGGACACGCCACCATATCAAGTTCTTCATCGTGCTCTCGGTGCTTATTCTGACCTATGCGGCGGGGAAGATGCTGCACCTCCATTCCCTGCTCGTTATCCTTGTCTTTGGTCTTGTTCTCAACAATTTGGATTTCTTCGAGCGGGGAAGGCTGGCCCAGTTCCTGGATTTCCGGCACCTGAACGCAGAAATCCGGCAACTTCGCCGCCTAACCGCGGAATCCGCATTTTTGATCCGCACCATCTTTTTTGTCCTGCTGGGCGCAGCCATTCAGTTCACGAGCCTATTGAAATTCAAGGTAATCGGTTTGGGCCTCATGATCACAGGGGTGGCGTTTTTTGTCCGGTTTGTCTTTATCAGGCAGTTCGCCAAACCGCATTACGGGCACGAGATCTTCGTTGTTCCCCGGGGACTGATCACGATCCTGCTCTTCTATAGTATACCCGAGTCCCTGGTCATCGAGGGCTTGGCGCCTGGCGTGCTTTTCCTGACAATTATACTTTCGAATCTGCTGCTGGCGACAGGATTGCTGACCGCGCGCGAACAAGCCGGGGAACCGAACGCGAAGGCCGCCCTTCCCGCGGCCCCGATTGACGCGTAGGATTGTTTGCCTACAAGCCTTAAACCCGTCACCTAAATCCGCTGCCAAGTCCCCTTCGGGCCAGCCCGCGCAATTGCTATTCCATTGCGCCAATCACGTCCCGGACCGGCACCGTGGCGAAACTGGTGGCAAAGTCGGACATGGCATAGGGAATGAACAGCAGTCCGTTGTGGATCAGGGCTCCGCAGGTGTAGACCACGTTGGGTACATAGCCTTCCCGCTCGGTGTCGTTAGGGGTGATCAAAGGCTCGGGCAATCGGCCGATGACCCGGGTCGGGTCTTCCCGGTCCAGGAGAAAGGCGCCCAGGCAGTATTTGCGTACCGGGCCAACGCCGTGGGTGAGAATGAGCCACCCGGCGTCGGTTTCGATGGGCGATCCGCAGTTGCCAAGCTGCACCAGTTCCCAGGAAAAAGATGGACGGGCAATGACCTGGGTGGAATACCAGAAATGGATGTTGTCGGAAACCATCAGGTGGATGTTCTCATTGTCCTGCCGGGACAGCATTACGTAGTTGCCACCGATTTTGCGCGGGAACAGGCACAGCCCCTTGTTCTGGACGGCCGGACCGTTGAGCGTAATAAAGCGGAAGTGCAGAAAGTCGGTGGTCTCCAGAAGCTGAGGCAGGATCATCCGGCCGTCAAAGGCCGTGTATGTCGCGTAATACGTTCGGGTATCCTCATTCTCGAAGAGAACGAACCGCGCATCTTCAATTCCGTTGCTCTGCATTGGTGAAGCCGGAAAAATGACCCGTTCCGAGAGGCGCTGTTCCGGCGCAAACCGGATTTCATAATTCGATTCCGCCAGCGTACGCAGGCCGGCGGCGGCCGATACCGCTCCTGGATTGTTTGTGCCGAATCGTCGATGCGTTTGTTCGAGGGATCTTCGCAGCTCTTCGAACGTAAAGGTCTCGCCCAGAGCATTAAGAACGGCCTGGGAGAATGGATTCTCGATGCCGAGCTCGATGAGTTTGCGGCCGAAAAGCGTTTTCATGTACGAAGGATTCGGAATCCGCTCGGCGCGGGTTACAAAACGGGTCGGCGCAATCACATCAATTTGCCCTGCAGCATCGATGATGGCATTACGGAAAGAAATCGAGGAAATATGTCCCTCGCCAACAGCCCGCAGACTCAGAACAATCCGCAAGCCGCCCTCCGGCAAATCGCTCTGGTCCGGATGCGGCACAACGGACGGATTGAAAAGCGCCGCGGATTCGAGCGAGTATTCCTGGGTGAAAAATGCGCCAATGAGCAGTTGCCGCTCTTCCGAAATCCTGCGGTCGGTCACCAGCCAGGGACGTACATCCTGAAAATGCCTGTGAAAGCACGCCTTAATGTCATAGTGCCGGTCGGAAAAATCCGCCAGAACCTGTTCGAGAAGCCGTAGAACCTCGTCTTCCCCAAAAAGCATGACGCGCGCGATTATATTGCGCACACGATCGGCATTGCCCGGAATAAACGGCCGAATCAGCACCCGTTTGGGGTCAGGGCGAAGAGCAATCGAGGAACGCTGGACATCAATGCGTTTCAAATTTCGAACCCCCATAACTGAAATCGGCTGGAACATGCGCAACCCGGTTACTTCCCGGCCTTTGCAGGATACCTCCAAAAACGTCGTTTGCTATAAGTACTCCGGTTCCCGTGTAACCACGGAGAGAAATCCGAGTTAAAAATGAGAATACAAAGGGAAATCTTTCTGGCGCGCACCGCGCCGCAATAGATCTTTTGCTCTCCGCGTCCTCGTCTCCGGCCTCAGTATTACTCTGTGGCTTCAGGGTTCTTTCCTGAGAGGTATGCGATTACCGTTTGTTCAAGTATAGATCGGCTTGGCGAAGGAAGCAAGCCCCTCCCGCACAATCCGCATTTCCGCAAGCGACAGGAGGAAAGCCAGCGTTGATTCGGCCCCCTGGTTCAGATTGACCCTGTCCACGTGCAAGGCATCCCGGCAGCCGCCGGTTTTCGCGTCGTAAATCTCCGCGCCCAGATCGTTTCGGCCCAAAAACCATTCGAAAATCACGCGGGCTTGGCGATACCAGAACTTGTCCTGCGTGGCCAGAAAAGCCTCGAGGCAGGCGGACATCATGGAGTAGGCCTCAATGGGCTGCTGATCGAAATGGGCTTGGCGTTCTGTGTTGCGGACATAGAATCCATTGGAACCGATGGGCCGGAAATAACCCTCAGGCGTGGTTTGAATCTCCAGCAACCAGCGAAGCGCTCGCAGACCAATCTCGAAGGCTTCGCCGTTATTGGTCCAGCGCCCGCTCAGCAGCAGCGCGTGCGGGAGTTTGGCATTCACGTAGGTGACCGAGTCCTCGAACCAGGGCCAGGAATCGGAAGCCGTGGACCGGAACAGCGCCATCAACTTGTTGGTCAATGCATCGCGAATATGGTTTACCAGTCGATCGCCGCTCAGCCGGCGGAAGTACTCGTGAATTCCAATCAGCGCAAAGGCCCAACTGCGCGGCGATGAAAACTCCTGGACAACGGGAAGGGCTTCTTCAAAAAGCTGGTTGCACATCATCTGAAGATTGACGTCTGGCGAACGGCCAATGCAGGTCCCCAGAGCCCAAATGGCGCGTCCATGGCTGTCCTCGGATCCCACCTCTTCGCGCCAGACCCGGTCGAAACCCATAAAATTTCGGAACCGTTTCCGGCTCTGGTTGAGCGCGTATTGGAGAAACGAAGTACATGTTACTGCGATTTCCCCGACATGCGGAGGAGAAATCTCCAGCACATCCAGAAGATTGGTCAAAACCAGCGCGCGCGCCACATCGTCGGTGCAGTAGCCTTCCTGAAAATTGGGGACCGAATAGGTCGCGTGCTGAAGGATGCCGGTTGAGTCTGAAAGGCGAAAAAAATGATCGAACTTAAACTCCGGCAGATCCAATTCTTGCTGGTCCAGTGTTTTGACGGAGGAGGATTTTCGCGACATAACCCCGAATTTCACTCGGGCCTGCTCGAACGAATTGCGGAAAAGATGCGCAACATTGCTCCAGACCATATCCCGGCCCAGCATATAGGCATTCTTCCGAATCCCGTGGCGCCGCGCATCGTCGCTGAGTAAGGCAATGGTCTCCCGCGCAATGGCCTCGGGGTCCTTGAACGGGACCAGAACTCCCCGACCCTCGGCCAGGAGTTCGGCCGCGTGCCAGTAGGGAGTTGAAATGACGGCCTTCCCGGAACCGAAACTGTAGGCCAATGTTCCCGATACGATCTGGGCCTGGCTCAAATAGGGCGTAATGTAGAGGTCGGCCGCGCCAATGAATTCCTTCAACTCGGCCAGGCTCACAAACCGGTTGTGGAAAATCACATTCTCTTCGATGCCATTGGCATGGGCCAGTCTCTCCAGGCTGATGCGGTACATGTCTCCGTGCTGCCGCAGAATGTTGGGATGCGTTGCCCCCAGAACGATATACACCACGTTTGGATGAGCCTTCACGATGGCGGGCATGGCATTGAGTACGTTCTCGATCCCTTTGTTGGGCGACAGGAGTCCGAACGTTAGGAGGACTGTTTTGCCTTCCACATTGAAATTGTCTTTATAAAAATTGGGGTCCACAAAGGGAAGATCGGGAATACCGTGGGGAATGACATCGATTTTTTCGCCGGCAATGCTATAGGAGCCCTGCAAGAACTCCCGCGCCTTCTGACTCATAATGACAAAGCGGGCCGTAAGGTTGTCCAGTTCTTCCATCACCCGCCGCTGCGCGTTTGAAGGCTCCTGCAGAACCGTATGGAGGACCGTGACGACCGGCATTTTCAGATCGCGCAAGAGCGCGAGAATGTAGCCCCCGGACACACCACCATAAATTCCGAACTCATGTTGAAGACAGACCACATCCACATCGCTGATATTGAGAAAATCGGCGGCCCGGCGATACGAGGATAAATCGTTTTCCTCGATTTCAAAGCGCACCTCCGGCGGATACTTGTATCCTCCCTCGATATCGTTGACAGGAATCGCAAGGCACTGAATCTCAGGGTACTGGCTGGTGATGGCCGTGCAAAAATCGGTAGTAAACGTTGCGATTCCGCACTGGCGAGGGAGGTAGTTCCCAATGACCGCGATCTTTCGAATTGTCGAACTCTTGTTCATGTGATTTGTCCGGAAAAAGTCTTTGGACAATCGGACGAAGTCATCTTCGGCTTGCGGGAGGATGGGATGTCCTGTTTTTAATATACGCGCTGAACGGAAAGATTCAAGAGAAAAGTTGTGCCGTGGGTAGGAATCGATTTTGCGCCCAATTCTCGGAAAACCAATAAGTCCGCGAGCGGCCTGGGGAAATACACCTGCAATCCGAAAACGTATTGACCTCAACCACTGCTTGATTATTCATTAATACCCACAACCATGGCCAAGACCGTCCACAGGAGCGTCCGGGAATTTCGAATCTATTGGAAGTGGTATTTGCTTCAGAGTCTTGCCGCCTCGTTGTCGATCTACCTGGTCTTTATGGTGCTCCAACTTGAGAACGCGGTTGTCGTGGCTTCGCTGGGCGCGACGACGTTCATTATTTTCGCCATGCCCAGACTCCCCACAGCCTTCCCCCGCCACGTTATCGGCGGGCACGCAATTGGGCTTTTCTGCGGGTGGATTTGTTCGCTGATTGTCCCTTTGGTCGGTGGAGCCTCGTTGTTGATCTATTCGCTGGCGGTTGGATTTTCCCTCTTTCTGATGGTTTCACTGGATATGGAGCACCCTCCCGCGTCCGGAACGGCATTGGGTCTTGGAATGGCTTTCTCGGGCCAAGCGGTTTTGGCGGTTCTGACCAGCGCGTTTCTCCTTTCCCTTATTCACAAGCTCTTTAGCCGCCGCCTGCGCAATATATTCTAATTCTTCTCTGTGCCTCTGTGGTAATCGATTTATATTTTTGAAAAAAAAGTGGCTCATTATTCTTGAGAGTTATTCTAAATAAATAGCGGGGCCTATGCCCGGGTCGCCGAAACAAAGGCTTGCCCTGGTTACCGATGGACTGGGAAGTCCGGTTCAATGCGCGCTTTTCAGCCGACATCCACCACATCATCCCTGAACCTGTCCTTCACCTTTCCAAAAATCCGCCCTCCGTATAGCATCAGCACCAAGCCGACTAAAATCAGCGGCATGCCGAGAAACAGCAGTGGTGTTGATTTTTCTTTGCCCACGAAAATGCCGATCAGCACCGCGATCAATGGGTTGATGATCGCATAGCTCACAACGCGGATCGATGGTTCGTGTTTGAGAAGATAGGAATAGCAGTAGAACGCGACGCCGCCGAAAACGGTAAGATAGGCGCAGCCGATCCATGAACGGAGGGTGATTGACGGAAGGAGAGCCGGCAGTGGCGCGTACAAGAGTTGAGCGATCAGAAGGCCGATGGTTCCGGCAAACAGCATTTGCAGTCCACTGTTGACCAGCGTATTGGGGTGGACTTTCATGCGGTGGCCGATGCTTGTAGCCAGGGACCAGCAGAACAGCCCTCCGAACACAATGAATACCCCGGGCGTGAATGAGGACGCAAAGGAGCGTCCGTTATACAGAATGAGTATCACCCCCGCAAGTCCGGAGATCATCCCGGTCAGCCTGAACGTGGCGAGGTTTTCGCCGAACAATGCGCGGTTGAACGCTGCCACGCAAAACGGCGTTGATGCGACGATAATCGCCGCAAGATAGCTATCGACGGTTTGCTGCGCCACCGATACGAGGCCGTTGCCCAATAGCAGCAGCAAAAGGCCCATGATCAGCGCCGAAAGAAGCTCTTGGCGCGAAGGGCGCCTGGTCAACACGCCGGAAAAAAGCGAAAGCAGCACAAAAGCCGCTCCGCCAATAAAAAAGCGCGTCCCAACCAGGTAGAACGGCGGCATGGATTCCACGCCGAGCCGGATGAAATAATAGGTCGATCCCCAGACGATGTAGATGACGAGATAGGAAAGGATGCATTTGATTTTCAAATCAGGTTCTCATTAAAAAAAGGGGGGCTGTGCTATTCCGGGGGCCGTTCGGCGCTGGAAGTAAGCTAGCGAGACGGTCCCATTCCCGCTTCGGCTTGGTATGCGATCCGGCCATCCACCATTGTTTTCCAGACCGAAAGGTCCTCATTGAGCAGAACCAAATCCGCGTCTTTGCCAACCTGAATCGAGCCTTTGCGGTCGAACACGCCAATTGCCCTGGCCGGGCTCTCAGTCATAGTTTGGATTGCGGTTTCGAGAGAGCAGTCCGTGAAATGCATAACGCGCGGCAGGAGCTCGCCCAATCCAAGGGCGGTGCCGATCAGAGTCCCGTCTTTATACCGGGCGGCGCCGCCGATGGATTTATAGGGTATGCCGTTGTAAACGAAAGAACCGTCGCCCAGGCCCATGGCTTGTATGCCATCGGTGATCGAAACAAAGCGCTCAGACCCCAGCAGTTCAAAAGCCATTCGCACAACAGCGGGGTGAAGATGCACTCCATCCGGGATCACCTGAACCGAAACATTCCGGCTCTCGAAAATGGCAGCCAGAGGACCGGGAGTGCGATGATGCAAAGAAGGCATGGCGTTGAATAAATGCGTGGCATGGGTAATCCCGGCACGGATTCCGTCCAGCGATTGCTCGTAGGACGCCAGCGTGTGACCCAGGGAGGCCACCACGCCGCAGTCCGCAAGCGTTCGAACCAGGCCAAGACAGCCCTCCAGCTCCGGCGCAATTGTCATCATTGACAGATGGCCCTGGCAGATCCCAAAGATCTGATCCAAAGTGTCCGACGAGGGCTTCCCAATGCCATCCGGCTGAATCATTCCTCTCTTGCCGGGCGAGATAAAAGGACCCTCAAGATGAATTCCAAGCATATTGGCGCCGCCCAGGTCCTGACCGAAAAGACCTGCGCAAACATCCAAGTGCTTATTATTTCCCTGAGGCCGGTAAACGGTTGTGGCCAGAAAAGAAGTGGTTCCAAAGCGAGCGCATACCGCGGCAATCTTGCGGAGAGCATCGGGCGTTGCGTCGAGAACATCGCATCCACCGGCGCCCTGAATATGGACATCGATGAATCCGGGCGCCAACAATCGGCCCTGCGCGTTCAGGCAGGAATCGGTTGTGCAAGGCGAGGCCGGCTCAATGGCCGCAATCCGGCCGTCGCGCACGCGAATCGTGGAGAGCCGATTGCCTGTAGTTGGGAGCCGGCAATTCGCGATGGTCAGGTGTGCCATCAGGCACCTTCAACCAGCAACCGGAACAGCTCGTGCCCGGCTTCAATCCGATACGTTCCGCGGGTTGCCTCAATCTCGGTGAAGCGCTGCATGCCATCGGGTGTGCCGAGCGACGGATAAAGCACAAACGGGACCGGTTCGCGGCTGTGTGTCTTTAGTTCAATGGGCGTCGCATGATCGGGCATAATCAGCATCCGGAATGGCTCGCCGGACTGCTCCAACCCCGCCAAAAGTGGACCAACCACTTTGGCATCGAAATCCTCAATGGCCTGTTTCTTCACTTCCCACTTGCCGCTATGGCCCGCCTCGTCAGGGGCCTCGATGTGCAAATAAACGAAATCGCTGCCGCGGAGCACGTGAAGAGCCGCCTCAACTTTGCCGGCATAATTGGTGTCGATGTAACCCGTTGCGCCCGCGACGCGTATCACTTCCAGCCCGGCGCAAAGCCCGATTCCGCGCACCAGGTCGACGGCGGAGATCACCGCGCCATGCAAACCCCACCTCGACGGAATGGAGGGGAGTTGCACCGAACCGCCCTGGCCCCAAAGCCAGATCATGTTGGCGGGCGCCAGTCCGCCGGCTGTGCGGCGAATGTTTTCGGGCGCATTGGAGAGAATCGCGCGCGAACGTGCCATCAGGTCAACAACAATCTCCGCTTGCTCGCCCTTGGGATAGTACGGCGGAAATTCCTTTCCGGTAAAATCATGCGGCGGCGTTGTTTTCAGTCTGCGGGTGCGCCAAGCCTCGGGCGCATTGCGATACAGCAGAAGATGCCGGTAACTGACGCCCGGGACGAACTCGACCAGCGCGTCTCCCATTTTGGCTTGCAGGTAGTCCACAACCGCCTTTGCATCGGGTGTGGAGATGTGGCCGGCGCAGTAATCGATCAATCGGTTCTCGGTCACGGTAACCAGGTTGCAGCGGAAGGCAATGTCCGAAGGCCCCAGGTCGCGACCCATGCTCACGGCTTCCAGCGGCGCTCGGCCGGTATAATAGTGCTCGGGGTCGTAGCCCAGAATCGAGAGATTGGCCACGTCGCTGCCCGGATCGCAGGAATCCGGAATGGTCTTGACCAATCCGCCGCATCCTTCACGCGCAATGCGATCCAGATTCGGAGTGCGGCAAGCCTCGAGCAGAGTCTTGCCTCCGATTTCTTTCAACGGCCGGTCGGCCATGCCATCGCCGATTACGATTAGATATTTCATTGCTCGCCTTGCGGCCCTTTCGCCTCTATGGCTGCGTGCGCTCGCCATTGACGGCTCCGGGCCGCGGCTGCGCTTCCCCGCGAAATATGATTCCGTGGGGACCCCAATCCTGCAATCTTGCCAATTTCGTCAATGATGAAGCGCAAATCTGCCTTTCTTATCTCTGATTGTGGTACTCCCTGTACCAAGCCACAAATTGTTTGATGCCTTCGGCGATGTTGGTTCTGGGCTCGAACCCCAGCTTTTTTCGTGCACGCTCGATATCCGCATAGGTGGCCGGCACATCGCCGGGCTGCATGGGAAGGAACTCCTTTTTCGCCTCGACACCCAGTTCTCGTTCCAAGAGGGCTATCATTTCCGAGAGCTTCTCGGACCTGTGATTGCCCAAATTGAAAATTTCATACGGATCAAGGCCGTCACGGTCCAAACAAGCCACGATGCCCTGAACAATATCGTCAACAAACGTGAAATCGCGCTCCATGTTGCCGTGATTGAAGATCTGGATGGGCTTTCCGCTCAAGATGGATTTCGTGAAAAGCCACATGGCCATGTCCGGCCTGCCCCAAGGGCCATACACCGTAAAGAACCGAAGGCCAATGGTCTGGAAACCATACAGGTGCGTATAGGTGTGCGCCATCAGCTCATTGGCCTTCTTTGTCGCCGCATAAAGGCTGATGGGCTTGTCCACCGAATCGTTTTCCGAAAAGGGCAACCGCTCGTTTCCTCCGTACACGCTGGAGGAGGATGCATACACAAGCCGCTTGACTCCACAATGGCGGCAAGCCTCCAGAATATTGAGGAATCCCACCAGATTGGATTCCGCGTAAACTTCGGGATGCTCCAGGGAATATCGAACCCCGGCCTGGGCCGCCAGGG
>CAYVZU010000043.1:0-16226 GCA_964455935.1 uncultured Fibrobacterota bacterium
GAGCAGAATCGCGCCTTTTCAGGATTTTCTCAAACCAAACTGTAGAAGATGAGTCTCGGGCCATTTGATATCCGCCGTGAGGAGGAATCAAACTGGGTTCAGGCCTGGAAGCATTGCGGGAAAACGATAATTAGAGCGCATCTCAAAAAGGCTTTCCGGCATCGCTCGGCTGCAAACGCCGCAAGCTTCCTTGCGCTCAATTTAGGCAGGCAGGGAAGGGCCTGCGATCTTCGATCCACGTATGGCACGCTTGCGCGTGCAATTTGGCCGGTTGGAGGCCCTCGGTCAGCGGCTTTGGATCCACCGGTTTTTGCCCTCTACATCAAGTTGAACTGGATATAGCCGTCCGGGTCCTGTTCGAATTTTGTTGGGACGGCAATCACGCCCCGGCAGTCTATTTCCACCGCGAGGCACTTGGGCGAGAGCTTTGCTTTGGCCCCAATCCCGATTTCAAGGTCAATGCGGGTTGAGTTTGTGCTGGGCCACCATGAAAGTCCCACGGCAACATTTCCCATGTTCTCGACGGTTATGCTGTCGACTTGGTCAGTGTTGTAGATTGGCATAGTGGTTGGATCGTGTATGCCGGGGTAGTAGCCTGTGGCGCTTCCAACCGCATGTGTCAGATCGATCAGTCGCGCGCCATCATAGAAGTTCAGGTCGACGAGCTTTGCATAGGCCGAAAGGCCGGCCTGCAAAGTTACTTGCTGGTGCGCACCTCCGGCGTTCTGCGTTGTTCCAGTAAACGTGATCTCGGCGACATTCATACCCGTGTCCAGCAATGTGGTATACCCGATTCCGGAGGGCTGCTTGCCATGCGTGACGGTGAGCTTGAATATCGGCAACAGTGTCGTCTTTTGCCGGGACATAAGCACATCAAGGGAATCCGGGGAAAAGACAAATGCCGGGTTGTCGGACGTGACCTTGATTCCGGTGATGTCGAAATCACCTTTGTTTTCGAGCAGGAAGTAGTAGGACGCGGTATTGGAAACCGTATCCAGGAACAGCGTTGAGGATGAGTTCGAACCGGCAGCAAGCCTTTTCCCGAGATTGGTCATGTGCGTGAGCGAGAAATCACCGGGCAGAAGTTGCGTTGAAACTGGTGTGGTGGGGCTGTTGCTGCAGGCCAGCAAAAGCAGGAGTAAGGCAGAAAGAGGGGTTGAAACCCATTTGGCGCAGACCAAGCTTTTCATGAGATAGCTCCTTGTTACACGCAATAGTATCGACTATTGATAAAGAACCTATACGGCAGGTGTATGTTGCCGTCCGTCGGCCTCGTCCTAATGTGTAGTTGCTCTTCACCCCTTCCAATGCTTTCGTTTGGCGGCTGCTATCTTAATTCTCTGCTATTTCTGATGCTACTTCTTTCAGATTCGTGAATGCTTCAGTGTCGTATTCATAAGCAACGTAATAGACGGGCGCCTGGAATTTACTGTTTGCCTTCCTGTTAAAGTATTTGACTTCTGATCTTATCTTATCGTACGAAAGAGGTTTAACCTGAATTCCTGCGACAGTCTTGCCATTCTTCATCACCTGAAGATCAACCCTTAAGTCCTCATCTATAAAAGCATTAGTATCTTGAATTGCATATTCAGCCGGAAGCAATTTGGCAAGGGCAGACTTGCACTTGTCCTCCATCATGGTTCCCTTCAACATTTGCAGAACAAACAGGTCATACTCCCATTGTACGCACTCTTGCAGAGTGAAGCGGCACTCTCCCCAGTAGCTTTCTTGCGCGTTGAAAAGATTCTTGCCAAAATTCTGTACGCTTCCTTTGCTCACAATGCCGCATTCGCAATTGCCTGCGGTATGGTCACTAATCAACGATTCCAGTTCAGCCGCGCTTTTTGGCTTGTGTGCGCGAACCAGCGCGCTTACGGAAACGGAATTCTGAGGTGCACTAATACCTGCTTTGCCATTGAGAACATTGAGTGGACCGCCAGTATATGGTTTTCGCGCCATGTAGTGCCCCTGCAAATGTGCAATTCAGGACTTCCGCAATATCGCGGACTAAAACCCCAAAGAAAGTTTGTTCTGAGCCGACATTGATCGCAACGGTAATTTTACGCATGCTGCTTTTCTAATCAGCCAACCGGCCTATGTCTTCATATGTGGCTACTGTCTCTGCCCCCTCCGCTATGCGGATCTGAGCTATTCTCCGCAATACAATTCCGACTTCCTGTCTGGTCATGACCGGAAACCCATGAGAATTGTTCACGTACTTCAGGTCGCCATTCGATGAACGGCGTGCCTCAACAAATGCATTGTGAGAGAGAATCCGCGCAGACAGAATTTCATTAGCCGTCTTCAAAAAGGCCTTTTCTTGATGGAGAATGTGGGAACAGAATTCCTTGTCAAGTTCCACTCCAATGCTGTTTCGTGCGCAAGCAATTGCAGCAAGCGCAGTTGTGCCTGTGCCCATGAATGGATCAAGAACAGTATCACCATAGAGGGAGTACATGTTAATTAAACGATATGCTAATTCGATTGGAAATGCAGCACTCCTGCTGCGCAGTTCGGCGTGGTTCAAGCCCTGACTCGTTCCTTTAAAGTCCCATACATCGGAAAACCATTTGTTTCGTTCCTCCCAAAAGAAAGAACTATGCATCCGTGCTTCTTTTTCCGAGGCGGAGTCAAAATCTCTCTTGGCTCCCTTTCGAAACACAAGGATGTATTCATGTTCCAGAGTTACGTATGCCCCTGACGGCAACGTGCCAGAGCCCATGAATTTGTTTGGAGCATTGGTCTGTTTTCGCCAAAGGATTACCGGCAATGTGTCAAAACCAATCAAACGAAATGCTGAAACTAATCTTGCGTGATTTGGATAAAGCTGGAATCTTCCTCCAATCGTCCGGGTGGCGTCTCCAATATTGATACATGCGAAAGATCCTGGTTTGAGAACACGATGCAGTTCTCTCCAAACCTTATCAAGTTCAATGTGCATCGCCTCAAACGCAGCATTGCCGTCTTCATCGTCTAATCGGGCGTTAACATTCGGTGAAAGAAGTGAAAAGAGGCGGTCCCACATCTGTATCATAGGGTAGGGTGGAGACGTTACAACCAAATCAATGGATTCGTCAGAAATGCCGTCCATGTTTCTGGCATCTGAAAAGACCAATCTATGTCGGGTTTCCATCAATTGTTCTCCAATCGCGCAATTTCAGTCTTGAATTGTTCAATATCTTCGGTATTGTGGATCTGCTTGCGTTCGCCACAGAATAGATTAAGAACACTTTTCCACCAAATTCCTTCGGGAAGCGCTTATGCCCATCTTTGTGCATCGTCCCCCATTAATAATCGTTATTTGATTTGGTTCTGGACCCCAATAAAGAATCAACGCAGCAATTTCGATCCTACTTATCTTGTGCGGGTCCAATTTTGCGCCCAAGTACGCATTGCAATTGCCAATATATCGTATCAATGTCCGTTCGGTATCCTTCATAGGTCCGATTAAGAACAAGATTGTATGCCTAGTCGATGCATTCTTCTTCGTTTATTGAGGAAAGTTCACTTTCAACAACCTCGGAAATCATGATATATAACCTCCGGCCAAGATCATCAATGTACTCTCGCGTGATCGCGGTGCCATTCGCCTTCTTCTGTGTGGCCTCTAAAAAATAATAGGTCTCCCACTCTTCAAATATTTTTTGGCCGCGCAAGCACGGATCAATTCAGATTTTGGGCCGACTGAAGCAGCTTTGTTTAGTGCCTAGCGATTCATACCATAGCTAGGAAGGGTCTCTCTCTCTTGAATTTGAGGATCTTGCCTTCCACGGTCATAATCCATGTCTTTGTTGGTCACTTAGGAGACTCCTTTCTTCTATTTGATTTGCCGCCGCCTATCGATCATTCTTGCACAACAGATTATCTCGCCCAACCACAGAAAAAATGCTGCCATGCCAAAAATGCGGCCATTGGGACCTCCAAAGGGCAGCATGCCCGCTATTCCGGGATATATCATGCCCTTGAGCCGGTCAGGCAGGGGCATCATATGTTCCTCTTACGGCAATATGATGCGCCAATCAGGCAGGTGAATGAAACTGCGGTGCAGCGCATGGTTGCTTCCGCTAATGATAAAATCGAGTCCAGAATGGCCATGCCTAAATATCCTCTGCCCGGTCCATAGAAATCAATCCCATTCGCCTCGATCCTTATGCAATCTGTGACCAAACTCCGGGGCGATTCCGGGCCGGCATTTATCACATTTCATTTGATTCTCCTTTCCTGAACCCGGTATATTGAGCCAACCCCTTTTTGCTGGAAGTATGGATGTTCTGGAATCTTTTTAAGAAAGAACTCGTCTCGCACATTCTCACGCTGCGGTTTGCCGGATTCATCATCCTAAAAAGCCGCAGTTGTTCATGGCGAATAGCGTTAATCTCTTACCCGCCATAGACTTTCAAGAATGCTTGATGTACCGCAGCGGGTACGCCTTGCGCATTTTTTCAAGCCTTTTGCAGGCAAGATCTTTGCACTTTTCCTCCATGCCCAACTGCGGTTTTTAGGATTATTTCGGCAAAGGGCTTTCAGAAGCGGCAGGTCGAATTTGGTGAGGGGCGCAAGGCTTGGGCCGGGACCCTAGAGCGGATACAGAAAAGCGGCGAAAAGGAAGAGCGAAAATGGGAGATCGCGATCGGCGAGGGCGTGGAACAGCCCATTTCAATCCGGAGTCTGACGGTTGTGTTCAAATATATGTCTGCCAGTTGGCGGATATTTGGATCACAGGACCACCAGCCATTCACTGAAAACAGGATCCACAACACGATAGGCCCCGTTTGTTTCCTTCTCAATAAAATCCAATTCCAAAAGCTTTTCCATTCCACCCGCGCGGACCCGCACCATTGCGGGTACGTGCGGGGGCCACACCTGAGCAGTTCTCAAAATCCTATGCCCGATTCGCACATGAGGAGAACGCGCCTAAAGGCATTTGACTTGTATTTGGTTATTTGGCTATATTGCCAAATATGGCAACCATATTAAAAGCGAAATCGAAGAAGAATTACCTTGTCCGTTCTCAGATCATCAAAGCGCTGGCCCACCCCACGCGACTGATGTTTGTCGAAGAGCTCTCGAAGGGAGAGCGGTGCGTTTGTGAACTCACGGAAATGGCCGGAGCGGATATCTCCACTGTTTCCAAGCACCTTTCCATTTTGAAGAATGCGGGAATTCTCCGAGATCAGAAACGGGGGCAATCGGTCTTTTATTCCTTGTATACTCCCTGCATTCTGGGATTTTTGTCATGCGTTGAAAAGGTTCTGGAACAAAGAATCAAAGAGCAGAAGGAGCTTGCCTAAACATGAATTGGAAAGCCGAACTGAAAATCCTTTTCGTGATGCTCGCCGTATTCCTGGACATTTACTACCTGCCCGTCGGGTCCGGCCGGTTTGATAATGCCGTGTTTGAGGCCTTGCACCTCGTTAAATGGTACGCGCGCGAGCATGTTCTGCTCTGCCTGATTCCGGCTCTTTTCATTGCCGGGGCCATTGGCGTTTTCGTGAGTCAGGTCTCGGTGATGAAGTATCTGGGGGCCGGAGCGAAGAAGGTTCTTGCGTATGGCGTCGCTTCGGTGTCGGGAAGCGTCCTTGCTGTGTGCTCCTGCACAGTCCTGCCTCTGTTTGCCGGGATCTATAAAATGGGGGCGGGGATCGGGCCTGCATCGGCCTTCCTGTATTCGGGGCCGGCCATCAACGTGCTTGCGATTATCCTTACGGGGCGGATTCTTGGCGTTGAGATGGGAGTGGCCCGAGCCATTGGTGCTGTGGCTTTTAGCATTGTTGTTGGTCTTGCGATGCATTTGATCTTCCGATGGGACGAGGCTGCAAGAATAGAGGCGAAGCCCTTTGCGGGCGAACCGGAAGCCGGCCGTCCGTTATGGCAGACCGCATCGTATTTTGCCCTTATGATCGGGATTTTGGTATTTGCCAACTGGGGGAAGCCGGTTCAACAAACCGGGGTCTGGTACCAAATCTTCTCCATGAAATGGCCCATCACCGGCGTACTGGCGGCTGGTTTCTCGGCTTCCCTCATCTTCTGGATGCGAATCCACTGGGCCAAAGTGGTGCTGGCTGCATTGCCAGCAGCCGTGCTTGCCTTTGCAGTTCCGGGCCAGCCACAGGTGGCCTTTGTGGCGGGGGCCATCGGGCTTTCGGTGCTTACGGCTACGGACAAAGGAGAGCCGGGCGACTGGTTTTCGGCAACTTGGGGCTTTGCCAAACAGATACTCCCTTTGCTCCTGTTCGGGGTCCTTATTGCCGGCTTCTTGCTCGGCCGCGTTGGACATGAGGGCATCATCCCCTCCGACTGGGTGGCGGCGGCGGTGGGTGGAAACTCAATTCGGGCCAATCTCTTTGCGTCGGTTGCGGGCGCTTTTATGTACTTTGCCACGCTTACCGAAGTTCCAATTCTCCAAGGCTTGATGGGCAGCGGAATGGGCAAAGGCCCTGCTCTGGCTTTATTGCTGGCGGGTCCGGCTTTGTCTCTGCCGAGTATGCTGGTACTGAACGGGATCATGGGATTCAAGAAGACGGCCGTGTTTGTTGGGTTGGTTGTTGGGTTATCCACCGTGGCGGGAATTGCCTTTGGCGCATTCGCCGGGTAGGAGTGGAATATGGAATACGTAACCACATTTCCCCATCCACAGGAAGCGGCAAAGGCGCGGCAGATTCTGGATGGGCTTTCACAACCATACAGGCTTATCGAAGCGCGCCCCGGCCATGTTAGCGTGGGCACCGAGGCGCTCGTCATTGGCGAAGAAGTCAGGAGGGCGCTGTATACCAACGGTGCCCCAGGATTTATCTGTTCCGGTTGGGTCGAATACCGGCCAGCGCGGATCCAAGTCCCAAGCGCGCACCCGCTGCATTTCGAAGAGGATGTGATTGGCCGCGTATCCGTCATGGTGTTGCAGCCCTGCGATGCTGATCTGACGAAAATCAGGTCTGTTGCGCAAATCTCGGGAAACCTGACAGAGGCTTTTCCCTATCTTAACGCGGTTATTCGTGAAGGCTTCTACAGTCCAGGTGGTCCCACGCTCACGTTCATGGATGGCTATCGGATGATTACGCTCTTTCCCCAGCGCATTGCCATGGCCAAGACCGATGAAATCGTGGATACCTGGCGCGTTCTGGAGATGGTCCGTGTGCGCGTCAATGACTGCTGGGCCAAGCGGGCATCGATCACTCCCTGTTACGATGCCCGCAAGAAACCTCCGGCGTTGGAAATCTACTACCGGCTCCCAAAGACAAATTGCCGCGAATGCGGAGAAAAAGGGTGCATGGCGTTTGCGTTGCGCCTATGGACAGGCCACGTGAAAATGCGGCAATGCGCGCCCGTGTTTGAGGGAGAGTACAAGCACCTGCGGGAGGCGCTGGTCCAAATCTGTTCCGGATTAGGAGAAACGGAGAAATCATGAGTAATGGCGAAAAGAGGGTCGTTGCCTTATCGGCTCAGCAATGGATGCAAATTGAAATGATCTGCACTGATGATGATCCGAAGGAAGCACTGCGATTTCTTAAAGAACTACGGGATCAGATCAGGCTTAATACAATCGGCGGCTTAAAATCCCATTTGGATAAATAGGATGGAAGAACCATGAAGAAGATTCAGATTCTTGGAACTGGGTGCCCAAAATGCAAGAAATTGGCTGAATCTGCCGAGCAGGCGGCCAAGGATTTGGGCATTGCCTATGAATTATCGAAGGTTACGGACATCAATGCGATCATGGGCTTTGGCGTGATGATGACACCGGCATTGGCCGTTGATGGAGTAGTCAAAGTGGCCGGGCGGGTTCCGAATATCGAAGAGATCAAGAAAATGATCGAATAGGGGAAGGCCTTTCATGAGTCAGGACATAAGCGAAGTCGCGGAGCATGCGGCCCAAGAGTTCCGTGGGAGCATCGTGCCGCGGCTAATTGTTTCCACAGCAGCGGTCTTGCTTCTGCTGGTTTCGAGCGCTGTTTCGGCGGGCATTGCCGATTCGGTGAAGACCGAAACACCTGGATCAACGCGGGGGAAGAATCCCGGCCGCGTGGTTCTCTATTATTTTCATGGCAACATTCGCTGTCAAACCTGTATCCAGATCGAGAAATGGATTGGGGAGATTGTGCGGGAAAGGTTTGGCCGGGAGCTGCAGAGCGGGGAATTGCCTTTTCAAGTACTTAACTATGAAAAAACGCCCAACGTGCGTTTCATTAAGCAGTACAACCTAAATTGTCCAGCGGCCATCCTATCCCAGAAGGCTGGAGGCAAAGAGGCCCGATGGCTGAATCTGGAAAAGATTTGGGAATTCGCCGCTGAACCAGAGGGATTCTGGAATTACATTGAAGAAAGTACCAGGGAATTTCTTGAAGGCTCGTTGATTAAGCCCGGAAAGGCAGAACAAAACAAATTGGAGGCACAGGAAAAATGAAGAACAAAACAACAGCGCTCCTGTCCAAGTTTTCCTTTGGTTTGGCGATAGGGGTTGCCTTCTGGACAGGCTGCAATGGCGAACAACAGCCAAAAGTTGAGGCCAAGAGGGAAATTCAGGCCAAAGCGGCGGCCTATTCCAAAGCTGCGCCGGCTCCAAGCGAATCCACCGCAACATCATCCGCTCAAACCGGGCAAATGGACGCGAAGTCCGTAGCCGTATCAACGCCCAAGAAAAGCGAGAAGATCAAAGTCACCTTCGTCGAACTCGGTTCGGTTCGCTGTATTCCGTGCAAAATGATGCAGCCCATCATGGCGGAGATTGAAAAGGAATACGCCGGCCAGGTGAAGGTGGTATTTCACGATGTCTGGACTCCCGAGGGCCGGCCCTATGCGGAGAAATATGGGATTCAGGCGATTCCCACACAGGTCTTTCTGGATTCGGAAGGCAAGGAATACTACAGGCATGCCGGATTCTTCCCAAAGAATGAGCTTGTGGAAGTCCTGAAGCAGAAAGGTGTGAAGTAAATTGGAAAAGCTTTTCACGGAGTTGACCCAGGCGGTCTATGGCGCGCCCGCCGTAGCCATGGGCGCATCGTTTTTATGGGGGATCTTAAGCATCCTTCTTAGCCCTTGTCATTTGGCAAGTATTCCCCTGATTGTTGGATTCATCGGCAGCCAGGGGCGGATAAAAACCAAACGTGCGTTTGTATTGGCATTGCTTTTTTCATCGGGAATTCTTATTACAATTGGCATCATTGGAACCATCACCGGAATGATGGGACGGATGATGGGCGATGTAGGCCGGTTCGGTAATTACTTTGTGGGCGCCATTTTCTTTGTAATCGGTCTTTACCTCCTTGGCATTTTGCCGTTGCCGTTCCTGGGAAGGGCCGCAACGCCCTCCTTTCAACGCAAAGGATATCTCGCCGCGTTTATCTTGGGGCTTGTATTCGGCATCGCCCTTGGCCCCTGCACCTTCGCCTACATGATGCCCATGCTGGGTGTTGTGTTTTCCGTGGCCTCGACCCGGTTTGTATTTGCCGTATCGCTGATCCTGGCATATGCTGTGGGCCATTGCGGAGTCATCGTGGGGGCGGGAACGTTCACCGAAGTCGTTCAGAAATACCTGAACTGGAATGAGCGATCGAAGACATTGGACATCATTAAGAAAATCTGCGGTATCTTGGTTATATTGGGCGGCGTTTACCTATTTTATTCCGTACATTAACGTAACCGGAAAGCATGAAAATACGCAGGCCAAGAAAATGAGACATTACGAGCGGACAAATTCTGCCATGCGCAAAACAACGGCCGTTCTGCTCTTGCTGCTCATGTTTCAGAATATTGTTTTGCTAAGCGCTTGCCCCGTGGGCATGCGTGTCTCCGCAAAAAAATCTCAATTGCAGAGCGCCCGTTCCGGCTGCTGCAAGAAGAAGATTGCATGTTTGCCTTCTTCCAGCCGTGAAAGCCACGGAAAAAGCAATGCCCCATGCAACAAAAGGCGCATGGTCTGCCCGGTAAGAATGCCTTGCGAAATATCGCGTGCAGCGTTCCATTTGGAATCATTTGAAAATGATATTGCCCTAATCGCACCCAAGATTCCTGCCTTCCAAGTTCGACCGGGATTCTGGTCTACATTACCCAATTCCTGCGATCGAAATCCAATTTGTACATTGCCGCTCTCCATTCCTTTGCTCTGTTAGTCGTCTATCATCTCCCGTGCCCAATTTGGGATAGGGACCTCAAAAAGATCCCTTTCCTGGTGAATAGCAGACAACAGTCTTGTGGTGCTCGAAAATATTACACGCCTGCAGAGCGAAGGCAATTCCGACCCCATCCGCAACGGAGTCCTGCAGGTAGCAAAACCGGTTTTCTTTTCTACGCTGACATTTATCGCCATTTTTCTTCCGTTCCTTATGGTGCCGGGGCTCACCTCGCTCTTGTTTCGGGAACTAGTGATTACCGTCGCCATTGTTGTCGCATTTTCGCTTTTATGCTCTTTAACCATTATTCCAGCGCTTTCAAAAGTTTTTTATGGCGAAGCGCCCCAATGGCCCTTGACGTCGACGAAGACGTCCGGAGGCGGATTGTCCGACCGAATCATGGGCCTGATTACAGACAAGTATGCGGAATTTCTTAAATCGGTTCTGTCGCGAGGAAAGATCCTTTCCATTGTCATTCTCGCAGCATGTCTTGGAATGTCCGCTTACTGGTGGAAGAGTCTTGGAAGCGAGTTTCTGCCCAAGGCCGACGACGGCATGATAACCGTGAAGGTGAAACTGCCGACCGGCGCATCAGTGGCGCAGACGGGGAAGGCGCTTAAAAGCCTTGAAAAGGCCGTTAAAGAACTTCCTCTTATCGAATCCTATAGCACGCTTATCGGCGGAAGAATTTTGGGGCTGGTAACAACCGAAATGGCCAACGAAGGCGAGATCAACATCCAGCTCATTCCCAAAAGCAACCGGAAGGTAACGACCGACCAATACGTCGAAAAATACCGTCAGCCGATTGTTCAAAGCGCGAAATATCCCGGTGCAATCGTGAAGGTCCTTCATACCAAGATGAAAGGCATCCGCACAGCCGGCGATTTCGATATCGAAGCCGAAGTATATGCCCCCAAAGCCGTGGAACTGCCGCAGTTATTTGCGGCAGCCCAGAAAATCATGGGAACAGTCAAGGATATTAACGGCATTGGAAACCTTGATATGTCCATCGATTTGACAAAGCCCGAATATCACTTCATCGCCGACCGCGACCGGTGCGCTGATCTGGGCGTTACGCCTTTTCAGGCTGCACAGTCCCTGCGCGTGCTCATCGATGGCCAGGTAGCTACAACC
Source organism: uncultured Fibrobacterota bacterium (assembly GCA_964455935.1). Classification (GTDB taxonomy): domain Bacteria; phylum Fibrobacterota; class CAYVZU01; order CAYVZU01; family CAYVZU01; genus CAYVZU01. Next base: position 11,241 of record CAYVZU010000043.1, read on the forward strand.
TACGAAGATGACGGCTTTTTCTACCCGATCAGGCTGATGGTTGACGAAAGCAGATTCGGCGGTGTTGCGGATCTCCGAAATATTCCCTTGCCGGTCAAAAACCAGGTTCTGTTGAGCGATCTGGGAAAGGTGGAGCGCCGGGTGGGTCCTGTGGGGATTGACCGCAAAAATCAGATGCGGCTGATTAAAATTACCGGCACAGTCGTTTCCGGCGATGTCGGAACGGTGACCAGAGAGGTGTATAAGAACCTTGCGGATGTCAAACTACCGGCAGGAGCATACATCAAAGCAGGCGGCCAGGCCCAGGCCATGCGCGAGAACAACCGTGCCATGATTACGGTTATCCTCCTCGGTATTTTCTTTGCCTTTATCCTTCTTACCGTGCAGTTCGAATCCCTGCTTCTTCCATTTATTGTTCTGCTTGCCATTCCTTTTGCCATGACCGGATTCATTTCGGCGCTTCATTTTGCGAATGTTCCGCTTGGCATTACGGCGATTATCGGCATTGTGGTACTCTTGGGCATGCTGATCAACCACTGGGTGCTGGTTTTGTCCTTCATGGAAGAACAGGTCGCATCCGGCAAAGGTCTCGTAGAGGGTGTGGTCATGGCTGCGTCGCTGCGGCTGCGCCCGATCCTAATGACGTTCCTTACGGATGTGCTCGGGCTTATGCCTTTTCTCCTGAATATCGGCGAAGGTACCGAGATGCTGCGGCCTTTGGGCGTGGCAGTGATCGGCGGAATTACCTGGTCGCTGGCGATTACGTTCGTGTTTGTGCCGGTGACCTATGTTCTCTTCAAAGGTTCTCGCTCACATAAAGGGCAAATAGCAGAGACAAAAGGCTGGAAATTGGAAAGGCGCGGAACATGTCGGCAAGCATAATGAAGAGATGATGGCAGTTTGGCTTTACTTTTATATTGATTTAGTGTATACTAAATCACTAAATCAATAAAATAATTGGGAGCACAATGAAATCGATAAAGGGAATTGCCCGAGTTTTGAAAATACTGGCGGTCGAGCCGCGCCTAAAAATATTGGACATGCTTGGCGAGCATCCCTATTGTGTCTGCAAAATCGCATCCGCCATCGGCATTACCGAAGGCGCGGTTTCGCAGCATATGCGAATTCTTCGGGACGCCGGACTCGTGGACGATGTGCGATGCGGATATTACATCCATTATCGCCTGGAACGTAAGCAATTGGACAAAATTATCGGCAATATTCATGGTTTCTTATCCGCCGTAGCGGCAAAAAAGGAAGTCCAGCCATGTCCGCCGCCAATTAAAAATGCCGGTGTCGGGAGCAAAAGCCCGGACAAAGCCGGTGTTCGGAGGAGCAAATCAAGAAATAGCATGGAAGCCTAATCAAACATGCCTGCGTAAGGGGGGATAATAAGCAAGACGCCAACGCCAGGCATGAATACCGATTATGAGAAGCAAGAGGAGGAATAAATAGAATGGAATATATCGTGCAAACGCAAGGAGTGGGCAAAACATATCGGGTTGGCGAAATAGGAATCGAAGCCCTGAAAAACATATCGCTGCAAATTCCCCGTGCGTCCTTCACAAGTTTTATAGGGCCTTCGGGAAGCGGTAAAACAACGCTTCTGAATTTAATTGGCTGCCTGGATACCCCTACCTCCGGAGCGGTCCGCGTGGCCGGAAAAGACGTGACAGGTTTGGGTTTTGTTGACCGGGCAAAATTCAGGGGCGAGCACATCGGATTCATTTTTCAGGATTTTAATCTGATACCCGTATTGTCCGTATTCGAGAATGTGGAATATCCGCTTTTAATGGTCCGTAAGCAGTCCAAGAAAGAGCGGCAGCAAAAGGTGGAGCAATTATTGGAAAGCGTGGGCATCCTGGAACAGAAAGCCAAGCTGCCATCACAACTCTCAGGGGGCAAAAACAGCGGGTCGCCGTTGCCCGTGCGCTTACCACGGATCCGGCCCTTGTGCTCGCGGACGAGCCGACCGCCAATTTGGACCACGATACTGCCTATAAGATCATTGGGCTGATGAAAAACCTCCGTGATTTGCGGGGAACCAGCTTCGTTTTTTCCACGCATGACACAAAAATCGTTTCGGAAGTTGATGTTACCTATGCGCTGGAGGATGGAGAGTTGAAAGGTCGTTCCGTGAAGGGAGGAGAAAACCAATGATTGGAATATTAAAAATCGCGTTCCGCAACCTGTACCGCCAGAAACGTCGAACACTCCTTACCGTAAGCATTATTTCGGTAGGAGTAACGGCTGTTCTGCTCTTTTCATCCTTAGCCGGGTCCTTTAAGGCAATGATGATCGGCCAAATCACGGATTCCATGCTTGGCCACGCGCAGATCCACCGTATGGGGTATGTTTCGGCTATCGATAATATGCCGCTCAACAGGATGATTAAAAAGCAGCAATTCAAACGCCTCGAAAAGGTTTTAGGTGATATTCCGGAAATCGAAGCCTATTCAGGACGCATTCTTTTCAACGCCATGGTTTCGAATTTCCTTGAAACCACGAATATTAAGGTTTCGGCCATCGATCCTTTGCAGGAACAGTCCGTTGCCCCTCTTTTAAAAAACAGGATCAAAGAAGGCGGCATGCTCAAACCGGGCGAAATTCTGCTGCCGGAAATGCTGGCCAAGGGTCTGAACGCAAAAGTCGGTCAAGAGCTCGTTTTTATTGCCACGAATGCCGATGGTTCGGTAAATGGGCAAACCTTCAAGGTGGCGGGCATTATCGAATCGGTTGTCGGGCCGACCGGAAAATACGGATATCTTCATGTGGATGACGCGGCAACGCTGCTGCGCATGGATGAACCGGAATTAAGCGAAGTAGCGCTTCGTGTGCGTAAAATCGGAAATCTCGATGAAGCTACGGGAAAATTGAGAAAAGCGCTTACGGAACTGAAGAACAAGGAAGGAAAGCCCGTTTTCGAGTTGCACACGTGGAAAGAACTATCCCCATTTTACAATATCGCAAAAATGATCGACATGATGACGGTTTTTATCCAGGTCATTCTCGTGGCCATTGTGCTGATTAGCATCATGAATGTCATGATTATGGCGGTTTATGAACGGATTCGTGAAATAGGCACACTGTCCGCAATCGGAACGCTTCCGGGGACGATCCGATCCATTTTCCTTACGGAAGGACTTCTTTTAGGTGTTGGGGGAGCATTGGCAGGAAGCGTTTTGGGTTCGGTTTTAATCGGCGCGGCAAAATTCGCAAAATTGACTATTGCTTTCGGTCAAAAAGACAGGATACCCTTAAACCCGGACCTGCCTCTTTCGCAAATGGCAATGGTGGCTGTGGTTATTCTTGCAGTATCGGCTATCGCGGCCCTGGAACCCGCTTTCAAAGCCTCCAAAATGGACCCGGTTGAGGCGCTGCGCCACAATTGATAAAATAGAAAGGTCATTATGAAAAATTTTTTTCTTGTTTTCGGAATCTTTGTTTTCTTCATGGGCATTTCGGCTGCTCAATCCATATCCGAAAAAGGCGATGCGATCCTCCGGAAAGTGGACAAAAAACTATCTCCCGTCTCCTACGAATCATTACGCAAGCTGATCAACGAGGAGCCGGACGGCAAAAAAAAGGAATTCGTGATGTGGACCGCCAAAAAAGGCACGGACAAGATGGTCACCACTTTTCTTTCACCTGCAAGCGAGGTAGGGCGCTCGACCCTGCGGGTGGGCGAGAACATGTGGTTGTATGTGCCTAATGTGGGAAAACCTGTGCGCATCACGAGCCTTCAGTCGGTTGTGGGGGGCGTCTTTAATAACGCCGACATCATGCAGCTTGAGTATAGCGTCGAATATCAATGCAGCACTCTGACGGAAGAAGCTGGAATTTCCATCCTGACGCTCAAAGCAAGAAACAAGTCCGTGGCGTATGACAAGCTTATTATGAAGGTAGACAGGAAAACGAGTTTTCCCGTGGAAATCGAATGCCGCACCGCCTCGGATATGCTGATCAAGACCCTTCGGTTTTCTCAGCCGAAAAAATTCGAAGGTGGTGTTTTCCGGCCTTCCGTCATGGAAACGGAAAGCCCTCTATATAAAGGGTACAAATCCGTCATGATTTACGCGAACCTTAAGGCACGCGAATTCAAAGACGAGGTTTTCACTATTAATTACATGGCCAAAATCAAAGATCTGCGGAAGTAGCGGTTCTGGTATCATGGATTGGCCAAAACGAATTGCTTTCTTTGTATGGCTTTGTCTGTCCGGCGCAACCCTGGCCGATCCATACGACTTCGACGCTTCCGAGTTCGAGAAAAAACCCTATTCCATAAGCGGAAATATCGAATTGCGTCCTTCCCTGGCCGTTTTGAACCGCGAATCCGAATCTTATAAGACCAATTACGGAACCGACGACGAACCCCGCTTTATCGACACTTATCTTTCTCGGCTTGAAGTATCCGGTGATTACCGCAAAGGCCGATTTTTCTTCTTTGCTTCAGGGCTTGGGTTTACCCAATATGAGCGTTATGGCGCTCTTTTGGATTACGATGCATACCCGTATGAAGCTTATGCCAGACTTGGGTTTGAAGGAAAATCGACGAATATCTGGCTCGGAAAAAGGACATTCAAATGGGGCAAAGGCTATGCTTATAATCCTACCGCTTTCGCGGCCCGTCCCAAGGACATAAACGATATCGAAGCGAGTCTGGAAGGTTATTGGTCGCTGTCCGGAGAATTCATCCGGGCTTTTTCGGGTCCGGTATCCACGCTGGCCATGAGCGCGGCAATTATTCCCGAACACGAAAAGATGAATAAGGGCTATATCGGCAAAGAAGGAGTCGCCGGGGCTGCGCAATTGTACCTCCTTGCTTTTGATACAGATATTGATTTCTGCTTTTATTCGGATAATGAACAAAACGCCAAGGCAGGCATCGGATTTTCAAGAAATATTGGTCCCAATCTTGAGATCCACGGTGAAGGCGACTATGTCTCCGATCATCGAACCACATTCATCACGCCAAGATACGACCTG
>CAYVZU010000043.1:16236-27761 GCA_964455935.1 uncultured Fibrobacterota bacterium
CTGTAGCGGGTACGGCTTATAATGCTTTGCTGGGGGTCCGATATCTTACAAAATGGAATTCAACAGTCATTGTCGAATATATCCGGAACGGTCAAGGCCTCGGTCAAGAGCAAATGGATGCATATTATTCCGCACAGCAGAATAGAGGCGCATTGTCACTTGATGTCCGGAATTTTCTGAATCTCAACGCGGAACAATATATGGGGCAATTTGCAATGCGGGATTACATTTACGCAAAAATCTCGTATCCCGAACCTTTTGGTATTTTGTATTTCACGCCTTCGGCTTACGCAACAGCCAACATGGATGACGCAAGCCTGATGACGGCTTTTGAAATCGCCTATACACGGTTTAAAAATACGACTCTCACCGGAAAGATGATGGCTTTGCTCGGCGATTCGCAAAGCGAATACGGAGGCAAAATAAAAGATGTCCAATTGGAATTCAGGGGCAGATATTACTTTTAGACGGCAAATTACTTAAGGAAAAGAAATGGGCATTCTATTAACGATTACTCTTATAGCCGTTCTTGTCTCTTTTCTCTCCAACAAGCAAAAGACCTTGATGGGCATCCGCAAGGGCCTTAAGATGTTTCTCGGCATTCTGCCGGATATGCTGGTAGTGCTGGTTTTGGCCTCGGCATTTATGGCGATGGTTCCGGAATCGGCAATTACGCGTTTGCTGGGCCATGATGCAGGAGTAGCCGGCTTTCTTACCGCGGCTTTTATCGGCTCAGTAGCCCTAATTCCGGGTTTTATCGCGTACCCGCTTGCCGCAGTCCTGCAACGCGGCGGCGTTTCGCTTAATGTAATCGCCGTTTTTATTACCACGCTCATGATGGTGGGGATTATCACGCTTCCCGTTGAACGGAAATACTTTGGCTGGAAAGTGGCGCTATGGCGAAATGGATTAAGTTTCGCGGGTGCGCTGGCCGTGGGCTTTCTGATGGGAGTTTTTCTATGAACGGAAATCATAAGGCCATTGGCAAATACCTTTTTGTAGGAGTATTCGTTGCTGGTGCGGTTCTTTCCTTACGGCTCGATTTTGCGCCGGGCATTGCCGCAAGCGGGAATTTTCGTGAATTCATTGTGGAGATGGCCGCATTTTTGCCTCTCATGTTTATTTTGATCGGGCTGATCGATGTATGGATACCCCACAATATCGCCGAAAAGCACATTGGAAAAGATGCGGGTGTTAAAGGCAGCTTGTGGGTCATTGCGCTCGCCATGCTGCAGGCAGGCCCTTTGTATGGCGCGTTTCCTGTTGCTTATCTGCTTTGGAAAAAGGGGTGTAGCCTCCGCAATATTTTCATCTATCTCGGCGCTTTTTCCACGGTCAAAATACCGATGCTTACTTTTGAAATCGGCTTTTTAGGTTTTCAATTTACGTTGCTGCGGACATTATTCACGTTACCGGTATTTATCGCCATCGCCATTATGCTTGAAGCTATCTTTTTAAAAAGCGATATCATTATTGCGAATCCCAACGATGGGGAAAAATAATAGCCATTAACCATTCTTTTTGCTCCAAAGATTAATTCCATGAAAACCGGCAACAAAAAATCCTTTATGCGCGCGCTTGGGTTTATACTGCTTTTCGTTGTTGTTTCAGGGGCAATTGCCGATGGCTTAATCAACCCAACCCCAAAGCTTGTTCTCCATTTCTTCGGCTCTTCCACATGCGGCGAATGCCTGGAAATCAAGCAGCATATTCTAAGGCCATTGCAGAATAAATATCCGGACCAATTGGAAATCCGGTTTCATGATATCGATGAGAAGGAGGGATTTTCACTTCTCGATCGCATGGAAGAGCAATATGGTGTGACAGACCCTTCACCCCAGCAGCTCTATTTTCCCGATACCGTGCTTTTGGGGTTTGACGTGATTATGCAGCAGGCTTGGCCTTTAACCGAAGCCTATTTGAACCGGTCGGAAAAATGGGCTGCCAAATCGGCCGGTGCTCAAGCGGAGACAGGAGCCGTTGATTTTACGGAAAAGCTTAAAAAACGTTTTAAGAGTTTTTCTTTCCTTGGCATTGTCGCGGCAGGATTGGTGGACGGGGTTAATCCATGCGCGATTGCAACCATAATTTTTCTGATCTCATTTCTTGCTGCAAAAAAGAGAAGCAGACGCGAAATTTTAATGGTTGGTCTCTCGTTTACCACCGCCGTGTTTTTTACATACCTTCTTCTTGGCATGGGCGCTTTTAAGGCCATGGGATTTCTTTCCAAATACCGATGGATTTCCTTGGCTATTCGCTGGAGCGCGGTTGCGTTGGCCGGTATTGTGGGCTTGTATAGCTTTCGCGACGCTTTCATGTATCGCAAAAGCGGGAAAAGCCAGGACATTAAGTTGCAGCTTCCCATGGCAATAAAACAGCGAATTCATTCCGTGATTCGGGATAATTTAACCGGATCGCAACTGGCCCTGGGCGCGGCCGTAACCGGTTTTCTAGTAACCTTACTAGAAGCCGTATGCACGGGCCAGGTATATTTGCCCACCATTGTGCTCATGACCAAACAGCAGGGCACGCGGATAACCGGCTGGATGTATCTTGTTTTATATAATGTTCTTTTTGTTATGCCGCTTTTGCTGATTATGCTGCTTAGCTATTTCGGCCTAACCTGGGACAAGCTGGCCAAAACGTCCCAGAAAAACCTATTCATCATTAAAATCACCTTCGGTATTGTGCTGATTGGGCTTGCCGTGTTTCTCGCAATCGCGGGTTAAAAGATGCGCTTGCCCAAAGCGGTGTCCTTTTGCCTCGAGTTGCTCCTTAAAACGAGCTATCGGCGATAGGTTACAAATAAGAAAAGCACGATCACAACCAGCCCAAGCAATGCGCCTGTCAGAAACCCGTCTTGAACAACCGTGGCTCCAATGACAAGCCCTGCGATCAAAGGGCCGCCGGAATGCCCTACGTCCATGATGGAGCTAAGTGCGCCCATGGAAGCACCGAGATGCTCCCGCCTGGTGATTTCGGCCACATAGGCGCTTGTGGCCACTGTGGCAAGGGACATCCCTAACCCAATAAGCAAACTGACGCCTGCAATGACTGCAAAGGCCGATGCAAAAGGCAGGAGTGCAATGGCAAGAGCAAGTGCCGCAAGGCCTGCGACGATCTGTATCCGCTTGTCGAATCTATCGGAGAGTTTCCCGAACAGGGGTTTGGTAAGGGCGATGGAAAGAACCTGGATGGAAAATATCAGTCCAACCGTCTTTGAGCTATAGCCAATACCCTTCAGATACCCGGGGCTGAACGTTTCGAATATTCCAAACGAAAAATAGATCGAAAGATCCGCAAGCGCTGTGGCAAGGATCACCTTGTTCGTCATGACGCCTCTCAGACTCTCAAAGAGATTCTGCAAGCTTGGCATTTTCATGGCAACGGTCTCCCCGGTTTTTATCAAAAAGGCAAATAGCACAACCGGCAGGGACATGGCAAATGCGGCAGCGTAAACAGCTTTGTAACTGATTATTTCTCCGTAAGATGAGAATAAGGAAATAATGAACCCTCCAACGATCGGCGCCATGGTGCGACCGGTAAGGGTGATCGCGGAATAGGTCCCGAGTTTTTCGCCTTTGTTTTTATCATACGCCTCGGCGATTGCGGCGGAAGCCACGGGGCCCAGTATGGCGGTTGCAATGCCATGGAAAAACCGGATTGGAATGAGAAACCAGGCGTTAGAGACCAGAATGTATAGCAGCGGGGCCGCCAGAAAGACAAAAGAGGAAATAATCAGCATGCGGCGTTTCCCTATTTGATCCGCGAAAATACCAACGGGAAAGCTGAAAACGATGCCGGCAAAGGGTGAAACAGCCGAAATAAGACCAAGCACCTGATCGCTGGCGCCCAGAGATTTTGTAAGATATGGCAATACGGGATTTTTGCTGATAGTCGTTGAGAAAATCCCGAAAAAGCCAATCAGGGACAGACAGTAAAGGACCCGGTTTTTGCCGTTTGCCTGTTGTTTTTCCATTGCATATCCGCTGCTTTTATATCAGACCCGCACCCAGCGCTGTGCCTAGCAGTATGAGGCAGACCGCAACCAGTCTCTGAATCCTGGATATTGTCATCTTTTTCAATAGCCTTTTCCCCAAGTAAGCACCCAAAAACGCGGCGAGCGTAGCGGTGACGATCATGAGCCTGGCTTCACCCCTAAAAGCTGTGAAATGTGACGAATGGAAAGATGCGCCATAGACAATCAGTCGCGCCATATCCACGATCACTGCGGCAACAACACCCGTTCCCACAAATGCTTCTTTCGATAGACCGGATTTGATAAGAAAAGCTGAGCGCAGGGCGCCCTGGTGGCCCGAAAGGCCTCCAAAGAACCCGGAGAGAACGCCACCCAAAGGCAAGTATTTGGCCTGAAACTCCAGCCGGTTGAACCAAGGCATTAGTTCCAAGACGGAAAAAACCAGAATTAACGCGCCAATGCAAAGTTTAACGGCGGATCCGGGAACCTATTGAGTAACGGAAAAGAGCGGGAATTGAATCAAAGGAGTTAAGCAATAACGCACCGCCAATAGCGGCAATAGCACCCGGCAAGGCAAAGCGTACAACCACACCCCAGTTTGCATTTCTTCCGACAAGTGCCACCTTAAAAAAATTATTCATCAAGTGCACCGCGGCTGTGGCGGCAATTGCTATCGGCAATGGGAAAAACAAGGCGAATACCGGCATAAGTACCGTTCCAAGCCCAAAGCCGGAAAAAAGAGTTAGAAGCGAAATGCCGAATGCCACCAAGCTGACTATGACTGCAGGAATCATGATTGCACCTACCTTTTTTCTTTGATTGTGTGATGTTCTTTCAGTTCATCGATGAGCTCGGTCGCTTGCCGGTATCCGGCTGCAAGCGCCTTTTCTCCTTCCTTGGTGATCCGGTAATATTTGCGGACTTTTCCACTCACCGTTTCGGAGCGCGATCTCAAAAGGCCCTTTTCCTGCATTTTATGCAGCAGGGGATACAGTGTGCCGGGACTAAGGCTGTAACCATGCCTTTGCAGTTCCTGGATCATCGCAAGGCCGAATACTTCTTCAATAGCGGCATGGTGCAAGATGTGCAGCTTGATGAAGCCGAGAAACAGATTACGGGAAGCTTCCGTGTTTTGCATAACAAACTTTATAATATCGAATAACGATATCGATATACGATAATATAAAATGCATGCTTCTTTATAAGCAAGCTTGTATGTTGTGCGGAGAAGCGGCATTCCGCCTGCCTGCATTGACTTGGTAGACAAATAATTGCTGTGGCAGTTGAATGCGAAAACCTAACCCATCAGAAATACGATGCTGCCGGGCGACTGAAGGGGGGTGCCGATGCGGGGAGAACCATCTTGGCCTGCGGAACCGGCCTACAATCGCGTCAGCTGGACGGAAGCGAAGCTTGTCCCAACTCCACAATGATCGATTGCGTAAAAATGGTGGAGCGGGCGGACGGAGTGATTACATTTTAATCCTCAATATCATCAGGCTTGGGGCAACAGGGCCTTGATTCGTTCCTGAATACCAAGGGCAACTTGCGCGATAAAAAGGATGATCCGATCAAGGAGGGATCCTTTTCGGGTATCGACGGGAACGGGTTGTGGCATATTCAGACTGTTGCGAATATCCGGATATGCCATTTTACGATTTTCCATGCACAAGACCGGCTTTTTGCTCAATGCGGCGATCTGAACGGCAAGAGCGGGCGAACTTTCGATAAACAACACCGCTTCGGATTCATTGTAGATTCCGGCTTTGAAGCTGGCATATGCCCTGGCAGCTTTTCGTAATTCCATGCTGGGATAATCCATCATTTTCAGGTTGTCGTATTTAACCCCATGGCGAGCCAGCCATTTTACCGTTAGATCCCTATACTTTTCCAGCCGGCATGTAACAAGCCAGCCAACTGGGTGCGTGGGAAGATACAGCGGTTCGGCCGTTTCCAGGAACTGCTTATACTTTCGTCCATTATCGTTTTCCGATTCCTTGGGGTCTCTGCATAAAACCCCATCGATATCCACGCAGGTTTTCGACAGAACCGGCTTGTTATGCATCAAATTCCATTCGAATATGCGCGGCATCGCAATTGTTTCCGCGTGCCAATTGACAAGCTTTCTGGAGTATGGATGCGTCGACAGGTAAACCGCCCCATACGTGATTCTATGTGGAAGCCGGGCATTTCGCAACAGTTGCCTCACCGTTGCCATTTGTTTACCGGAACAAACACTGTCGTCGACAACAAGCACATTCCGCTTTTTTCGAAGCAGGCTTTCGGTATTGATGCCCACGTACCGGGACCCCGCTCTTAATACGCGTCCGGCAATAAGCCCATCGATATCCGTCATTGGCAGATTCAAATGAAGCGAAATCAGGTTTGCCACGAGCAATCCGCTTCGGGGAATTCCCACGATCAGTTCAAGGTTTCTTGGCAAGCGACCCAGAGAATTGACGATGCGATCATTCAAATCAGCTACGCTTCGGTAGTTCATGAGAATGCCACCATTATTAACGGCAACTTTGCGTTGGGGGGAATTATCCTAGGCCGGCGAAGCCGGAACCGGAGTGAATAGAGTCAGGCAACTATTCAGCGCGCCGGCGGCAGAGGATGCTATCTGGACGGACTGTCATCAGCATTGAAATGAGGCTTAAGAAATTATCGCTGGAGTTTGCCCGCTGGATGCGGGCCGTGGGTAAGTGCGGTGATGGGGGGGGCACACCTCTGCCTTATCCATCCGCGCAAATCATATGCCCATCCAATTCTTGTCTCGGTTTTATCCGGCAAAGTGCGGGGTGGTTGAAATGTCGCTTGGACCAGCAACCGTTAAAATCTATGCGCTGTCTATTGAAGGGCGGCCAGACTGGGAATCAGCCTGGCGGAAGTCGAGAAACACGCTATCAGGCACTATGTTTGGCACAATAGCGGAAGCGCTCAAATGAAGAAACCAATTCCGGCTTGAAATGAATCATTTCAAAGAGTAAACTACTCAGCTTTTTCACCACCCTCACCTTAGTCCTCTCCCTTCGAAGGGAGAGGAAAAAAGCCCTCACCCCTCCGAGGGAGAGGGTATGGTGAGGGGGACCTGGGCCGTTACTTCAAAGATACGGTTTCCCGTTCGGCATCGGCGGCGGAATCGGCCAGCTTGACGGATTCGTTCTTTTCGCAGAAATACCGGAGATGCCATTCGTCCTCGAACAGGAGCACCTCCTTGCCTTCTCTGTCCCTTGCAAGAGCGGTGTTGAAGGGAAGATTCAGGCTTGATCCGTCCGCGTAACCGCCCCCAATCCATCGCACAACCGTCCAGGGGGCTTTCTCGATCCTCGAAGCGGCCCCATATTCCGATTCCAGACGATACTGAACAAGGTCGAATTGGAGCGGCCCCACGGCCCCCAACAGCAACGCCCTTTGCGAAGTCTTGGGATCCACAAACAGGTGAACCAGACCTTCCTGCACAAGCTGTTCGATTCCATTGCGGAACCGTTTGTCATTCGACGGCACGGGATTGTGAAAATACGCAAGACACTCCGGCGGGAACCGCGGGATCTCCGTATAGGTCAGTTCCGGATTTTCGCTCAATGTGTCTCCGATCGAAAAAAAGCTTCCGCCGACAACGCCGATGACATCCCCCGGAAAAGCCTCGTCGACCGAAACCCTTTCCCGGCCGAAAACGTTGTTGGAATTGGCCAGCCGTATTCTTTTCCCCGTGCGAACGTGCGTCACCGTCAGATCGCGCGTGAATTTGCCGGAAACGATTCGAACAAAGGCCATCCGGTCACGGTGACGCGGGTCGAGGTTTGCCTGAATTTTAAACACGAAACTAGAGAAGAATTCGCTTTCGGGGTGTACGATGGCTCCGTTGGCGGTTCGCGGTTGCGGAGGCGGCGCGAATTCAATGAACCCGTCAAGCAGCAACTCGACGCCGAAGTTGTTGATCGCGCTGCCGAAAAAAACAGGCGTTGTGCGGCCTTGAGCAATGTCTTCGACCTTGAGCGGGGCTCCGGCATGCTCGATCAATTCCAAATCGTCCTTGACGGTCCCAAACGCGGTATCGGACAATGCCTGCCGAATCATGGGGTCATCCAAACCGCAGGTCTGGACCGGCGCGCGATAGGCGCCGCGGGCGGTGCGTTCGAACAGGTGCGCCAGCTTGGTTCTTCGATCCCACACGCCTCTAAAATCGGTACCGTTGCCCAACGGCAAGTTCATGGGGTATGCGCTGATTCCCAGGATCCGTTCGATTTCATCGAGGATCGACAGGGTGTCAATCGCCGGGCGGTCCATTTTGTTGATAAAAGTGAATACAGGTATTTTCCGCTTTCTGCAAACCTCAAACAGCTTTCTTGTCTGCTGCTCGATTCCCTTTCCCCCGTCGATCACCATAATCACCGAGTCGACCGCCATCAGCACGCGGTAGGTGTCTTCGGAGAAATCGTTGTGGCCGGGTGTGTCCAGCAGGTTGATCCGGAATCCGTGATAATCAAAATAGAGCACGGTGGAACTGACCGAGATCCCTCTTCGGCGTTCGATTTCGAGCCAGTCGGAAACGGTGGCCCGTTCCTGCTTGCGGGAAGTTACCGACCCGGCCATTTGCACCGCACCTCCGTAGAGCAGCAGCTTTTCGGTCAAGGTCGTCTTGCCCGCATCGGGATGGGAGACAATGGCAAAGGTTCTTCTTCGACTTGTTTCCTGTTTAAAAGTCACTGAAACGGCCCCTCTTGAATTTGATCCAACAAAGATTATTTCCTGGCGGAATGAAGACTCCCTGAGGATTTTTCAGACGAATAGCTTGGTGAAACCGAATCAAGGCGGAGTGAGACCGACCCCAATCGCGGGCTCTTGCCGGCACAAACAGGAATTGGTTTCCAAAAAACCATTTGGAATTGCATTGCAGGTGCTCTTGGCCATGGTCAAAATATAGTCTTACGCGTTTGAGCCAATAAACTGTTTTATTGCGAATCGGAAGAAGGTGTTTTGCTCTCGCAAAACTATGAGGGGGAAAAGGGCTTATATGCGTTTTCCGCAAAAACCTGGACTCAATTTCTAAGCGCAACAGTTTACTTTGCGATAAGTTTCTTTGATTTCATTATAAAGTATTTCGGCTGGCTTTATGAGGTTCAGGCGTTTTCGTGGCTGGTTGTTGATTTTGGTCACAATTTCCTTCAGCCAATCGGGCTCCAATATCCGCAGATCCATATTTTTTGGCAACAGAGCCGTTCCCAGGTATTCCGCCTCAAAACAGAAAAGGTCGCTTTTTAAGTTCAGGAACCTTATTTTTCAAACGATGCTCCACGCTTTCTCAATCGCCAAACCGGTATCGCGATTTTTTATAATTCGCACCCTCATGTTCAACCGTCACGCCGGAGTCCTATTTTGAGCATTTTGATTCGATGGTGAATAAAGCAACCTCTTCAACGGTGAGCAAATAGGTGATCTTCAAAACTATCCATTTATGTACCCGGCCATTGTTATTGGTTTAATTCTGGCAGGAATACAACAAAAGGAAAGTGTCTCTTGAAGATATTTGAGAGAGGGCTTCAAGAACGGCCTCCTCCAAGCAATTCGACTGTTTTGCTCGGATTACATTCTCCGACCAATGGCGTCGGAAAATAAGTCTATTCAAAAAAGCAGGAGTAATAATAATTTAATGCATTTGCTAACGAGCTTTTTCATTATTGCCTTTTTGGTAACAGGCTTGCAGGCAAACCCGGAGTTAGCAGAACCGGCAGATTCGTCCTGCAGCAATTCATTGGCCGATTCCACGATTGAGGCAGATGAACGGGAGGGCGAATTTCAGGAGGAGGTGGACGACCTTTTTGCTCCTGAATCGCTGGCCATCGATACTATAGGATGGAGCACCAAGAGAATTAATGTCTCCCGGTTCGATTACCGCACGATGCTGGACACATTCCATATTGTTCTGGCAAATAAAGGGCGAACTTATGTTCATCCGGCCATTGGCGCAATCACTTCGCCTTTCGGCTTGCGAAGGTGGCTCTGGCATTATGGTATTGACATAAAGGTGAAAACCGGAGACACGATCCGATGCGCGTTTGATGGAATCGTTCGCGTGATTCAAAATGACCGGCGTGGATATGGAAAGGTGGTTGTCGTCCGCCATCCCGATGGACTGGAAACGCTCTATGGACATCTTTCCCGCTCTTCCGTTTCCGGTAACCAGAGGATCAATGCAGGCGATATTGTTGGCCTTGGAGGAAATACAGGCCGGTCAACGGGAAGTCATTTGCATTTTGAGGTACGCTTCTATGGAGAACCCTTTGATCCGAATTCCATTATTGATTTCGCAAATTATGCATTGCGAGAAGATACGCTTGTTCTTACGCGGAATAATTTTGCTTATCTTGCCGAGGCCCGGAAGACAATTTGTCATATTGTGCGAAAAGGCGAAACACTTGGCGGGATTGCCAGGCGCTATGGAACTACCGTAAAAAAGATTTGTGCGATAAACCGGATAAGACCCAAAACCGTCTTAGCCATTGGCAGAAAGCTTATCATTCGCAAAGCTCCATCCTCCGTTACGCAGTTGTCGTTAACGGAAATAAACGGCGGCGAATAGGCGAATTGCAGGACATTATGGAATATCTTACACCGATTATCCTAGGCCTTGTTGAAGGCATCACGGAATTTCTTCCTATCAGCAGCACAGGGCATTTGCTGATTACCGAGCGCCTTTTGCATGTGCATAAAAGCGATGCGTTCAATATTTGCATTCAGGTGGGGCCGATTGTTGCGGTAACGCTTGTATTTTGGAAAGACATTATCGCCATGCTGGCCGATTTCGGCAACAAGCGCATGAACGGGGAAGTTTTCAAACTCATTGTGTGTTTTTTGCTTACCGGTGCAGCCGGGTTAGCGGCAAAAAAACTCGGTCTTTCTTTGCCGGAAACAGTGCTGCCCATTGCGATTGCCACACTCTTGGGAGCGGGCGTTATTTTCTGGGCGGAGCGCAGTATCAAAGGAAAAACGCTATTGGATGCCATTACATGGCCGGCCGCTTTTGCGGTCGCAGCCGGTCAGCTTCTGGCCGCCGTTTTTCCGGGCACATCGCGGTCCGGCGCGGCAGTCATTGCAGCTTTATTGTTGGGTACGGCAAGACCCGCGGCATTGCGCTTCGCATTTTTGGTGGGCATTCCGACCATGTTTTCCGCAGGTGCGCTACAGATAAAGGAAGCTGTTGACTCTGGCATGGCGGCTGATCTGTTTTCGGCACAGAGCATTATTGCGTTCATCGTAGCAACTGCCAGCGCCTGGCTTGCGGTTATCTGGCTTCTGCGATTCGTGCAACGCCAATCGTTTATCCCTTTTGCCTGGTATCGCTTGGGGCTTGGTGCAGTGTTGATGGTGCTTGTATTGAATGGCGTGATGAACTAAAAATTGATGCAGGATTCATGAGTTTGCTTGAATTAAAAATCATTATTCCTGATTCTTGGAAATTAAGGGGCTTCTGATCATATTATAATTTGGGGTCCTTCGGACTTTTGTGTGGGTAGCCCCAAGATGTTGTGTCAAGGGGTTACCC
>CAYVZU010000044.1:0-19107 GCA_964455935.1 uncultured Fibrobacterota bacterium
TCTATACCTTCCGCGGCGGCCGGATCGCCAATACGTTTTCGGGCGACAAATGCGCCTCGGGCACCGGCGAGTTCTTTCGTCAGCAGCTTCTGCGCATGAACATGACCCTGGAAGAAGCCAATGCGCCGGACCTGACCGGCAAGGTGTGCGGACTCTCGACTCGCTGTTCGGTCTTTATGAAAAGTGACTGCACCCACCGGCTCAACAAAGGCGAAGCCACAAAATCCGATATTGTCCTGAGTCTCGTCTGGGTCATGGCCACCAAGATCACGGAGTTCCTGGCCAAAGCCCGGATTTCCAAAGGAGAGGTCTGGCTTGTGGGCGGGGTATCGCAGAACCGCCATCTGCCGGGATTCCTCTCGCAATTGAACCCGGGAATTCGCTTTGTCACTCCCGAAAACGCTCTGGTGTTCGAGTCTCTGGGCGCGGCCATGCTGGCCGACAAGCTGGGGATCTCGTTTACGTCCTTCGACGGCCTGTTCAAGCCCAAACGGATTTCGTATGAGACGTATCCGGCTCTGCGCGAGGCCGAATCGCGGGTGCATTTTATGTCGGCCAAGTGGGGAAAGATCGACCCTGCGCGCGAGTATGTCCTGGGCGTGGACGGCGGATCAACCACAACGAAGGTCGTTCTGCTGGATCCGGAAACGCTGGAGATCTGCGGGGCGCACTACGGCCGCACGCACGGAAATCCCGTGGAAGCCCTTCGCCTGTGCGCGGATGAACTGATGCGTCAGGTCCGCGAAGCATCGGGCCAGGACGACGTGAAAATCCGTCTGTGCGCGGTTACCGGATCGAGCCGCGAGTTGCTGGGAGCCTACCTCGATACGCCGGCCGTATATAACGAAATCATTGCGCACGCCACCGGTACATCCTACTTCGATCAGGAGATCGACACCATTTTCGAGATCGGGGGCCAGGACGCCAAATACGTGTTCCTGCGCAACGGCGTTCCCATTGATTATGCCATGAACGAGGCCTGCAGCGCGGGAACCGGGTCGTTTTTGGAAGAGTCGGCCCATTCGGATCTTGCCATCAACTCCGCGCCCGAAATCGGGCCCATTGCGCTCGAAGCGCCGTTCTCCTTGAAATTTGGCGAACACTGCTCGGCATTCATCAACTCCGATATCCGCAAGGCCATTCAGCAAGGCGCTTCGCGGGAATCCATCGTGGGCGGCCTGGTCCACTCCATTGTTTCCAACTACCTAAACCGTGTTGTGGGAAACCGCCGCATTGGCGGCCGCATCGCTTTGCAGGGCGGAGTGGCCAAGAACCGGGCTGTTCCCCTGGCCTTTGCCTCAATTCTGAAAAAGAATATCGTTGTGCCGCCCGACCCCGAACTGCTGGGCGCCTTTGGCGTGGCACTGATGGCCGTGGAAAAAGAAAAGACGGGCCTTCTTCAAGCCGGTCAGTTTTCGTTCGAGTCCATCATGAAGACGCCGTTTTGCGTGGAACGCGAGTTCAAGTGCGCTGCCTGCGAAAATGCCTGTCCCATCAAAGTGCTTCTGGTGGGAGACAAGAAGTGCTTCTTCGGCGGTCGCTGCAACAAGTACACCAATATCCGCAAGAACATCCAATCACAGGAATCGGGCGCGTTGGATCTTGTCCGGCTGCGGACCCGCATGCTCTTTGAGGATTTCGCGCCCGCCCGGGACGATCTGGAAAAGGGCGTGGGGCCGCGCGTGGGCATTCCCATGTGTTTCACCGTGTACAGCCTGTGGCCGCTGATCTCGACCTTCTTCCGCGAACTCAATGTGCCGGTGGTCATGCCTGAAAGCATTCGCAAGGAAGGAATCCGGTATTGTGAAAGCGCCTTCTGCTATCCGGGCGAGATTGCGCACGGGTCGTTTGCCGACCTGCTCGATAAGAATTGCGATTTCTATTTTCTGCCGCACATCGAGAAATTCCCGTCCTGGACGCCCGAGGTTCATGCCTGCTTTTGTCCTGTAACGCAGGGGCTTCCGTATTACCTTCGCACGGCCTTTGGCGTGGCCGACGAGAAGATCCTTCGTCCCGTTGTCCGCATGGAAAACTCATGGGAAGAAGGGGAGAAAGCCTTTGCATCCGTTGCCGTTCGCCTGGGCCGCACCGCGCAGCAGGGCGCTGCCGCGTTTGCCAGGGGCCTGGCCCGGCTTCGCGAATTTCAGGATGCCTGCCAACGCAAAGGCGCCGAGGTCCTGTCCCAATTGGAGCGGGAACACCGCAACGGGATCGTGCTGTTTGGCCGGCCTTACAATGCCTTTGCCCGGAACGCGAACATGGATATTCCGCGCAAGTTCGAAACGCGCGGCTATACCGTCATCCCATTCGACTTTCTGCCTGCTTCGGGTGACAATCTTACCTACAACATGTATTGGTACTATGGCCAACAGAACGTCTCGGTTGCCGCGGATGTCAAGAAGAGGAACAACCTGTTTCTCTGCTATATTTCGAACTTCTCGTGCGGCCCCGATTCGTTTCTGCTTCACATCACGCATTGGATCATGGGCATCAAGCCCTATCTGGTCCTGGAGATCGACAGCCATACGGCCGATGCCGGCCTGGATACGCGCATCGAGGCGTTCCTGGATATCCTGGAGAGCTATCGCAAGACTGAAAGCCAGCTGGCCGAGGCGCCGTACCGGCGCAAGTGGGATGTCCGTTTTCTGGGCAACCGGACGGTTGTGCGCAATAATTACAGCGGTGAAGAAATCGATTTCCGCGACAAGCGGGTGCGCCTGATTTGGCCGTCGATGGGGCGCTATGCCACGGAAATCGTTCAGGCGGTCTCCTCCTCAATCGGGGTTCAGTCGATCGCGCTTCCGGTATCGGACGTTCATACGACCCAGCTCGCGCGCGACGTGGCCAGCGGCAAGGAATGCATCCCCACACTGCTGGTATTGGGAAGCGTGTTGCAGTACCTGGCCAAAAATCCCCCGCACCGGGATGACGTATTTGTGGTTATGGTTCCAAAGACCACCGGGCCTTGCCGTACCGGGCAGTACGGCTATTTTTACGAGCGGACCTTCCATCATATCGGGCTGGAAGACATCGCGATCATGGACCTTTCCGCGGACAATTCCTACAACGAAATGGGACCGGGTTTTACGCGCCGGGCCTGGTGGGCCCTGGTGCTGGCCGACTACTTCCGCGATATGGAAGTGGGGCTGCGAGTCCTGGCCAAGAACAAGACGGAGGCTTTGGGACAACTGGAATCGGCCTGGCAGGACTGTTTGTCGCTGTTTCGCACCAGCCGCCACTCGGACACGAAGGCGCTCTCGGCGATTGCCAAACGGATCGGCTCCATTCCGCTCTCCGGCAGCCTGGCTGACATTCCCAAGATTCTGGTTGTTGGAGAAATTTACGTTCGCCGCGATAACTTTTCGGCCGATCCGCTCATCGAGCAACTTAGCGAAAAAGGCATTTACGGAAAAATCGCCGGCATCACCGAATGGATCCACTACACGGACCACGTGAAAGAGACGGAACTGCGCTGGAGTCTCGAAAACATGTCTGCCTGGAAGCGGCCGTTCAGCCGCGCTGGCCGCGACATGGCCCTGCTGCAGGTGGAACTGTGGTACAAGAGGCGTGTCGAGGAGAAGATCCTGCGGATTTTCGACAGCACCGGGCTCATTGCGCACGCTCCGCACGACATGAACCGAATCATGGCCAATGCCGGGGAGTTCACGGACCAGCTTTTCGAGACCGAAGCGACCATTTCAACGTGCGTTGGCGTCGAAGCCATGCGCGAGGGTTTCTCCGGCGTGGTTGGAATCGCGCCTTTTGCCTGTCTGCCGGGCCGGCTGATCAAGGCGCTGCTGGGTCCGTATATGCGTTCGAAGGACTGGCCGTTTCTGGCCCTTGAAAACGACGGTTTTGTCTATCCGCCGGCAATCGTGAACCGGATCGAAGTCTTCATGCTTTCGGTTCTGCGCTATGCGGGCAAGGACCGGGACGCGCCCGCTCTGGAGACAGCGCACACGCGGGAGCCGGCGTCGAATACGGAATCGAAACGGGTTATGGTGAACTAGTCGCCCAAGAAGGAGTACGCGATGACGAAGCATAAAGTTTTGGTGGCGTGCAAACTGGAAGAGCCCGGCCTGAAAAAGCTGAAGGCGCGGCCGGATCTGGATCTGACCATTATTCCCAAGCCCACGCAGGAGGACCTGGCCGCCCAGGCTGCGCAGACCGAAGCGATCATCATCAAAAGCGCCGGAAAGCTTACGGCCGAGATTCTGGACAAGGCGCCCAATCTGAAGATCGTTTGCCGGGCAGGGGCGGGCGTGGACAACATCGATGTCAAGAAGGCCACCGAACGCGGAATCCCCGTGACCAACACCCCGGGTCTCAACAGCAATTCGGTTGCGGA
Organism: uncultured Fibrobacterota bacterium; assembly: GCA_964455935.1. Classification (GTDB taxonomy): domain Bacteria; phylum Fibrobacterota; class CAYVZU01; order CAYVZU01; family CAYVZU01; genus CAYVZU01. The sequence continues at coordinate 4,349 of CAYVZU010000044.1, forward strand.
ACTGGTTTTCAGCTATGTCCACGCGCTCTATAAGGGCAGTATTCAATACGATCGCACGACCAAGGAAGGGCTCTGGGAAAAAGGCAAGTACCAGGTCAATGAACTCCGCGGCAAACGAATTGGGATTGCCGGAATGGGCGCTATTGGGCGCAAGGTTCGCGACAAGGCCAAAGGGTATGGCATGCTGGTCTCGATCTACGATCCATACATTGCCAAAACCATGGCCGAAGATCTGGACATGACGCTGGCCGCGAGCGTCAAAGAACTATTTGAAACGTGCGATATCGTGACCCTGCACATGCCCGCCACCGCGGAAACCAAGGGAGTGGTGACCAAGGAGTTGCTGTGCTCGATGAAAGAGAACGCAATTTTCATTAACACGGCTCGCGCCGCGCTGCTGGCCCCCAATGCGCTGGAACAGGCTCTGACCGAGAATAAGACACTGCGCGCTGGAATCGACGTATTTCCAGAGGAGAAAGCAGGCCCGCAGAAGCTGGCCGAATTCGGCCCACGAGTCGTGCTTACGCCCCACATTGGCGGCAACTCACTGGAGGCGCAACTGGACATTGCCGTCATGGCGGCCGACACAGTGATCTGGGCTCTGACGGAAAACCGTCTGGTTAACCTCGTTAATTTTGTAAAAATTCCCGAAGACCTGAGCCCAGCCTATCTGGAGCTTTCCGAAGCGCTGGGTCACATCGCGGCCGGCGTGGTACAGGGCAAAGGGCAGCTTGAAGAAATCCGGATTACCTGTTACGGAAAACTCAATTCATACACCGAGATTTTGGTGAAGCCCGCCATTCAGGGCGTGATGCGCCAGTTCGTGGAAGGCGGAATTACGCTGATCAATGCGGAAGCCAAAGCCAAAGAACTGGGGACCCGCATCCTGTTGCGCGAGCCTGACAATTCAAAAGGGTATGGCCAGTCAATCACCGTTGACGTGATGGTGCGCGAGAGCGACAAGGCACTGGAGTCGTCGGTTCGTGGGAAATTGATCGAGGGCGAGCCCGCCGTGGTCCGGGTGGACGATTTCAACGAGCTTGGGATCAAACCGGCCGGCCACCAGGCATTCTTTGTTTACGAAGACCGGCCGGGCGTGATCGGCAGCGTGTCCACGCTGCTTGGCAAGCAAGGCATCAACATCGAGAGCATCCTGGCGCGGACCGATGCGAAGCAGCAAAAGCAGTTGCTCGTCATCCGCACACGGCAGGTGATCCCCAATGCGGTCCTCTCGGAAATTGCCGTTGCAGTCGAAACGAACGTCGGCACCGCTATTCAATTGGCCCGGAAATACCAGTTCGGAGCCTAGCCGATCCGCAGAGAAGATTTGGCCTGTATTGGGTACATGTAAAAAAGCAACGGGCGAACCCAAGGGTTCGCCCGTTTGTGATTTTGGATTTAGGATTGTTTTTACGGCCAGAGCAGAATGCGGCCGCAGGTATTGCAGGAGTGGAACGAGCCGCCGCGGCGGATTTCCTGGGCAATCAGCGGCGGAATCCGCATGCGACAGCCGGGACAGAAGCCATCCTCGATCTTGACCACGGCATTATCGTATTTCTCACGAACTCTCCGGTAATAGCGCAAAACCCGCGCCTCGATTTCCATTTCGATCCGGGTCTTTGTAACCTCCAGATCCTGGAGCGAAGCAATGCCCTTGGGTCTTCGGCGTTTGATCAGACAATCCTCAATGCGCTGCAACTCGGCCAATTGCACCATCTAGGATCCTCCAGGCGAATTTAGAATATTCAAAAAGACTCTGTCTTCACTGGCGTTGGGCAGGAGAGGCCGGATTTCCCTCTTGAGAGGGTGCCATCAGCGATTGATTCAGTTTCGATTTAAGTTCCTTGCTGGCCTCGAAAACCGGCTTCATGCTGGCTTTGACGTGGACCGCTTCACCCGTGTGAGGGTTTCTTGCCATGCGGGCTCTTTTTTCTTTCACCTTGAAGCGGCCAAAACCACGGATTTCTATTTTTCGACCTGATCCAAGAGCCTTCGCGATGGATTCGAAGAATGTCTCGACGACAATTTTGGTATCGACCTGGGTGAGGCCAGTCCTATTGGCAATCTCCTCGACCAGATCCTTCTTCGTGACATTACCCATGTTGTAACCCACTATATTTCGTTGGATAATATAATTTCTCTTAGGTTGGGAATCAAGATTCCAGTTTAATCCATGAATATTCTGTGAGTTATGCTACCATCCACGCCGGGTCCCAACCCGGAAATCATACAATGCATTGGGCCTATGAGGAGGTACGCACACCACCGATCAGATCCAGTTTGTATTTTGCAATGCGGTTGAGGGGCTCAATTTCGAGGATTTTTCTGTATGTGGCGGCAGCATCTGGAGCACGATCCAGCTTTTCATAAGCCGCTCCCAACTGCAGCAATATGCTGACATTTAGGGGATCCGATTCTCGAGCGATCTGGAAATGGTTTGCGGCTTCTTTATATTCGCGATTGCGAAAGCGTATAAGCCCGACTCGAAAATGCGCTTGCATATGAGATGCATTATTTTCGATTGTGCGCTGATAGCAATCCAGGGCCTGCGTCGAGTCGCCGAAAATGGTGTAATAAACCTCGCCCAGATTATACCAGGTGTTGTAATCATGAGGGTTGATGCGCAAAGCGACTTCATATGCCCGAATTGCCTCCCGGTTTCGTCCCAGGTAGTAGAACACCATTCCCAACCGGCCGTGTCCTTTGGCGTATAGAGGGGACCGCTCGGTAAGATTTTTCAAAACAAGCAGGGCCTCGTCATGCTGATTATGGTCCATAAGGTACTTGGCGTAATAGTAGGCCACATCAGGATTTTGGGGTGCCAGCATCATGGAATGGTAGAAGGCTCGAGCAGCCCCTTCCCGTTCTGGCGAGACACCACTGAGGGCTCTGCCCAAGGCACTGAAGCATTCGCCGCAGTTTGAATCGAGCGCCACCGATTGCTGGATTGCGGAGATTCCTTCTTCAATCCGGTCCTGGAAGAGAAGCGTAAGCCCGCGTTTCGATTTGATCCGTGCGGTTGGTTGCCCATTCTCCTCAGCTTCCCGGAAATACTGATCTGCCTTTTCAAAGTGGCGGAGGAGGAAGAAAGCGTCTCCAATCTTTTCCGCAAGCTCGGCATTTCCCTGCACAAGAACCGAAGCCCTTTCGAAGTGAAGAAGAGCCTGTTCCGGATCCCCGGCTTCCAGGACCTGCGTTCCAAGCTTCATGTGGCTTGCAATGTCGAAATCGTTGAGCTCGCTCGGCTTCTTTTGTTGTGTTCCGGTTTTGGGACCCTGGCCTGCGGAGAACATAGAGTCCATACCGCCCACTTCTTTGGATGAATCTCGCAGATGCAGAAGAAGGTATGCTCCGCCAACCAGAGCCCACAGCAGGATGGTGTAGCCAATTACCTGCTTGATGAATTTGGTATCAGGAAGAAGGCTGAGAACCTTCTGGACGGGGGACATTGGAGGCTTGGACTGTTCCAAAGGTGTCTGGCTCATCGTGTTTAATATCGTCCTTTATTGAAATTTTCTTAAATGGTAAATACCCAGGTGTTTTTTAATAGAAAACCATCGTTTGGGATGTGCTGTCGTATTTTCTCATTGAGACATAAGTAGCTATCTTAAATATTCTAATTCCGACGACTAACCTGCAAAGGAAAGGATGAAGGTTGAAGGATTAAGAAGGAAAACGAGCTGGTCCATCGGTGGCGATTGCGAGGGCATTTATTCTGTATGGAATATTCTGTATGGAATACGCTTGATCCGGCTGCTGGTGTCCTGCTATTTATACATTTTCATCCTTCAACCTTTTCCTCCTTCTTTCTTCCTGAAACAGTGACTTGCCCTAAGGGCTTCAAAATGGTTATCTTACATAGTTTCAGGCGCCTTTAGGGCCGCACCGCCCCTCTTTGTTTTCTGCAAAATCCGGTTCTTGCCAGGATGGCGCGGTTTGGAGGGACCAGGGAGTCCATGGGGCCGTGGACTGCATATAGGGCTTTCAACAAGGAGTAAGGAGAAACCAATGAACATCGACCTCGTTGGATTCATCACCCAGATCGCGCGGGAGAAGAACGTCAGCATGGATGTGGTGATTGACTCCCTGAAATTGGGATTGATTACGGCTGCCCGCAAATACATCAACAAGCCGGTCAACATTGAAGCCAAAGTGGATAAGGAAAAAGGCGACTTGAGCGTGTTCATCAGGCAGAAAGTGGTCGAGATCATCAATGACCCCGAAAAGGAAATTACGATTCAAGACGCGCGCGAGATCAATCCTAAGATTAAGCTGAATGAATACCTGATTGTGGACCTGCCGATCGATGCGTTTGGTCGGGCTGCCGTACAAACGGCAAAACAGATTGTCATGCAGCGGGTGCGGGAGGCTGAACGCGAGAAGATTTTCGAAGACTATCAGGAACGCGTAGGCGAACTGATTACGGGATCGGTGCAGCAGATCGATCGCGGTAATATTCTGGTCAACCTGGGCCGGACCGAAGCGCTTCTGCCGTGGCGCGAACAGATCCGCAAAGAGAAATACCGGCAAGGCGATACCATTCGCGCCCTGATCGTCAATGTCGAAAATAGTCCCAACGGTGCGCAGGTGATCTTGTCGCGGACGGCTCCTGATTTTTTATCCAAGCTCTTCGAATTGGAGGTGCCGGAAATCTACGATGGAATCGTGGAGATCAAGGCCGTGGCGCGCGATCCCGGGCTTCGCTCGAAAATCGCGGTCATCTCACGCGACGAACGCGTGGATCCAGTGGGCGCCTGCGTGGGCATGAAGGGCAACCGTGTTCAGGCCATTGTGCGGGAGCTTTCGAACGAGCGCATCGATATTATCAATTGGGTCGATGATATCACCATCCTTATCAAGCGAACCCTGGCGCCCGCCGAGGTCAAGAAGGTGAACGAGATCGAGGACAACCGGGTGATTGTGATCGTCACGGATGATTCGTTGGCACAGGCCATCGGAAAGAACGGACAGAATATTCGGCTCACGTCGCAGCTGGTTGGCCGCGAGATCGATATCTTTGGCAACGAAGAGTGGGCCGCCAAGAGTGAAGAAGACAAAGCAGCGGCCCTGCGGCCGAAATCCAAACCCGAAGCAGTAGAAGCAAAAGAACAGGCCGAATCCCAAGCGGAGGAGACGCCTCAAACCGTTGAGGGGTAGGCCGGAATAGGACCGAAAATGGCAAAGATCAAAGCATATCAACTCGCCAAAGAATTCAATCTTTCAAGCGCGGCACTAGTGCAGCTCCTGCGCGAAATGGGCTATGAGCTCAAGAGCCACATGAGCACCGTCGATGACGAGATGCGCGCGAAAATCGAGAGCAAATTCGCCAAGCAGCGCGAGGAAGTCAAGCAAGAGTACGCGCGCAAAAGCAAACTCATCGTTCAGCCCAAAGTCACCGACGACCTCGTTGTGGCCGGGGAAGAACGGATCAAGAAGGCGCCCACCACGTACACCAGTTTCGAAGCGCTTGCCTCGAAGAGCAAGAAGAAGAAAAAAAAAGTCAAGCAGGCCACAACGGCCGAACAGACTCAGGTGAAGGACAATGTCCGGCGGATCATGGGCAAGATCAGCCTGGGCGACAAGGTGCGTCATAAATACCACAAGGACGAGAAAACAGCCGAGGGTGACGGCGCTCCGCGCAAAAAACTGCTGGTCAGTGAGTTCGTTTCCATCAGTGAACTGGCCCGCATGATGGGCCGCAGCGCAACCGAGGTAATGGGTAAGTGTCTCGAGCTTGGCCTGATGGTTACCATCAACCAGCGTTTGGATTTTGACACCATCGCCTTGATCGTGGACGAGTTTGGTTACGAGGCCGAATTAATGGAGGAATACGCCCCCGAGCATGTGACGGCGCCGATGGAAAAAACCAGCGGAACTGTTCTGCGGCCGCCGGTTGTCACGGTGATGGGCCACGTGGATCACGGCAAGACGTCTTTGCTGGATTATATTCGAAAAACCAATGTCATTAAGACGGAAGCCGGTGGAATTACCCAGCATATCGGCGCCTATATAGTCAAGACGGCGCGGGGGCCGGTAACTTTCCTCGACACCCCGGGCCACGAGGCCTTTACAGCCATGCGCGCCCGCGGGGCGCAAATCACCGACGTGGTTGTGCTGGTTGTGGCCGCCGACAGCGGCGTTATGCCGCAGACGGTGGAGGCCATCGACCACGCCAAAGCGGCCAAAGTGCCCCTGGTCGTCGCCATCAACAAAATGGATCTGCCTTCGGCCAATCCCGATCTTGTAAAGAGCCAGCTTGCGCAGCACGGCGTAGTGGTCGAGGGGTACGGCGGAAATGTCCAGGCGGTGCCGCTTTCGGCGCGCACGGGTGAGAATGTTGATAAGCTTTTGGAGTTGCTGGCACTGGAAACCGAGCTTTTGGAGCTGAAAGGCAATCCCGAGCTTCAGGCGAGGGGCGTGATCATCGAGGCGGAGTTGAGCAAGGCGATGGGACCCATGGCAACCGTGCTGGTGCAGAACGGAACGTTGCGAGTAAGCGACCCCTTCGTGGTGGGCGTCTATTCGGGCCGCGTCCGGATGCTTCTCAACGAGAAAGGCGATCATGTGACCGAGGCAGGTCCTTCAACGCCCGTGCGCGTGCTGGGTCTTGAAGGGGTGCCGCAGGCCGGAGATACTTTCCTTGTTGTGGAAAACGAGCGGGAAGCCCGCGACATCGCATCCCGTCGGCGTCAGGCCAAGCACGAGCGCGATATTCGCCAGATCCGGGTGACGCTTGACAACTGGAGCAGTCATGTGGCTTCCAACGGCCCTGGCGAATTGGACCTTGTGATCAAGGGTGACGTGGATGGTTCAGTCGAAGCGCTATCATCCCAAATCGAGCAACTTTCGACTAGTGAAGTCAAAGTCCGCGTGATCCATAAAAGCGTGGGAGCCATCAAAGAAACCGATGTTGACCTGGCTGCAACATCCAAGGCGATTATTATTGGGTTTCATGTGCGGCCCAACAGCAAGATCCGCGAATACGCAGAATCCGAAGGCGTTGAAATCCGCACCTACCGCATCATTTACGAGGCGGTGGAAGAGGTGAAAAAGGCCATGACGGGCCTTCTGGCCCCGGAGGAAAAAGAGAATATCGTGGGCCGCGCCGAGGTTCGCCAGGTCTTTCGTGTTTCGAAGAGGGGCAATATTGCCGGCTGTGGCGTCTCTTCGGGCGTGGCACGACGGGGTACGCGCGTGCGCGTGATTCGCGATGATGTCGAGATCGCCGATACCACCATGGCCAGTCTTCGCCATCACACCGAAGATGTGCGCGAGATGGCCGCGGGATTCGAATGCGGAATTATGCTGGACAAATTCGATGACGTAAAGGTGGGCGACATCTTCGAGTTCTACGAAATCCAGAAGATCGCGAGAACCTCGTTGTGAGGGAGCCGTCCAGGCGTCAGCAGCGGCTCGCCGATCTCCTGAAGCAGGAAATAAGCCGGATTCTGCAGAGCGAAATCCGCGACCCCCGCATTGGGTTTGTGACGGTCACCAATCTCGAGATATCGTCCGATTTGCAAATGGCCACGGTATACGTGCAGGTGCTGGGGAGTGAAAAAGAGCGCAAAGATACGCTAATCGGATTGGGGCGGGCGGCATCCTACATTCGTAACGATCTGGCATCGCGTGTCGATTTGCGTCGCGTCCCGAATTTACGCTTTCTTTACGATGAAGGAATGGATCATTACGAGCGTATCCAGAAGCTCCTTGGCGACATTTCCAGCGACACCCAATGATGTGGTGGCCGGGATCCGGCGGTTCCAACGCTTTCTGATTGCCTCGCACCGGAATCCTGATGGCGACTCCCTGGGCGCCCAATTGGCGCTCCGGCGGATTCTTTCTGCTTTGGGCAAAGAGTCACTCATCGTGGCCGCGGACCCAGTGCCGCGCCACTACAGGTTTCTTCCGGATTGGCGAGCGATCCGTCTTCTCAAGCGCCCGCGTCCAGACTCTAAATTTGACTGTCTTATCGTTCTGGATTCCTCCAGCTATCCGCGCACTGGGCTGGAATCCTGGAATAAACCCCTGATCAACATCGATCATCATGCCGACAACACGCGTTTTGGCACCCTGAATTGGGTTGAAGCTCATAGCAGTTGCTGCTGTGAACTGATTTTTTCCTTATTTCGGAAATTGCGCATCCCGGGCGATTCGGTGCTCGCGGAGCAGCTCTACGTTGGACTTCTCACCGATACGGGCGGGTTCCGCTTCTCCAATACCTCCCGGCAGGTCTTTTCCATGGCTGCGGACCTTTTGGGTCTGGGTGTGGATGGCTACCGCGTAACCCGCAGCATCTACAACACAAGCACTTTGGCCAAGATGCGGCTGCGGGGGCGCATTTTGTCCGAGGCCAGCCTGCAATGCGACGACAAAGTCTGCCTCCTTGAAATGGAGCCAAAGCTTCCTGAAAAATACGGTGCATCGCCCGAAGACACCGAAGGGATTTCGGATGAAACCCTGGCCATCGCCGGAGTCGAGGTGGGCGTGTTCGCCCGCCCCAATGACAATCAGACCAAATTTAATCTGCGCTCGGCCGGCCGGGTCAATGTTGGCGCCATTGCGCGCCTGTTTGGGGGAGGTGGGCACCAGGAGGCGGCCGGTTGTACGCTCAACATGTCCGGCGCCGAAGCCGGTTTCAAGCTCGCAACCGAGCTCGAGAAAGCGATTCTGGAAGCGGCCAATCCTAAGACAATGTCTCGCCGGTCAAAAAAAGCGAACCTTCCGCGGCGCAGGTTACCATCCCAATGAACTCCGACTTGGGTGGATTTCTCCTGATCGACAAACCGCAAGGCGTTACATCTTTTGCGGTCGTGGCGTGCATCCGCAAGCTGACCGGTGTGAAAAAAGTGGGGCACGCCGGAACCCTTGATCCAATCGCCACAGGTCTTCTGATCCTCGCATTGGGGAAAGCGACCAAAAGCATCGACAAAATTGCCGGGCTCGATAAGACCTATTGGTTCACATTGTGTTTCGGAACGCGCACGGACACCGATGACCTGGACGGCCGCGTCATTGCCAGGGAGGATGCGTCCGCCCTGGCAGTCGAGTCGATCAATGCCGTACTCCCGGAATTCCGCGGCAGCATTATGCAGACACCGCCGCAATACTCGGCCATCAAGATATCGGGCCGGCGTGCCTACAAGCTTGCCCGGTCGGGCATTGAACCGGGGCTGCGGTCGCGCCCGGTTACTGTTTTCGATCTTGCGCTGAAAAGCGTAGCGCCTCCTTTGGCGGATTTCGTTCTCCATTGTTCGAAAGGGACCTACGTTCGGGCACTTGGCCGCGATCTGGGCGAGCGGCTGGGTTGCGGCGCATGCGTAAGCCAGATCCGGCGAACGCAGATAGGCCCGTTTGGGATTGAGGATGCACTTTCGATGGGGGATGTCGATCTTGGCAAGATCGTCTCCGGAGTCCTGCCTCTGGAGACAGCCCTCAACAAGCTGACCGGAGGCGTTGCCAATGTCCCGGAGTGCGCATGTTGACGATCAAAGGGACGCATTTCCGCGACGCATTAAGCACCCGGGGTACCGTGGTGACGATGGGCAATTTCGATGGCGTGCATCGGGGCCACCAGAAGGTGATACTGGAAGCACGCGCCAGGGCTCGCAGGCGGCAATGCAGCCTGGCTGTGATTACGTTCGATCCACATCCCGAACAGGTGCTTTCGCCCGAGGCGGCGCCAAAGCTGCTGACCACGGTGGAAGAAAAAGAATGGATCATGAACCGCCTGGGCGTGGATGTGTTGTGGGTTCTTCCCTTCACGCTGGAGCTGGCGGGGCTGCCGGCGGACGCGTTCTTCCGTCGCTTTGTAATCGAAGAAGCCGGCGCTCAGGAGATCGTATTGGGCCACGACCATCGGTTTGGCACCGGCGCCCAAGGAAATTTTTCGCTGGTCAGGGACCTTACACACAGGACCAACATCAAAGCGGATATTTTAAAGCCGGAAATGGTCGAGGGCCAGGCTGTTTCAAGCACCTGGATTCGCAAATGGGTTTCCCACGGCGATTTCGAAAATGCAATGCATTTGTTGGGATATCCCTACTTGATTTCGGGCCAGGTCGTGCGCGGCCGCGGTTTGGGGCGCGAAATGGGCTTTCCCACGATCAATTTGGGCCTGGTCCAGTTGAACAAGCTGTTGCCGCCGCCCGGCATATATTCTGCTCAGGTTTGCGCTCAAAACCGGATCTATGACGGCGCCTTCTATCTTGGCAGAAAGCCCACTTTTGGAGGCAACGAAACCAGCCTGGAAATTCATCTGTTGGATTTTAATGGTGATTTGTATGGTGCACATGTTTTAATTTATATGCGCCGAAAGCTTCGTGAAGACCGGAAGTTCGATTCTGTCGACTCCCTGGCCCGGCAAATCCAGGCGGATATCGCCCAAATTCGAGCCGGCCGGAACCCGAAGCAAGAGAATATGCCACCCGAAATGGAGAACTTTTCATCGATGGAGGACCTATGCCCCTGACCAAAGAGGCCGTACAGAAAACCGTGGCCCAGCATGGTGCCAAGCCCAATGATTGCGGCCGCACCGAAGTCCAGATTGCCTTGTTGACTGAACGCATCAATCAGCTGACCGGGCATTTCGAACGCAGCCCCAACGACCACCATTCCCGCACAGGGCTGATGAAAATGGTGGGAGAACGCCGGCGTCTGCTAAACTATTTGCAGCGCATAGACATCGAACGCTATCGCGCCATTGTCAAAAACCTGAAACTTCGAAAGTAAATTGGAGCAAATCGAATGGTAAGAACGTTTGATACGGATATCGACGGCAAGCGCTTGTCGATCGAAGTCGGACGCATGGCAAAACAGGCGGCCGGCTCGGTCGTGGTTCGCATGCAAGACACCATGGTTTTGGTCGCCGTCTGCGCGGCGGACGAGCCCAGCCTCAACCAGGATTTTTTCCCGCTCACGGTTGAATACCGCGAACGGCTGTATGCCGGCGGGCGGATCCCCGGCGGATTTTTCAAGCGCGAGGGAAGGCTCACCGAAAAGGAGACCCTGGGCAGCCGACTCATCGACCGGCCCATTCGTCCCGGTTTTCCCGATGGGTTTCGCAACGAAGTACAGGTTATTGCAAGCGTGATTTCGGCGGACCCGCAGATCGACCCCGAGATGCTGGCCATTACGGGCGCTTCGGCCGCCCTGAGTATATCGACGATTCCCTTCCGTGAGTGCCTGGCGGGAATTCGCGTGTCGCGCAAAGCGGGGGAGTTGATTGCTTTCCCCACCAGCGTCGACCTGGAAGAAAGCGATCTCGACCTGGTCGTGGCTGGGACCGAATCCGGCGTGGTCATGGTTGAGGGCAGCGCCTACGAAGTCACGGAAGAAGACCTGGTCAAGGCCATTGAGTTCGCGCATGAACGAATCAAAAAACTGGTTGCGCTTCAGAAGCAGGTCGTCACGGAATGCGGAAAGCCCAAACGGAGCTTTACGCCCCCGGTGGCGAATACCGAGCTTCGCCAGGCCGTTGCGCAAATGGCCGTTCCCAAGATTCTTGAGTCTTTTGAAGTCCGCGAAAAACAGGATCGCGGCCGTTTCACCAAACAGGCAATCAGTGAAATCAAGGCCAAACTGGCCTCCGGCGAGACGGACGAAAAGAAGAAGCTTCAGAAAGAGAAAGAAATCGCCGCCATTTACGACGACCTTCTGGGCGAGCAGATGCGCAAGAAGATTCTGGAGACGGGTACGCGCATCGGCGGGCGAAAGCTCGATGAGGTGCGGCCCATTACCTGCGAAGCGGGCGTGCTGCCCCGTTCGCACGGTTCGGCCCTGTTCACGCGCGGGGAAACACAGGCGTTGGTTACCACCACCCTGGGCACCAAGCTTGACGAGCAGAAGGTCGAGAATTTTCAGGGTGAGACATTCAAAAGCTACATGCTCCACTACAATTTCCCGCCGTTTTCAACCGGCGAGGTGAAACGTCTGGGCGGCACAAGCCGCCGTGAAATTGGCCATGGCAACCTGGCGGAACGGTCCTTGGCGCCGGTTCTGCCCGTGGTGGACGCGTTTCCGTACACGATCCGCGTGGTTTCGGATGTTCTCGAGAGCAACGGTTCGTCCTCCATGGCAACCGTCTGCGGCGGATCGCTCAGCCTTATGGATGCGGGTGTTTTGGTAAAAACGGCCGTGGCCGGCGTGGCCATGGGCCTGATTACCGAAGGCGATAAGGTCGCTGTTCTCACCGATATCCTGGGCGACGAAGACCATTACGGCGATATGGACTTTAAGGTGGCCGGGACCTCCGAAGGCATTACCGCGGTCCAAATGGATATCAAGACCGATCAATTGTCGTTCGATGTCCTTCGCCGCGCTCTGGAGCAGGCCCGCAAGGGACGTCTGCATATTATTGAAGCCATGAATCAGGTCCTTCGCGAACCGCGCAAGAGCCTGTCGCAATACGCGCCTCGGATCATCACTCTCAAGATTCCCACCGACAAGATCGGGTTACTGATCGGTCCGGGCGGAAAGACGATTCGTGGTATTCAAGATAAGACCGGCGCGACCATTACCGTTGACGACGACGGGACGGTTTTAATCGCCTCGGTCGAGTCGACCGGCGGCGAGATGGCCAGGTCCTTTGTCGCATCGCTGACCGAAGAGGAAGAGGTTGGTAAGGTCTACAAGGGCCGGGTGAAGAACATTACCAATTTCGGGGCGTTTGTTGAGATCCTTCCGGGCAAGGAAGGATTGCTCCATATCTCCGAAATTGCCCACCAGCGGATCAACCGCGTGGAAGACGTCCTTAAGCCTGGCGACGAGGTCGAGGTCAAGCTGATCTCGGTGGACGATCAGGGCAAGCTGCGGTTGAGTCGCAAGGCGATTCTGCCGAAAGACTAGCTTTTCTTCTCTGCCCCAGAAGGTAGAGGAGAAATTCGTTTTATGGAATGCGCGCTCCCAAAGGGCGCGCATTTTTTATGCCGCAGCTCAGGCTTAGCCGGCACTGCCGTCAATTCCCAATTCATCAGTAACAGGTCAGGTCCCGGTGTCATTTCGAGCAAAGCGAGAAATCTTCCTTGTCCTGAAAAATATTTCTCCTCGAAGACTCGTCGAAATGACAAAGATGAGTGCAAATACCTGAGCAGTTACATTCATAATCCATAATTGGCATTCAGGTCAGTGGTTCGGCGCCAGTGCGGAGGCTGGAATCGTTGGCTTCCGCTTTTTGCGCGGTTCCTCGATCCGGAGCAGGAATAAGATCGACAAAACCAGGCAGGTCAGCGAAAGCAAGCAAGCCAGGATGAAGCTGCGGGTTGTGCTCCAAACGAGCGTGCTGATTGCCGAAGCTAGAAGCATGCTGGGAAAGTTTACAACCATCATAACGGCCAGGCATGTGGCCCGGCGCGCGGGCTGGGCGACTTCAAACGCCAGCGTGCTGATTCCCACAAGGGTCCCGGAGACAGACAGGCCAAGAATGAAAAAGGTTGCCAGAAAAATCCACTCGCGCTCTCCCCAGATCGGAAGCAGAAACACGACCAAGCAGGTTAGGGTGCCGGCGAGCACCACCATTTTCCCGCCCCTGCGATCGCCAAAATAGCCGGCCAGCATGTTTCCCGCAACGCCGCCGATCATTTGGACCGTCAACAAAAAGCCAAGATAGCTGGCCGGTCGGCCGGTCTTTTCCAGAGCATGGATGGCCAGAAAGGGGATCGCGATGTAAATCCCGTTGATCAAGGCTCGATTGAAGAGATAATTGCGGAGTTGAACATCTCCGGTCACAAGGCGGGGAATGGATCGCAGGTTTTCCCGGAGCTTCCAGCCTTTCTCTTTTGTATGCGGAGAAACGCCGGTTTCAAGAATGAAGGTGAAGAATACGTAGGAAACGGTCAGCAGTCCGAATGTAATCAGGTGCAGAAGTCCGAAACCGAAAGCTCCGGGGTAACGGTGAAGAATAGCCACCACAATTCCGCCACCGGCGATCCCAATCAGGGCGCCTGTGGAATTGCGCACTGCCCAGAGGGAAGAGATTCGGTTTGACGGAATCGTCTTGAGAACCAATTCCTGCCAGGCCGTGAGGCTGATTCCCGCGGCGCCGCCCGAAACAAGGGGCGCAAGTGCCACCACGGCAAGCGCTGAAAGCGGAGAGGACGAGGAAAACCAGAAAAGCGCCAATGCGGATGCCAGGTACGGCAGGCGCTGCAGGATTCCAGTCCACATGACTAGAGGCTTGACACGCACAAGTGTCTGGACGTGATGGGCCGTGAAGACCGGGGGCAGTACGAATCCCAGCGATGCCATGACCGGCATCAGCGAAACAAGCCAGGCCGCTCCGCCCAACGAATTGACCATCGCGGGCAAAATCGTATCGCCGGCAACAAAAGCCATCCCGCCCATATACAGCCCGCCCTCCGCGGAGTGTAGCAGGAAGTTGCGACGGAAAAACGGGGGATGCGACATTTTTTTTAAAGACTCGGGCACATGCAATTTGCGACAAACCGCAGGCTAAAATCTCCCTGTATAGGAAAGATCGATGAAGGGATGCAGCTCCGCGCCGCGCGTATCCGGCTGAAGCCGTTTCTCAAGGGAGATTCCCAAATCGATGGCCAGACGGGGCACCGGAGGCAAGGCATAGCGCAAGCCGATTCCGCCGCCCATATTCATGCCAAAGTCATCGTGGTCGTTGATCAACCCAAACGGAAGCCTGCCTTCGAACAAAAGTTGGGCGTAGCGGCCGAGGCGGGCCCGGGCACCCAGCCCCGGATCAATCGCAAAGTAACTGCCATTGATCTGGGTCCCCAAAATGAAATCCAAGT
>CAYVZU010000044.1:19117-27669 GCA_964455935.1 uncultured Fibrobacterota bacterium
CCCGCCGCTCAGCGGGTGCACAAAAAATCCTCCGCCGCCCCAACCGCCGCCAACCCAGTGCGGACCCGGCGAAATGCCCAATCCCAGCGCGCTTCCGCCCAAGCCGATTTTGAGTGAGGCAAAAAGATCTTCAATGCCAAAATATCCAAAGTCGCGAAAAGGGTCAACGGCCGATAGCGGACAGATCGAAAGCTGCAAGCGGGTATCGAGGCCAAACGAGATTTCGTGCGAGCTCAGGATAAACCGGCCTACATCCAGCGTCGCGGCGCGCGGTTCGTAAAGGTAGTGCGTGGGTTCGGCCCACGCCGCTCCGGTTATCACCGCAATGATCGCAACAAGCTTTCCGATTCCTTTCATGATTTCCTCCTGTTCTATCGCAATAGCATCTGATGGACAAAAGCCCCTGCCAACCAGGCGCCAAAGCTCAATGTAAGTACAATTCCAAAAGGAAGGGACCGACTCAACCCCCACGCCGCGGCCAGAAAGAAAAGAATGCTGGGTCCAATGCCAAACAAAGCGCCTTTGGCATAGTCGGCCAGAAATCGCGGCTCAGTGGACCTGTCGCTATAAAGCCAGAACAGGACAATTAGGCTTGTCAACGGCATGGTGGCGATCAGTCCACCGAGTTTGGGAAATCGGCGACCGATCTGAGTGGCGGCGAGAATGAGTCCGACACTTAAGGCCAGCTTTATTGCGAAACGCATTGGATGTCCTTGGGCCCTTCCCGGCGCGGCAGCGCCTGTGTCAGTGCAGTTGGTTCGCCTCTGAGCACCTCGACCAGGTCTTCTTTTAAATGCTTCCGGTCTGTGACCCGGAACAGGTAGCGCAGGCAACCCCGCGCGAACCAGTAGAAGAGGGCGAAAAGCATGAGAGGGAAGACAATGCAATCGAACAGGTAGGCCGTAATCAGCTTGAGAATCCAAAGAACCATTTGGCTGGTCTTATCCTTCAAATACACCGTCACCTTTTGCAGGCGTTCCTTGGATTGCCGCCAGGCCGCGACAATTCCCTGGGATTGGGAGCCCTGCTCGAAAAGGTCCTGCTTCATCGACACAACGCCCGATTCCACTTCTTCCAGCGAAGGCCGGGTAATCGTTTTGGAAAGGAAGGCCCCGCCCCGGACCGAAAGCGGAAACAGGAGATAGACCGCTGCGCTCAGTAAACCGGCAAAAAGACCGGCATCATAAAGGATGCGGCGCATTGTCTTCCATGTTGGAAATGCGCTCCGTATCACGATTGCACCGGCAAACAAGAAGAGCGCCACCATGAGCAGGAGGTGGTCGATGTGCGTTGCCGCGGAAAGCAGATATTGAATTCCAAGGAGGATAACCCCGCCGGCCATGACCACATACCAGGCCGTGTTGATGTAATCGTAGGCCGCCTGGACCACATCACCCACTTCGAGGCCGAATCCAACGCCAACCTGTGTTCCTTCGACCACGGCAAGGCCCACTTTAACGATTGACAGAACCCCAAAAATTCGAACCGAGCGGTCGAACGATGATTTGAGGTATTCCTCATTATGTTGGGCAACCCGGTTGAATCCCAGCTGTCCAAACCAGGAATCCAGCCGGCTTGAACCGGTGCCAAGGGCCAGAGCAATCAGAAAACCCGCGCGCACAGCAGGCATGCGCAGCGCCCCTCCCAGCCTAGACAGATATTTCATACTGAAGAATCTATTTGTCCCGCGCGTCGGAATCAAATCCGGCACGGAAGAGGGCGCGGGTTACTCCAACCGCCCAGCCGGACGCCATGGTCCGGCTGGGCGGCCTTGGATCGCGGTACTGGGATCAGAGGCAGGAATTGACAAAATCCCAATTAATCAGCTTATCAACGAACGCGGCAAGATAATCGGGCCTTCGATTCTGATAATCGAGATAATAGGCGTGCTCCCAAACGTCCACCGTCAGGACCGCCTTTAGGTTGTGGGCCAGCGGGTTATCGGCGTTGGGAGTTTTCATAATCTCAAGCCTGTCCCCCTTGAGGACAAGCCAGGCCCATCCGCTGCCAAACTGGGTTGCACCTGCGTTTTTGAATTCTTCCACGAACTTTTCGTACGTTCCAAAACTCAAGGCAATTTTATCGGCAATGGGACCGGTGGGCTTTCCGCCTCCATTTTGTTTCATGCAATTCCAGAAGAACGTGTGGTTCCATACCTGGGCGGCATTATTGAAAATCCCGCTTTTGGCGGAATCTCCGGCTGTCTTCTTGATGATCGCATCGAGGCTTTGCGAGGCAAGTTCCGTATTTTCGACAAGCTTGTTGAGGTTCGTCACATAGGCGTTGTGATGCTTGCCGTGGTGAAACTCCAGTGTCTGCGCACTTGTCGCGGGGGCCAGGGCATCCTTGGAATAGGGTAGGGGCGGGAGCGTAAAAACCATTAGATCCTCCTTGATAGGGTTCGGCATTAATGTCCGGAAATGGCACGGGCAAGCGCAAGGAAATTGAAGTGTGGAGTGGGATGCATGGACGAGTGAATGCGCTGATGGAGAAAATGAGAGGCGGCGGCAAACACCTTTCGGTTGACTGTTGATTTCCACATCTGGCTTGCCGTCCGGTGGCTCACGCACAGAACTTCAGCATGTTTGCTCATTCGCGCTTATGCGAATCGACGCAGTCACGCTTGCTCCCGTCATTCTTGCTAATCCCGGGTCCGGGGTTGCATTTTGCAGACCATGCGAATTGTTTTTATGGGAACCCCTCCCTTCGCGGTGGCAAGTCTAGAGGAAATCGCCCGGACCGGCCATTCCATTGTGGAAGTTGTAACGCAGCCCGACCGCCGCGCGGGCCGGGGACTCCACATTCATCCTCCGGCCGTGAAGAAGTGGGCCGAGCGTCATGGCTTGAACGTGGCCCAGCCAGAAAGCCTGCGCGATCTCAACTTCATCGATCGTCTTGCTTCCCTGAAACCCGATCTGCTTGTGGTGGTGGCTTTTCGAATTCTGCCGCCCGAAGTCCTTTCGGTGCCGGCTTGGGGAGCCATCAACCTTCATGCTTCCTTGCTTCCCCGTTATCGCGGGGCCGCGCCGATACAGTGGGCGATTGCCTGCGGGGATGCCGAAACCGGAGTTACGGTATTCAAAATCGAGGAGAAAGTCGATACGGGAAAGATTATCGGCCAGCAACGCACTGCCATTGCTCCGAACGAAACGGCGGGCGAGTTGCACGACCGGCTGATGGCGCTGGGAGCACGCCTTCTGGCGGACAGTATCGGACGCATCTCCGCCGGAACCGTCCGCCTTTTGCCGCAGGACCCGTCCCAGGTGACGCTGGCCCCCAAACTCCGCCGAGATGACGGGGAAATCGACTGGCGTCGTCCAGCCGCGGACCTGTACAACCGCATCCGGGGCTTCTCGCCCTTTCCCGGCTCGCATACATGGACCCAGGCTGGCAAGCGCATCGAAATTGTCCGGGCCCGGCCCGTGCCGGTCGACCATGGCGCTGCGCCCGGATCGATTCTGGAGTCCGGAAAGACCCTGGTCGTGGCGGCGGGCCGGGACGGCCTGGAAATATTGGATGTTCAACCGGAATACAAGAAAGTTATGAGCGCAGCCGATTTTCTGGCCGGAGCGCCGGAGGCTGCAACCGGGCACATGCTGGGGCGCCCCTCGGCTTGATTATGCTTCTGGCTTGCTTGCGTGCAATGAAAGGGATAAATTAAGTTTTCTTTTTCCAAAACGAGAATTGAGCCATGGGAGTGTAGTGTGGCCAGACCGATCTCGGTTCTGTTGATCGAAGATAATCCGACCGATTCCCGTTTCATGCAGGAGATCTTTCAGGAAACGAGTTTTTCTTCGTTCCTGCTTACATGCGCCGATCGCCTTCAGGCGGGGATTGAAAAAGTCCACAGGGGCGGCATCGACGTTGTTTTGCTCGATCTCACCCTTCCAGACTCGCAGGGACTCGAAACCTTCACGGCTCTGCACAATCAGATTCCGGATCTGCCGGTGATTGTGCTGACCGGGCATGACGACCGCGACCTCTCGGTCCAGGCTGTCGCGGCCGGGGCACAGGATTACCTGGTCAAAGGCACCGTGGATGCCGATTCGCTAATGCGCGTGATCCGCTACAGCATCGAACGCGCGCGGATATTAAAGGTCCTGGTCGAAAAAGAGAAGCAGTTGCTGCAGACCGAGAAGCTGGCGGTCATGGGAACCATGCTTGCCGGGGTGGCCCACAATTTCAACAATCCGTTGTTTGTCATCAGCGGCCTTCTGCAATTATTGAAATCAAAAGGCGGTTTGACCGAGAACCAGGCCAAAACCGTCGAGAAGATCGAGTCGCAGGTCACAAGGATTTCGAAGATCGTGCAGGATTTGCAGAACTTGGCTTACCGTAAGGTCGTGGAAAAGGCGGAGATCAATGTGAATCCCATCATTCAGGAAACGGTCGAATCGGCCAAGCCGTATTTCCGCGGAAAAGAGATCGATCTCGAACTGGATCTGGACCCCGATGATCTCCTTAACGGAAATCCATCGGAAATCGAGCAGATTGTTTTTCAGCTGCTTCTTAACGCAGTGGAGGCCATTGAGTCCACGGGCCGCATTGCAATCCACACAAAGGCCAATGGACATTACCTGCAGATCGATATTGCCGATTCCGGCCGCGGAATGGATCGTGAATTGCAGGAGAAGATCCTGAATCCATTCTTCACCACCAAGGAAGGGGTTGCGGCCGTGGGGCTGGGGCTTTCGGTGGTCCATCGCATTGTGGAGCGCAACAAAGGCCGAATTGACTTTCACAGCGAGCCCGGCAAAGGTACAAAGGTCGTTGTCATTCTGCCGCTGTTTTAGCAGACTCCAGACCATTGGACTTTGGTCTGGGTCTGAACGCTATACCCTGAAGCCTATCTTCTACCGTGGCGGAAGTTTCACGAAGGTCAGCCAGAATCCTTCAATCGATCTCACAACATCGATGAACTGTTCGAGATCGACCGGCTTATTGATGTAGCAGTTGGCGTGCAGATCGTATGTTCTTAAGATGTCTTCTTCGGCCCTTGATGTGGTGAGAACGACCACCGGGATTCGTCGCAGGTCCTGGTCCTGTTTGATATCGGCCAGGACCTCGTCTCCATTCTTCTTTGGCAGATTCAAGTCGAGCAGAATAATATCGGGGCGCGAGGCATTGGAGTACTGACGCTCGCGCCGCAGAAAAGCCACAGCCTCTTCGCCATCACGGACCAGAAAAAGGTTATTGAGAACCTTCGCTTCCTGAAAGGCCTCTCGGGTGAGGCGTGCGTCTTCGATGCTGTCTTCAACCAAGAGTATGTCTATGGGCCGGCCAAAATCCTGCGATGCTTCCATGTAACTGCCTCCGTTCGTCTTGCCCAGCCAAGTAAAACTATCTTCCCAAGATGGGACAATGCCACAGGTTTTTTTTACGCCGACGGTGCTCCGAGAGATTCTTCCGGGCGAACTGGAATGGTAAAATGGAACGTCGAGCCCTGTCCCACTATGGAATCTACCCAGATTTGCCCGCCATGGCGTTCAACGATTTTCTTGCATACGGCCAATCCAATTCCGGTCCCAGGGTACTCATCGCGGGTATGGAGGCGTCTGAAAATCTGAAAAATGCGATCGTAATGCTCGGCTGCGATGCCGATTCCGTTGTCACGGATCGAGAATTGCCATGACTCACCTGGGCCGGTGACGGGAAGAACCCGGTTGTCGACTCGCCGAGACCAGACATGCACCGCAGGGCTGGCCGGGCCGTGGTATTTGATTGCATTGCCAATGAGATTTTGAAACAGCTGAACAAGTTGAATTTCATCGCCCAGAACATCGGGCAGAGGGTCGTGCGTAATACGCGCCTGACCCTCTAAAACCGCCAATTGAAGATTGGCAAGCGCCTTCTTGATCACGGCTTCGCAATCCGTCAGGTTGAAAGGGTTTCCGCGAGTCTGCACGCGCGAGTAGAGCAGCAGGTCATTGATGAGCTGCTGCATTCGTTTGGAACCCTCAACGGCAAACCCAATGAATTCGTCGGCGTTTGAATCCAGCTTTCCCTGATAGCGTCGTTTGAGGAGCTGCAAGTAGCTCGAAATCGTCCGCAGCGGCTCCTGCAGGTCATGGGAGGCAACATAGGCGAATTGCTCCAGTTCCGTGTTGGACCGTTTCAACTCTTTCACGACCGTTTCGAGTTTTCGCTCGGCCTCCTTGCGCTCCGTAATATCAAGAGCCATGCAAACCACCGCCTGAGGCGCGCCATTCTGGCCGTGCATGATCGCGGCCGAAAACAGAACCGGAATGCGCTGCCCGCTGCGGGCCACCATCACCTTCTCCAGGTTCTGGTAATATTTACGGGCCGAAAGCGACGAAAGTCCCTCGGCGCTGAAGAATGGGTCCTCGCCTTCCAGAAAACGGCCAAGCAAAGCGCCCTTGAGTTCCGTCTCGGGGCAGCCCAGAAGCGTTTCGGCCGCGCGGTTGACCCGTTCGATACGGCCTGCGAGGTCAAGAACGATCAACGCGTCGATCATGGTGTCGATAATCTTGTCGACGTATTCCTTGGAAACCATGGTTCTCTGCAGGTCACTCACCATGCGATCAAAGGACCTGGCCAGTTGCCCGATCTCGTCATGGGATTGCACTGGGACTCTGTACTCCAAATTGCCCTGCGAAATGCGGCGCGTGGCCTCGACCAGGGCCGCCACGGGGCGGTCCAGAACAAAAACCAGAAGGAGGTATCCCGCCCCCGAAGCAAGCATAATTACGGCAACCACCACAAGGGCCACGGTCCGCTTTACCTCGGCCGTGCGTTCGTTGAGCGCCTGCATGGAGACCTGGACCTGAATGCGTCCGATGTTTTCCATGCGCCCGCGGTTTTCGCGCCGAAAAAAGAGGTCTTCGTTTGTGGCCGCCGAGCGCCGCGCCCAGACCGGGGCCGAGAATTCGCGCAGTTCGCCCGAAACCTGGGGACGCCGAGCCCGGTAGATTACGCGTCCGCGGGAGTTAAAAATTGAGCAGTCCATCAAATCTTTTTGGGCCAGCATGCCTTTGACGATTCGCGCAATCGACCTTCGATCATCGATCAGCATTGGATATTCGAGACTGAAGGCCATGCTGTTAAGAAGCACCTCGATGCGCTCCTCAACACTTGTTGTTAGAATTCGGGTCTGTTGGCGGGAGAAATAGAGGCCCAGGAAGGTCGCCAGAAGCAGAAGAATGACCGTGATCAGGAAATTGGTCTTTTGGGCGATTCCAAAGCTGCCAAGCCGTGCAAACAGGTTCATTTGCCGTATACCTCATCCACCTGCGTCAGGGCAGCCGCAGGAAACGTGATCCCCAACCTCTCGGCCACGGACAGGTTGACCGTAACACGCATTTTGCGCGGCTGCCCAGGCTCAATCGTCTCCGGGGCCTGCCCTTCCAGAATATGGCAAGCGGCCTCGCAGGCGTGGCGGCCCAGTTCCTGGTAATCGCACTCGAACGATAGGGTCGCGCCGGCTTTGGTATAGAGCGATGAGAGCCCGACAACGGGGAAGCGTTGAACCAGCGCCTCCCGAAGCAAATGTTCGGTGGATTGATAAAAGTAGATGGATGGGTCCGTGAGCATTAAAAAGCAATCGATGCGGCCGGTAATTGATGACAGTGCTCCGGAGAATTCTTTGGGATCGGTGATTTTGAGACCCGTGATTTCCAGCCCCCGAACCGCACAGGCGGACTTGAGACTGGAGTAGTCGGCCGCCGAGCGTGGCGAGTAGATCACTCCCAGCCGACGAACCTTTGGGAGCAGTTTCCGCAGCCGGGCCAGTTTCGCGTCAACGGGCACATCCATCGAGATTGCGATGGTATTGCGATCTCGGAATTTCGCGGGAGTTAAAGTAAGACTGATGACCGGAAGGGTGTGGAAACTCCGGGCCAGCAGAGAAGCCTCGCTCCCGGGGGCAAAGAGCAGATTGATTTTTTGGGTCTTGATGCGCTGAGTTATTCCGACGGCCCCTGTGCTGTCAATGACAAAATCGGTGAACAGGGCTTTGGGGTGCCTGCGGACCATTTGATGGCGAAACTCGGTCCAGGCCAGTTGATACGCTTCGATATCATGAGACAGCAGCGCCGCGAAACGGGCGGCGGACTCGGCCCGGACGGTAAAGGACAACAGCAGAATCAGGACGGCAATTCTCATGCTAATCAATGTGAAGGTAGGGTATGTTCTCGCGCACCAGGGCTTCGCATTCTCGGTAGAGCAGCGCAATTTGGTCCTCTTCGCTAAACGCTTTGTGAAACGTCACGTTAATCCAATTCTGGTATGACCAGAGTGTTTTGTTGCCATTCGCCTTTTTCAGGCTCGCGAAAACGTAAACACCCGCTTTCACCGAATTCCGGTCGAGCAAGTCCTGTATTCGTTTCCGGGCGGATTTGGAGATCTCGCCACCGCCCACGGCGACGATCTCATTCATGATCTCGCCGTTGGATTGAGGGTTGGGGCTTGCTAGTTTGGAGCCCAGGATCTGAATGCCGTAGTTCAGCTTCTCGTTTTGTTCGAGTTCGCGCATTGCGGTATTGATGGCCTCGTGGCGGGAATAAAATGTGGGATTCTGTTCAGCCAAAACGTCC
>CAYVZU010000045.1:0-8085 GCA_964455935.1 uncultured Fibrobacterota bacterium
CCGCGCTGTCAAAAGGCCCCGGATCCAGAATTCGCCTGACGGCGGCCGCCGAGTTTCCCCAACTTGCAGCCACCTGATTATCGGAACCTTCGAATGCATTCTCAAAGACAACAGGGTTTTGAGCATTGGCCTGATAATCGATCAACCCCAAGAAACATAATGCGCCGCCAACAAGGCTTATTTTGGTGCTGCGCATACGCAAGCGCCTCCATAATGGGATTCTTAGTGATACTGCCGAATAAAAACCAATGTCTATTTAGACCCAATATAAATAATTGATTATTAAGATAAAGACAATCGCGGAACACCACATCACGGAATCGGTTGGGATTTATCACGTGTAAGGTATGTTTGGGGCATGAACACTCAAATGCTGGGTCGAGCAAACATCGGCTTGCATACAGCAAAACCTGTCAAAGCCGTTGACGGCCAAAGAATTTGCAGCTCACTTCCACTATTCGGACTGGCCTGCGAGCACTTTTCCCAAAGGGTACCGGCCAGGAGGTATGGCCGCACCTTCAAAAAATGAGAATCCAAAAAGCCACGCGGCATTTTGAAGGCGACAATCAGGCTTGCGTGGGAATCGCCCGAGAACGGGCTCAGGCGCCCAATTGCTTCTTGAACTCCGCAAACTCGGCGCGGAGCGCGTCGAGGTCGCTTCGCAACGCATCGACCGCACTCTGGAGTTCCAAAACCGGATTTACGTCGGGAGCCTGCGGTTCGCCCGGGGAACCGGCCTCGACCGGCCCGGACAGGAGGTGCGCGTAGCGCGATTCCTTGCGTCCGGGCTCGCGCGGCAGGCGGACAACAAACCCGGAACCGGCCAATTCCTGCAGAACCGCGTCGACGGATTCCAGGCTCTCAAAATGCCGCATCCGTTCGGCGCGGTTTCGCAGTTCGCCCACGGTTTGCGGGCCGCGCAACATAAGCTCGCAAAGGATGGCGACGCCCTCGGGACCGACATCGACCTTTTCGCCGAAGACATGCCGGTATTTCATCACCCGGCTTCCGGCTTCGTGGAGGGCCATGATGAATCCCTGCTTCTGAAGACTTGCCAAAGTCTGCTCCACATCGGCTTCCGTGTAGGCCGTAACGGGATTCCGATTGGATTTCTGGTTGCAGGCATTGACCAGGGCGTTCAACGAAAGCGGATAGTATTCCGGGGTCGTGATCTCTTTCTCGACCAGGCACCCCAGAACCCGGACCTCGACAGGACTAAGTTTCCATTCCATAGCGCTCTCCCGTTCAGATAGAGCCCTTGAGCTTTTCCATCAAGAGGTCGAATTGCCCCAGTTCAGGGCTTTGGCCGAACAACGAGCGGTGGCGTCGGAAGTATTCCACCGCCGCTTTGGCATCGGTCTCGGCCAACCCGGTCACTGTTTGCAGGAAGCGGCCCATGTCCGCGGGAGGGGCATCCGCCTCCGGTTCAGGCCTTGCGGCCGCCGGAGCATTGATCTTCAGGTTGTCGAACCGGCCTGCCTCCAATCCCGCGCGGAACCAGCTCTCCACAAGAGCGCCGGCCTGGCGGTCCATTCCGCGGAACAGAGGCGCGCGCAGAAGAACACTATGGATTTCCACCGGCAGGCCGGAATCGGGGTGAAGGTCTTTGCGCCAAAACGGACTGATTCGCGCGATCTCGCGTTGAAGAATGGCCCAGCCGCGGTCGAACACAAACTGCTTGGGCAAAGGAAATTCGGTTTCCCATTCAAGGTCCACGGGCACCACAATGTCAGCTTCAGGATGAACCAAAATATTAGCCGGGACAAGGTCAAATAGCTCCCCCGGCAACCACTCCCCGCTTCCCGGGTAGAGTGGCCGGCCGAAGACCGTGGTGGAGAAATCCTCAAACAGGCGGACCTGTTCGACAGGAATCGGAATGCACCGTGAATCCAACAGAGCTGTCCATTGATCCATGGCCGTCGCAATCAGGTTCTGCCCGCCGGAAAAAAACGAGGCCAGCAGAATATTCTGCAGGTTTACCAAGTCCTTCTTGTAATCGCGGCTTGCCGGTGCCGGCGCACGCCGGAGAAATGGGCACGAGTAGTTTTCCACGTTCCTTTTCTCAACCAAAAATCCGCCGGTCTCTTTGGCCCGAAAGATTGTTGTCGTCTGGAATTGTTTCGATCGTCCTTTGATATTCATGCGCGCGGCAAGAATCCCCGCGTTGCGCAAGGCAAACAGCGACTGCCCTTTTCTGGAAGCAAAGACAAGAAATGAATTCATGAAAGGTCCGCTAAGACCAAGTTGGCCCAGGTCGCGCAGAAAAACTTGTTCGTTAAAGGCCGGACTGGAATTGAAATTGGGCTCCGGATCGGCCCGCAGCAACCCAAGCCAGTCAAACCCTTTTGCGGTCATGGCCTTCTCACCCGGAACCGCCGTGGGGAGTTTGTAGTCCGGGTATGGATAATACCAGAGCTGATGTTTTAATCCGGCTTTCTCCATCCTGAATTTAAGCTCGGGAAAGCTGAATGTCGCAATGCCGTTGTAGTTGGGGTAGCCGTTGACCCCTTCGTAGGGTTTTCCGTAATGGTCTTCGGGGCAGCCCGCCAGATACTTGTGACCCAGCCTGTTTTCAATGGCAATTACCAGGGCGCCATCATCCTTGAGCCATTCGGCCGCGCGGGACAAAAGCCATTGAAAAGGATCGGCCTCTTTTCCGTACCGGCCCGCATATTCCAGGACCCC
The DNA here is from genome assembly GCA_964455935.1 of uncultured Fibrobacterota bacterium. Taxonomy (GTDB): domain Bacteria; phylum Fibrobacterota; class CAYVZU01; order CAYVZU01; family CAYVZU01; genus CAYVZU01. The sequence continues at coordinate 2,686 of CAYVZU010000045.1, forward strand.
GATGAGCGTAACCAGATCGAACTTGCGGTTGGGCTGAAATGCATTGATGTCGCAGACATGGATTTCGAGATTCGAAGCGGTCCGGCACCGGGCCCGGATTACTTCGGCGCGGGCCCGAGAGCCCTCCAGCGCGACGACGCTCGCATTCGGGAATTGGACCAGACCCGCTGTTACGGCGCCGCATCCAGCGCCAAGTTCGAGAATGTCAACGGGTTCGGTCCCCAGATCGATCCAGCCAAGAAGGTTTTTTCGAAGCGGCGAAAGATGGTAGTAGGTTGCCCAGTCCTTCCGGCCCCGCCAGCTTATGTCCTCATCAAAGTCCGGCTTCGAGACGATGTCGAGAAGCTTCTGCTCGGAACCGTCGCGATACTGGATGGCGCTGTCGTGAACTTCAAAAACCGGACCGGATGCGTTCATGTGGATCCCCTTGTCATGGAGGGGAAAATAATGTTTCCCGATGCGCGACTCACGGAAAAATCCGTTCCATGGTTTTTGGCCGGCTCCCCTGTCCGGACCGGCTCCGCTTTGGCGAAGGCAAAGGCCAAAGCCGAGAGCGCCGAAATGGAGCGCACCCATTCTTCAAAGCCGCGAATCGGACCCTCCTTTTTTGACAAGAAAGCAAGAATAGGTCCGCAAGACATTGAATATCAATAAGTTATGAAGCCTTGACCTATGAGGCCAAAAGCTGAAGGATCTCGTTCGAATTACCGATAAAATGAATGTATCAACTGCTCGCGTCTCCAAAACCGGAACAAAGGAATTCTTGGTGCCCCTGCAAACCCATTTGAATACAGTGCAGACCGAGTGTCTGGAAAAGCTCCTCACCAACGGGCACACCGCTCCGGCGCCTTCACCGTACGCACACCGGTCCGAGATCTCGAAAACCAAAAAACTACGCAAGCTGCTCTTTTCGAGCAATTTGGAATTTTTAATGGAGGCCCATAACGGCCTGAGCGCCCGAATCGTGGAAGAGGCCGGGTTCAAAGGAATTTGGGCGAGCGGATTGACCATCTCGGCGCAGCTTGGAGTCCGCGACAACAATGAAGCGAGTTGGACGCAGGTGCTGGAAGTGGTGGAGTTTATGTCCGATGCCGCCGGCATCCCCATTTTGCTTGACGGCGATACCGGCTATGGCAATTTCAACAACGTCCGCCGGTTGGTTCGAAAACTTGAGCAGCGCGGGGTCGCGGGCGTCTGCATCGAGGACAAACTCTTCCCCAAGATGAACAGCTTCATCAAGGGCGAAGAGCAGATGCTGGCCGATATCGACGAATTCTGCGGCCGCATCAAGGCGGGAAAAGACGCGCAAACCGACCCGGATTTTTGTCTGGTGGCCCGCACCGAGGCCTTTATTGCCGGACTGGGTCTGGACGAGGCGCTTCGCCGGGCCGAGGCCTATGCCGAAGCCGGGGCAGACGCGGTCCTCATCCACAGCAAACAGAGCAAGCCGACGGAGATCCTGCATTTCATGGAGAGCTTTCGACTGCGCGTTCCCGTGGTTATTGTCCCCACAAAGTATTACAGCACGCCAACCGATGTGTTCCGAAAAGCCGGCGTGAGCCTGGTCGTCTGGGCCAACCAGCTTCTGCGCGCCTGCGTAACCACCATGAAGGGCGTGACAGCCCAAATCCGGCGCGAGGAGTCGCTGACCGGAATCGAGGATATGATCGCTCCGATTTCCGAGGTTTTCCGATTGCAGGGCGCCGACGAATTGCTGGCCGCCGAGGAGCGATACCTCCCTTCAGCCGCCGCGCACACCAACGCAGTGATCCTGGCCGCCTCGCGCGGCGAGGAGTTGGCCGACTTGACCAAGGACCGGCCCAAGTGCATGGTCCCCATCAACGGGAAACCCATTCTGCAGCGCGTCGCCGAAGATCTGCGTTCGCTGTTGATTAAGGACATCTCCGTAGTCGCGGGTTACAAAGCCGGTGCCGTGTCCCTGCCCGGTATCCGGGTCATCGAGAACAAGGAATACGAGAAAACAAAAGACCTGGCTTCTTTAAAGCTGGCCCTGGATCGCCTAAACGGCTCCACCTTCATTTCGTATGGGGATATTCTTGTCCGCAAATACATTCTTCACAATCTGCTGGAGCGCTGTGAGGACGTGGTAATCGTCGTTGATTCCGAGGTCCGGAGCGCCGGACATGCGGACGCATTGAACCGAGACATGGTCACATGCAGCCACATGGACGACAACGGCGTGCTCGACGAATCGGTTACGCTGTCCAAGGCCAGGCCCTCGGCCGGAGATCTTCTGCATGGAGAGTGGATCGGCTTGATGAAGATCTCGTCCCGGGGGACCCAATGGATCCGTCAGGCTTTCGAAAGGCTCGAAACGCGAAGCGATTTTGCCCATCTCGAAATCCGGGATCTGCTTGACGACCTGATCGGTCAGGGACATACTGTCTACGTCCTGTACGTACGCGGCCACTGGATCAACGTGAACGGCCTTGTCGATGTCAGCAGCGCCGCCTCGTTCGTGCGAAAGATCTGATCCATGTTGGACCCCATGCAGGTCACGGCCATTTTGCAAAAGAACGGCTTCTCGCTGGCAAGCGGGGTCCCCTGTTCCTATCTCAAACCCCTGATCAATTGCCTGTGCTCATCCGCGGAGCTTGCCTATGTTGCCGCTCCCAATGAGGGTGACGCCCTGGCCGTAGCCAGCGGAGCGACACTAGCGGGCCGGCGCTGCGTTGTTCTCCTGCAAAATTCCGGTCTGGGCAACCTGATCAATCCTCTGACTTCGCTGAATCTTGTCTACCGCATTCCGATGTTGCTTCTAATTACTCTGCGCGGTGAGCCCGGACAGAAAGATGAACCCCAGCACGAGGTCATGGGCCCGCTGACCGAACCGCTCCTGACGACACTGGGAATAGGCTGGGACTATCTTCCGGATGACATCGGCGCCTTCCCGGCGGCTTTGGCCAGGGCAATTGGGGAGATGGATAAGCAGAAGCCGTTTGCGTTTGTGATCCGCAAGAACACCTTTCGGTCTTTCGAGTGCGCGCAAACAGCCGCGCCGGCCCTTGAGCACATTGCTACTCCGGTCCGGATCTCCGCTGGCGGGCGGTGTTCCCGCCACGAAGCAGTGGCCGCAATCGTCGGTTCCACGGATCCGGAGAGGGATTTGATTATCTCAACCACCGGGTTCATATCGCGCCAATTGTATGCGCTGGCGGACAGACCCAATCACTTTTACATGGCCGGTTCCATGGGGTGCGCCTCCAGCATTGGTCTGGGCCTTGCCCTTTCCTGCCCTTCAAAGCGGGTTATCGTTCTGGACGGCGACGGGGCCGTCTTGATGCGCATGGGAAACCTGGCCATGAACGGCTGCTACAGGGCAAAGAACTTCTTTCATGTCGTGCTGGACAACGGAACTTACGAATCGACCGGCGGCCAGGCCACGCTGTCGCCTGCCGTGAATTTAAGCGCCGTCGCCGCGGCCTGCGGTTACAGGACCGTGGACGAGACCGCGTCAGTGGAATCAATTTCAGGGTTCATCGCCTCCACAGGTCCGGCCTTTCTCCGGCTCCTTATCCAAAGCGATTCTCAAAGCAATCTGCCCAGGCCAAAACAACACGCGATGGAAATCAAAGAGCGCTTCATGGCTCACATTCGGAAGGATTGATGCAGAGCATTTCCTTGGCCGTGATTCTTGCAGCCGGAATGGGTTCGCGGCTGCGCAGTGTTCACGCCGATAGGCCCAAGGGGCTGCTGCGGCTGGGCCCGCGGTCCATTCTCGAGGAGTCGCTGGATCGATTGCGTGCCTTCGGGATTCGAACTGTCGTTCTCGTCACCGGTTACAGAGCGGACCATTACCTGTCTCTGCGGCCCGATTGGCCGCAATTGCGCTTCGTCCACAACAGCCAATTCGCGGACTCCGGGTCGATGTATTCCCTTTTCCTGGCACGCAACACGGTCAAAAACAAGCCTTTTCTTCTGCTGGAATCGGATTTAATCTACGAGAAAAGGGCCTTAATGGAAACCGTCAAATTCAAGGAACCCGACTGCATTCTCCTGTCCGGAAAAACCGGTTCGGGAGACGAGGTATACGCCGGAGGCAATAACGGCCTGCTTCGCATTCTATCCAAAGACAAGACCGCGGTTCCGGATTGCGTGGGCGAGCTTGTGGGAGTATCCAAAATCTCCCCGCACCTCATGGCAGCCATGATTTCCGCATTTGAGGCAAGAACCACAGCCACGCTAGAAATGGAGTATGAAAACGCCATCGTGTGGGCTGCCGCCAAACAGCCGGTCCATTACCACGTGATCCCGGACCTCGCCTGGGCGGAGATCGACGACCCATCCCACCTGGAAAGGGCCGGACAAAAAGTGTATCCTTTGATACAAATGAGAGACGGACAGAACCCATGAAGCGAAATATTCTGTTGAATCCAGGACCCGCCACCACGACCGACTCGGTCAAGCGCGCCATGGTGGTGAGCGATATTTGCCCGCGCGAAAAGGACTTTGTGGCCGTCATGAAAGAGGTGCGCGCCGGGCTCCTCAAAGTTGTCAATGCCGGACCGGAGTATACTTGTGTGCTCTTTGCCGGCTCGGGAACCGCCGCGGTTGATGCGGTATTGAATTCGGCGATTCCCCGCAACGGCAAACTTCTGATTGTCAACAACGGCGCCTATGGCGAGCGCATGGCAAAGATCGCGAAAGCCTACGGCCTTTCCTATTCCGAGATTTTGTTTGAGAAGTATCGGCCCGCCGATCCGGTGGCAATCCGGCGCGAACTGGAGCAGGACCCGGCCATTACGCATGTAGCCATGGTGCATCACGAGACAACCACCGGAGTGCTGAATCCATTGGAGAAGATCGCCGCGATCTGCGCAGCCAAAAAGAAGATCCTGATTGCGGACACGATCAGCTCCTACGCGGGGATTCCCATTAACCTGCGGCGCACCCCGATCCATTTCGTCATCTCCACATCCAACAAATGCATTCAGGGCATGGCCGGAATTTCGTTTGTGATCTGCCGCAAGACCGAGCTTGCATATACGGAGGAAATCCCAACCCGGTCGTTCTACCTCAATTTATTGAGCCAGTACCGCTATTTCGAAGAGCACGGCGAAATGCAGTTCACTCCCCCGGTCCAGGTGATTTATGCCCTGCGGCAAGCCATCCGTGAGTTTTGCAAAGAAGGCATGGCGGCTCGGGCACGGCGTTATAAAAAATCCTGGGCCGCTCTGATCAAAGGCCTGGAAGAGCTGGGATTGCGAATGCTGGTGAAGAAAGAGCACCAATCGCACATTCTCACGACAGTGATGGAACCGGATCATCCCCGTTTTGATTTCAATCGCATGCACGACCTGCTTTTCGAGAAGGGTTTCACGGTATATCCGGGCAAGGTCGGCGAGCGCAAAACCTTCCGCGTCGCAAACATGGGCGCGA
>CAYVZU010000045.1:8095-27644 GCA_964455935.1 uncultured Fibrobacterota bacterium
AAAAGGACATCCGCCGTTTCCTAAAGGCCCTTCGGCAAGCGCTGGCGAAAATGAAAGTGGAGGTTCGAGCATGAACCATTGGAAGGATGTTTGGGAACGCAAAGGACGCGTCGAAAAAACCCAATATACGCTCAAGGATCTGATCACGATCGACGGGTACGATGGAGCCGGATTCATTGCCGAGGACGCTTGGGTGGCCATGGTGGAGAATTTTGAGTGGAAACTGAAGCTCCAAAAGGAAGAAGCCGTTTGCGAAATCGGCTGCGGGGCCGGCGCGTCATTCTACCCGCTGCATCGCAAGGGGTACCGGAATCTTTCCGGAATCGACTACTCATCCACGCTCGTTGAAATCTGCCGGAAAGTGATGCCCGAGGGTGATTTCCGCGTTGCCGAGGCCAAGGCCATCCCGTTCGAGTCCAACCGTTTCGACGCGGTCATTAGTACCGGCATCTTTCATTATTTCAAGGATCTCGATTACGCCGAAGCAGCGATTCGAGAGATTGTTCGAGTCTTGAAGCCGGGCATGCGGGGAGCCGTACTGGACATTAACGATCTCAAGACCAAAGCCGAATGTGAAGCTGCGCGCCGCGGCAAACTGGGTCCCCAGGAATACGACCGGCTTTACAAAGACTACCCTCACCTGTTCTACGAGCGCGAGTGGTTCGCCAAACTCGCCCCCCAACTGGGCGTGACCTGCGAAATCGCTGACCAGTCGATTCCCGGCTACGTGAATGCGAGATTCCGGTTCAATTTCTATTTCCAAAAGAAGTAGCGGCAAATGCCCCTGATGCAGCTTATGGGGCAGATGCTGCCCCTTATTGTTTTTATCATCGTCGATTCGCTCTTCAACAATATACGCGTCTCGATTATTTCCGCCATTGTATTTGCCGCGGGACAACTGGCGTTCTTTTACGCAAAGACAGGCCGGTTCGACTGGTTTGTTCTTGTCGATGTCGGGCTGATCGTGGCGCTTGGCGCCATTTCGATCATTTTTAAAAACGATCTGTTCTTCAAAGTCAAACCGGCCATTATCGAAGGCGCAGCCATCGTATTCTTTTGCGTGATGGCCCTTTCACCGGATCAATTTTTATCTGACTACTTTGGCCGGATGCTGCCGAAGGGAATGGTTTTAAGACCCGACGCCGTCGGCGCCATGAAGACGATGCTGCTGTGGATGTGCGGCTATATCCTGCTTCATATTGGAGCGGTGCTTTACACGGCGTTTCATTCCTCGCGCAAGACCTGGGCCTTCGTGTCCGGGCCGGGATTCTACCTGCTGTTTCTCCCCGTCATGGCCGTAATCATTGTGCGACGGCTTCGCGGAGGCGTTCGGGCAAGGCCGTGAGAAGGTATATTAACAGCAAACATTGGGGGGGAACAAAATGAAAATGTATTGCATGCTTGGCATCATCTGCTTATGCGCAACCTTGGCCTGCAATGGGCTATCCAGGAAACAGGACCCGGCGAACCGCTATCGACAAAAGGTCCTAATCTCCGCCGGGCAAAGCGAATTCGAAGAGGCGGTGGTAGCCGTCCTTCGGGAGAAGCTCGAAAGCAAATCCGTTTCGGTCCAGGTTGTGGACCGCGGACAACTGTCGACTCAAAACCCAAAGGCATATACGGCAATCCTGCTGCTGGGCGCCATAGAATCCGATTCGCTTCGGGAGCCCGAAGCGGAATGGATGAAGCTTGTGCAGAGCCCGGAAAAAAAGCCCTGGTCCCAGACCATTGTTAGCACCGTCACCGGAAGAAATTGGATGATTGGCGACGGCAGCGTTGATGCCGTAACCGGCGCTACGCGCATCAGCCAATCAAAGATCGTCGCAACCCGAATTTACGGACGAATACGAAAGATTCTCGACGGGAACTACCGATAGCGCGTTCTGTAGCCGTCGAGCCGAAATCGCGGTACCTCTTCATCGAACCAGGCCTTAATTCGCGGTTTAAATCGATGCGGGGCCGGGGCGGGTGTTAAGGGCGGCTTCCAGCCCATTCCTTGCCTCTTCGCATCCCGGGTCTTTCTCCAGGACCAACCTAAAAAAGTGAGCCTCATCTTCGTGCCGCGAAGTTGCTTTGCTGATACGGGCCAGATATAGGAGCGCCTCCGTGTCGTCGGGATCGCGTTTAAGAATCGCGGAGAACTCCCGAAGCGCCTGCACCACCAGACCCTTATCGAAATACAACCGCCCCTGCTCGCGATTGATGAGGTTCTGTTCCGCATATTGGGCAATGGATGCCAACTGCACGTGGTGGACCGGCGGCAACCCAAGAGGATTGCCGGAACCGTTGATTTCATCGATCAGGCGGCTTTCCAGTTCGGCAAAACCGCGCAGCAGCTCATCGTTGAATTGAATGCCAATCCCAAGCAACCATGCCCGCACCATTTTGTGGATGCCGGAGTTACGATTCAGGATGAATTCCTCAAGATCAAACCGGGTCTGCAGGTGGAAAAAGCCCCGTAACAAAACCTGCGCGAGACCACACTGCTCGATTGCAGGCTGGGCCGAGGGTACATAGGTCAGCGAGCCATCCCGCATGAAAAGGTTTTCCGGAATGCAGTCGATGAAAGCCGGCTTAATGGACAAGTCGGGCTCGGCCCCATTTTCTCGTAAAAATCGGTACCAGCTATTCAAAAGGGCTTCCGCCCCAAGCCGGTCCTGTTGGAGAATGCATTTCACAATGGCCGCGCCAAGGTTCTCGCTAAACGCCCCCGTTAGTTTGATATCCGGAATTGCCCTCCCCTTCCAAGAGGAAGTGGTGATTTCGATTCCTTCCGCCGCTTTGCGAAAGACTCTCACCCAATTATGGTCCGAAGCACAATGGGAACAGAACGCGAACGCCAGCGTATCTGGATTAAAAGTTTTTCCCGCCTCTTTCCCCGCCACGACCAGGAAGGAATTCGCCAACCCGGGCATCAGGCCGTTTGCCTCGACTTGTCTCCAGGCCAGAGCATCATGGATCCGGGCGTTTTTCGACCTGACGCGCAAGGTCTCGACCAGCGGGGCCGCGGCGAAATCGGCATCCGACATTCCAGCTTCGGTCACAATCACCTCGGAGTATCGGTGGTCGGGAAACGGATACAATACCTCCCGGACTGTGAGCCCGCTCTTCCGCAACTGGCCCAACAACTCCTCCCGGCCCAGCGTTTGTCCGGTCCGTGACGTGTAAAGATCGCCTATGCCGGAGAACGGCTGTCCCGTGATATCATCGGGGCCGCCCATGAGGTACTTAAGACCCATCCGGTTATCGCCGGCAAAAAGAATGAAGCCATTCTCCAACAGGCACCGGGCCGCAAAGCGGAAGCACGCCTGCACAGGATCGTCATCTTCGAACAGCCGCGGCCCCGCCGTAAGCGCCCCAATCAGGAGGACACTGTCATACTGCGGGATGGCATGGAAGTCGTTGGGCAGAGTCCGAAACACCCTCACATTGGGCAGGTCCGCGCAGCGCAGGGCCGCACACCGGGCCCACGAAAAATCGGGTTCCAGGGCATCGACGAATGCCCCTTGTTCGCCCAAATACCGGGTTAAGGCGCCGGCCCCGGCGCCAACCACCAAAACTCGTTTGCCCGCAAAGGCAAAGGGCCGCAGCAAATTCGAACACACGGGAGAAAACGCCGACTCGGCCAGCGGATCGGTGATCTTGCTTTTCAGCTCATTGGATCCGGTGCTTCTGTCCCTCACGCCGACGATCACATCGAAGATGCGGCCCGCGTCCGCCGAAATTTTAAGAGTGCTGCCGTAGGCGGGATGGTGATGGCACCCCGATACAGGGTCCCGGGGAAAATCGTCCAGCCCGGGTTTTGGGGATGGCGCAAGAGATGGAATGCATTCGGCCCTTCCGCCAAGATGATATTCGAGAATATCCAGAATCATTGTCGAACTCCGGCCCAAATGCGAGAAATGGGCTTGCCGGAATTGCTCCAGCCGGTCCTGCGCCTGCTTCAGTCCCCCCAGAATGTCCCGGATCGCATCATGCATACCGTTTCGTGTTGTCTTGGTCACGAAATCAAACGGCACGCCCGGGTGCCGGGGGGGATTTGTATCCGGGACCAGCCAATCCATCACCGCCACGCTGGGAATGTTGAACAGCAGGCCTTCCAGCATGATGCTGGATTCGTCGGAAACAATTATGTCGGCCAGCCCCAGATAGAGCATGATGTTGATTTCGGGGTCGCCCACGACCACGTTTGGAGCATACTTGGAGTGAAGTTCGGCCAAGCGCCGAACTTCCTTGACAATGTGCGGATAGTGCTTTTCGGACCACGCGGCCTGCTTCACCACAAGGTTCACGGGCAAATCTTTCAGGCTCTCGACAAAGTCGATCTGTTTGCCGTGATTTTCCCATGACGGCGTATAGATCACCGTGCGCTCGTGCTTAAGCCCCAGGTGGTCGCGCAACTTGGCCGCTTCGGACCGAAAATGATCGCGATTGGCAAAGACCACATCGGCCTTGGGCCATCCGGCCTCGTAAACGCCCAGACGGGCATTGCAGTATGGTTTCCAGGAACATTGCTGCCATCGATGGACCCAGCTTTGGCCCGGAAGAATTCCGATATCGTATTTGTCCCAGTGTTCGTTGCGCCAGAAATCCGGCCAATTTAAATGTCCTTGGGCAATATCGTGAAGCAGGATCACGGAAAGTTTCGCCCGCGGCCGTGGAAATGTGGAATGATAGCAGGCCACCGCGATCTCGCCCGGCTCATACGGGTCGCCGGAAAAGGCAACCGGATATCCGCGGGCCTGCGCCTCTCCGGCCAGCGGCGCAAGCGTCTGGCGCTCGACACCGTCGGTGTGATAAAACGTGATTCGGGGACGCGCGCTCATGACCCTGAATATCTATTCAATGGCGGTCAGGATTCACGGCTTTCATGCGGGTTCCAGGGCCGTACGTAGATCGTCTTTTCCCGTTCGATCATCACCAGCCCCGGCGGCGCTTTGCGCGGCTTGCGCACGTATCGTTTTTCGGTGTAGTTGACGGCGACCTTCGTGGAATGTTTCTGTTTGCTGAACCAGGCGGCAAGGGATGCGGCGCGTTCCACCACATTTTGGGGGACCGGTTCGTCCTTGCTGTCGCGGCGCAGTACCACATGCGAACCGGGGCTGCCATAGGCGTGGAACCACAAATCATGCGGCCGCGCCACATGAAGCGTGAGGTCATCGTTCTGGGCGTCGTTGCGGCCGATGAGAATCGTCCATTTCTCTTCGAGCACGACACGCCGGAATCCCTGCTCCTCCAACTGCGGCCCTTTCGCAGGAGGCGCCTTGGGCAGAAATCCGCGGGCGATCAGCTCGTTTTCGATTGATTCAATTTCCGTAGTGGTCCGTGCGGTATCGTCGCTTGGTTCGCAGGCGGCCAGACGGTTCTGCAGCGCGGAGAGGAATTGGATCTCGGCCTGGGTGCGCTCAACCTGGCGCTGCACAGCCGGACCGGCGCGTTTTGCCTTCGCCGCTCTCCGGTAGTACTCTTGCACGTTCTCCTGAGGAGAAAGGGCTGGGTCCAGAATGATTTCGACATCCTCGCCCGAATGAACATTGGCCAAACGAACACTGGACAGCCCCCTGCGCACCGCCTTGTAGTTGGCCGAAAGCGTATCGCCCCACTGCTGCAAACGTTCCCCTAGCCGGGCTTCCTCCGCTTCGGCATTCTGCTTTTCGAGCTTCCGCTCGCTGCGCTGCAGGGCCTTGCGCACCACGCGCTGGAGATGATTGGCTTTTATTGAAATTACCGGCTCTTCCATGGTCCCACTCTATGAGTCCAGCTCCACCACCGTTGCGCCCGTTCCGCCCTCGTTATATTCCGCAAGTTTGAAACTTTTCACGCCTGCGGCCTTTTTCAGGAATTCGGCGACTTCCACGCGAAGCTTCCCCGTCCCTTTGCCGTGGATGACCGTGACCTTGTGCAGGCTGGATAGACGCACGGAATCAAGATACTTCTCCAGAGCTTCAATTGCTTCCTCCGCTTTGAGCCCGCGCAGATCCACTTCCGGCGAAATCACGTCCGACAACTCGTATTCGATGACGGCCCGGCGCTGCACGGGCTCTTTGTCGCCGACCGGTGAGAGCTCGCTGGCATGCACATCGACTTTGATGTCGCCCACGGCAACCCGGTAGCGGCCCGCATCGAGTTTGGCCACCACCGTCCCGGCCATCATGTTCGAGCGCAGCCGAACGGCCTCCCCGGCTTCAAACGAGTACTCCCGCGCAGGTCCGGGCACAGATGCCGGACTCGGTTTCTCCTGAGTGACCTGCTTATGAACCTTCGACAGGAACCGGTGGCCTCCCGAACGCGCGGCAGGATCCGACAGCTTTCGCATTTCAGCCAGGAATTGCTCCTTGATCTCAGCGATTTCGGCGCGCTTTTCTTTTTGGAGCTTCTCGCGAAATTCCCGCATTTCCGCGGCACGCTCCCGTTCGCGCCGGCTTAGGTCCGCATTCGTCTGGTCGATGCGGACTTGTTCCCCCTTGAGCTCTTCCTCTTTGAACGCAAGCCTCTTCAACTGCTCTTGATAACGGGTCAACGCCTGCTCATAGGAAAGATTTCCGCTTTCCTGATACGATTTGGCGCGTTCGATCAAAGACCCCGGCAGGCCCAACTGCCTCGCGATCTCATAGGCGTAGCTCCGGCCGGGCAGACCCATCCGCAAACGGTACGTGGGCCGGAAGGTCTGCTCGTCGAACTCCATGCTGGCGTTGAGTATGCCCGGGCGCTCTTCGCCGTATAATTTGAGTTCGCCCAAATGGGTCGTGGCAATGACGCGCACGCCCTTCTGCGTCAATTCGTCCAGATACGCCATGGCCAGCCCCGCTCCTTCCTTGGGATCGGTACCGGTCCCAAGCTCGTCGAGAAGAATCAGCGACGATGCGTCCGCCCTTTTGAGAATTTCATGGAGATGAGCCATGTGGGCCGAAAACGTGGAAAGGGAATTCTCGATGCTCTGCGCATCGCCAATGTCGGTATAGATCTCTCGATGGAACGGCAGCCTGGTTCCTTCGCCGGCCGGGATTGGGATTCCGGATTGGGCCAGCAGCTGCAAAAGCCCCATCATCTTGAGACAGACGGTTTTACCGCCCGCGTTAGGGCCGGTCAGCAGCAGACCCTTGATGTCCGGCTCGATCGAAAACGTCTGTGCCACAACCGGTTTCGCGCAACGCCATGCCAGGAGAGGATGGCGGCCGGCCACAACCATGCACCCGCCGCCGCGGTTCCATTGCGGGCAGATCCCGTTGACCTCGCTCATGAACCGTGCGCGGGCGAACAGCCCGTCGATCTCGGCCAAAACCGCAAGCGCATTTTCAATTTCAGTACGGCGCCGGGTAACGGACTCCGTTAAAAGGCGCAGAATGCGTTCGATCTCTTCCTGTTCCTGAACGATCCGACGGCGAAGCTCGTTATTCCACTCCACCACGGCAAACGGTTCGACGAAAACGGTGGTCCGCGTTTTGGAATAATCAATGGCAATGCCTTTCACGTTCTTGCGAAAATCCGCGCGAACCGGAATGACATAACGCCCGTCGCGCAGCACAACCAATTCATCTTCGACCGCATTGCGCTCCTGGCTGCGAAGAATGGCCTGGAGTTTCTCGATGATGCGGTTTCGAATCTCGCGCTGCTGCACCCGGTTCTGAGCCAATTCCGAGCTGGCCTGGTCCCGGACAGTCCCTTGCGTGTCGATGCAGCGAAAGATCGGGTCGATCACTGAACGGAAATCGGCGATGCCTCCGGCTTCCTGCGCCAGAAGAGGCGCTTTGTCGGCCCAGGCCACAATGCGTTGTTTAAGCCGGGCAGTGTTTTGCAGAGCTTCGGCAATCCGAAGCAAGTCCTTGGGATCCAGCATGGACCCGGGGATGCGCGCTGACTCCAGGTTGGGCCGGATGTCCTCGATACTTGGAATGGCAAAGCCCGGCTCCCCCGAGAGAACCGTGTTGCATTCCCCAATCCGCGCAAACGCATCGCCGGCCAGGGATATCCCGTCTAGCGGCCGAAGGGATAGAGCCCGCTCCCGTCCATAAACAGTCGCCGCAAGGCCGGCAATCAGTTCGAGAACCTTCCCAAATTCAAGATCGGCAAAAGTGCGGTGGTCCATGGGGAAGCCAATATATCAGAAATGCTACTTTCGGTAAAGCCCGGCCGCCTCAATCGAGCGGCGAAGAGCTGCATCCACGCCCATCAACGAACGGCCAAGTTCTGTTGTAAGTTTCCGGGAATCCAAACTGAGGTTTCTCTGTATGGCGTACCCCAATCCCGCGTCCGCGATCCGGATGGGCAGGACAACATCGGAAGAAAAGCCCAACAAGGTGAGAAACCGGGTTCCCAACTGGACCCGGTTGACTCTGTCCGGGCCCCCGACATGAAAGATTCCGCAACCAGGTTGGTCCACAAAGTGCCAGATTGCGCTGCAAACGTCCTCCACAAACACCGGAGTTCGATCCTGGTCCGCAAAAAGACGGACAACATTCCTCTTCTTGGCTTCCATTGCCATCCAGGCGAGAAACCCTTTTTCGCCGGCCCACCCCAGCATCAGCGTTGGACGAAGCACGGTAGCCAAAGGACAGGCTTCCATAACCGCCTCTTCCCCTCCCAGCTTGCTTTTGCCATAAACCGTAATGGGATTGGCGACATCTTTCTCGGAGTAGAATCCCGGCTTTTCGCCGTCAAAAACCATGTCGGTCGAGACATGAACCAGTGTGGCTCCGCAATCGCGGCACAAAACAGCGATCGCCCTCGCTGCTTCCGCATTCACGGTAAAGGCCCGAGCCGGGTCCTTTTCGCACGCCCCCACGGAAGTAATCGCGGCTGTGTGGATCACGCATTCGGGCCGGAATGTGGCAAAAACTGCGCGCAGATCTTGGGAAGAACGCAAATCGACCTTCTCCGACCGGATGCCAGGCATTGAGGGTTGGGTTGAGGAATAGAGCCCGCAAACTGCGTGGCGTTTCGGAATCGAGCGAAGCAGGTAAAGGCCCAGAAAGCCGCTGGCCCCGGTTATGAGGATGCGCATGCCGGCAAGGTCACGGTTTTGATTGGAGCCGGACTACAAGAGCCACTTGATCCAATCCGACCTTCAAACGATTGGAAATTTCCTTGATCGTCAATCCCTGGCGGTAGAATTCCAGAATTTGCTCATTCAGACTGCCGGCTGGTTGGCGTTCAGGATTTCGGGACACTGCCGCCGGGCGGGGCTCCTCAATGGGACGGACCGATTCCGGTTCTTCCTCGCGCTCGTTTTGCTTCTCGGGAATCGTTCGCGCCGGTTCCGGAGCGGGCCTTGCCTTCTTGGTCACAGGGATGGCCCGTGTAAATGGCGGTCGCTTGACGGTCTGGCCAAACAGCTGACGGCGCAACGCGGAGATAAGCACGATGAGGGCCACAAACGCCACGACCCCCAGGGCGATCCAGATGGTCCTGATTGGAATTGACCTGAGCTTGCCAATCGCCATCGAACCGATTGCGATGGTCGACTTCGGTGCGGGCCGGCTCTCTTCGTTTTGTTGTCGAATTTCGCTGCGGACCGCTTCGATGGATTCGCGAACCAGCTCCAAAGCATGCTGCTCGGTTTCATAGCTTTGGCTTTGCGACTGCAGAGCACGGATTTTGGATTCAATTTCCTCGGATTGCCGGTACAGGCCATCGAGCCTCGCCACCAATTCGGCCGCCTTGGAGTCGGGTCTTTTAAGCGAATCCAGGAAATTCCGGGCCGCCCATAGCCCGACGGCAATAAGTGCGATCGCAGCAATCGTGACCAGAATGCGTTTCATGATTCCTCCGTTGCGCCGTTGACATTGCTCCGGCCCGACCGGCAAGCCCTTTAACCTTCTTATTAAATTATGTTTCTAAGATACGAAAGGTAAACTCCTTGGATCACGACTTTTCTCTATTGGAGCGGATTCGCAAAGGTGAACGGGAGGCCTTTGGTCTGATTGTTGAGAAATACCAAGCCCTTCTGTTCAATCTCGCCCTACGCTGGACCCGGTCCAAAGAGGACGCAGAGGACATCGTGCAAAAGGCCTTTCTTAACGCCTATGAGAAGATCGGGACCTTTCGGGGTCAATCGAGCCTCAAGACATGGCTCTTCCGGATCGCGCTAAACCTTCTAAAGAACGAAGTCCGATTTCGAAAGACCCGGGCGATCGAGGAATTGGACGATTCGATTCCATCCTCCGACGAAAGCCCCCTCCAGCAGAGCATGAACAAGCAGGAGACGGGTCGGGTGCTAAAGGCCATCGACCGCCTTAAGCCCAAACAGAAAGCGACACTGCTCTTGCGCATTGCTCAGGAGTTTTCGTTTGAAGAGATTGCCCAAACCATGAAATGCACACAAAACACGGCCAAGGTCAATTTCCATTATGCCGTTAGGAATTTGCACGACCTGCTGGCGAAGGAAGGATTTTTCAATGAAATGCCTATCGAATAAACACTGGGCCGCCTACCTTGCAGATCCATCGGGACCGGAATTCGAAAACCATTTAAGCCGGTGCGATTCATGCCGTCAGAAAGCCATTGGCTACAAGCGCCTGGTTTCGGTCCTGCACGACAGCAAACCGGCCGAGCCCAGGCCCGAATACTGGCAGAATCTGAAACGCTCGATCATGAATTCACTGGTTTCCGAAGAACCGGGCCGCAGCTGGTGGTGGTTTTTGGGGAGCGCACCCCTTTTGCGGCCGGCGCTGGCGGGCGCCGGGCTCTGTCTGGCAATCACCGCGTTCCTGCTGTGGCCCATTCACGACCGGCAAGCTCCCCAATTGCAGGCCCCGGCCGAGTCGCTGGCCGCCTGGCTGGTTGAAAGCGGCGAGACCGGCGTGCTTCAGGCTGAACATGTAAAATGGGCGGAAGAATCGAATTGGAAACCGGCCGAGATTGCGGCCTATGTCGAAACCACAATTCCAGTTGAAGAAATCCTGGCCGATCTAAGCCAGGAGGAAATAGAAGTTTTGGATCGGCAAATTTCTCGGAGGGTTTTATGAAAATGAACCATTTTTTTCTGTCCGCATTCCCGGTCTTTCTCATTCTGGCTTTGGCCGGCGCCCAGCCGCACCATGGCCCTCAGGGCGGTCCCCGATTCCAGAGCCCTCCCAATGGGGAGGTCGAAAAAAAGGTGGACCATCATCTGCTTCTTCGCCTTTCGGAAGAGTTGTCACTTCCGGAAGACAAACTGATCCGCATGGGTGAAATTTTTAAGCAACGGCGCGAGAAATGTGGACGGATCCAGGATACAATGCGAAAAACACTGGACACGCTGGGCTTGCTTGCCAGGGATTCCGCCAGCTCAAACGAGACGATCGGCCGCCTGCTTGCCCGGCTCAAAGAACAGCAGTCGGCTTTATTTGAGGCCGAGCAGGCAAAAACAAAGGCTCTCGAAAGTGTATTGGCGCCCCGTCAGCTCGCGCAATATTTTATTTTGGAAAGAGATTTCCGCCATCAGATCATGCGGATGATCCGCAAAGAATCCAAAGACGGCGGCCCCGGAGGGACAAAGTGATCTATTTGGTCGGAGCGATTCTGCTTGTTTTGACGTTGCGCGCATGGGTCAAGAACATCCACCTGCTTATCAAACGAAAGAAGAACCTCACGCCCACTGACAAACTGCTCAATTACCCGCTTCTCTTTCTGTGGCTGCTGTTCATGACCGTTTTCTCCGTAGGAATGATTGTCAATAACTGAGGGGTTCGGCAATACAAAGCCCGTGAATTCCGAACCCGCCGTCCACCCCTCCCCCGCCCAGCAAGCCGAAACACTAACCGGAACCGTTGAGCGCGTTGTATATCAAAGCCCCGATACGGGCTTCACCGTCCTCCAGATGCAACCCTCCCAACCGGGCGAGCCGTTTGCGGCCGTGGGCATTCTTCCCGGCGTTCATGAAGGCGAGATTCTGACCCTCACAGGCCTGTGGAAGGAACATCCCCGCTTTGGCAGGCAATATCAGGTCCGCGGTTGGTCGCAGGTCCGGCCTGCGACAGAGGAGGGAATCACCCAATACCTGGGCAGCGGGCTCATTCCGGGCATTGGCGAGGCCATGGCTCAGCGCATTGTGGGAAAGTTCGGAGAGAAGACGCTGGAGGTGATGGACACCGATCTCGGTAAGCTGAGCAAGGTACCCGGGATTGGTCGAAAAAAGCTGGAAAAGATCCGCGAAATCTGGAATTCCCTCAAAGATGACCGGGAGGTCTTCCTGTTTCTTCAGTCACTGGGCGTGGGCCCCGCAACGGCTCAGAAGATCCACAAGCAATACGGAATGGAAACCGTGTTTCTGGTGCGGGAAAATCCCTATCGGCTTGCCGAAGATGTCTGGGGAATCGGGTTTCTGCGCGCCGATGCAATTGCGGCCCGCATTGGCCATGCCCGTGATTCGCACTTCAGAATTCGTGCGGCCCTAGCCCACCTTCTGTCCAAGGCATCGGAGGATGGCCACACGTTTGTGTCGCGTCAGGCCCTGATTGACTCGGCGGCCGACCTTCTGGGAATCGAAGCCCACCTGATCCTCTTCACTCTGGATGACGAAATCCGGCTTCAGAATGTCTCGCAGGAAGAGGACCGGGTTTACACGCCCCTGCTCTTCCACTGCGAAAAGGTTCTGACCGAGACCTTACTCCGGCTTGCAGCATCCCCCGGTTCACCGGCAAGCCGTCTGGACCCGGCCAAATGCATCCATGAATTCGAGGAAAGCCGCGGGGTCTGCTATCACGCCCTCCAAAAAGAGGCGATTACCCGGGCGGCGCGAGACAAGCTCCTGATCATCACCGGCGGGCCCGGAACTGGAAAGACCACAACGCTGCTTGGTATTCTGGATTATGCGCGCCGCGCCGGCCGTACGGTCCTTTTGGGCGCGCCAACGGGCCGGGCCGCCAAACGGATGGAGGAGGTTGCTCGCATTCCGGCCAAAACAATCCACCGCCTCCTCGAATATCAGCCCAACCGGGGATTTGCCCGGGACGCGGACTATCCCCTGGAATGCGACCTGCTGGTGATCGATGAAGTCTCAATGGTGGATCTGCCCCTGATGACTGCGCTGATCCGGGCGGTGCCTCTGCGGGCTTCGATCGTGCTGATCGGCGACGAGGACCAGCTTCCCTCCGTAGGGCCCGGCCAGGTGCTGCGCGATCTGATCGAAAGCAACCGATTCGGCGTGGTCCGATTGACCCAAATATTCCGGCAGGCTCACCAAAGCGGGATTATCGAGCTGGCCCATGATGTACGCAATCACAGGCCCCCGGCATTTCGCAACGAAAAGGAGTCGGACTGTTTCTTCATGGAAGAGCCGGACCCGGACAAGACAGCCCATCTGGTGGCCGACCTGGTGCTGGATCGACTGCCCAAGGCATTCGGGTTCGATCCGCTGCGGGACATTCAAATTCTGGTTCCCATGCACAAAGGCGTCTGCGGCGCCGAGCGGCTTAACCGGCTTATCCAGTCGCGTATGCGAAACCAGCCCGAGGCGGCCTGCACCGGGGCTATGCTGCCCGGCGACAAAGTAATGCAGGTCCGAAACAACTACGACAAACAGGTCTTCAACGGCGATTTGGGCCTGGTCGAAAGCCTTTCCTCCGAAGGTCTGATCCGGGTTCGTTTTGACATCGGCGCCCTTGATTATGCGGTCTCGGAACGCGACGAGCTTGCTCTGGCGTTCGCCATTACAATTCACAAAAGCCAGGGAAACGAGTACCCGGCGGTTGTCTTGCCGCTTCTAACGCAGCACTATATCATGCTCTACCGCAACCTGCTTTACACCGCCATGACTCGCGCAAAAAAGTATCTTGTGCTGGTCGGGTCTCCCAAGGCCATTGCCATAGCGGTTCGCAACAACGATCCCTTTCAGCGCAACACATCGCTACGGGCCCGACTGGAGAAACGATGATCCCGCAATGGAAAAACGCCGAGTCCCTGCGCATTCTTGAAAGCCTCGTAGAGCAGTTGGGCCTGAGCATCCGTTACGAAGAAATGCCAACGCCGGGCGGGTTTGTGAAAGTGCAGGGAAAGGGTTCGTTCATCCTGAATCGTGCCCTCGCCGCTCCGGAAAAAATTGAAATTCTGCGGCGCGAACTGCAGAAACTGGACCTTCAGAATGTGTATTTGTTGCCTCTGGCTCGAAAGCTGATCTATGAGAATGAATGATTCCGGCGAAATAGTGGTGGGTGTTGTCGGCTGCGGGCATTTGGGAAAATACCACGCCCGCATTCTTTCGGGACTGCCCATGGCCGGCCTGGCGGGTGTTTTTGATGCCAATTCCCAGGCTGCGGCCGAACTGGCGGCCAAACACGACTGCCCGCAATTTTCCAGCCTTGCCGATCTGCTGAACGCAACCGAAGCTGTCGTCATCGCCACTCCGGCAGGCTCCCATTTCGAAGTTGTCCGGCAAACGCTTGAAGCCGGCCGCCATGTCCTTGTGGAAAAGCCCATTTTCGATCGTTCGGACCGGGCCGAGAGTTTAATCGAAATGGCCGCCGGCCGCAATCGGACCTTCTGCGTTGGGCACGTGGAGCGTTTTAATCCGGCTTTTCGCCAACTCCTTTCCGAGAATCCAAAGCCTCGCTTCATCGAAGCCCATCGCCTTGCAGCATTCAGCCCCCGCGGCACCGACGTGGACGTGATTCTCGATCTGATGATTCACGACATCGACCTCGTCCTGCGGCTGGTTGGCGCGGCGCCACAGTCGCTGGACGCTTCCGGTGCGGTCGTCGCATCGAGGAGCTTTGATATCGTGAATGCCCGCATTTCGTTCGAGGACGGCTGTGTGGCCAACCTTACGGCAAGCCGAATCTCCGGGAAAAGAATGCGGAAATTCCGGGTCTTTCAGGGAGGATCCTATTTCTCGCTGGATTTTTCGGAACCTTCAATGGAAATGTACTCGGCTCCGTCCAGCCTGGGTTCCCAACCCGGTTTAACCATGGCCGGACAAGACCTCAACATCGCCTACAAGAAACCCGAACTGCCGGAATGCAATCCGCTGGAAGACGAGGTTACGGCTTTTCTTCATTCGATCCGAAGCGGACAGATTTCCGACGGCATCGCCTCGGCCCGCGACGGCTTGGCCGCGCTGAAGATTGCGGAGCAAATAAAGAACCGATGCACGACATCTGCTCCGGCGCAAAGCGCATCGGCAACCGCCTAATCGATTCCGAAAACGGCAGAGTCTCGGCCCACCGCAGTTGACATGACACCGTATCCCGACTGTTTTGCCGCAATCGTCATTACCTCTAGGCAAACGTCGGCAGAAATTCCTCCTGGAGCTTCAGCATTTCGTCAAGCATCTTTTCGGCGGCGGTAACGCTGTCGATCGCCGGATCGAGCAAAAGCGCCTGCAGCAGCAGGCGTCTGGATTGGGTCCGATAGGCCTCGGTCAGCAGATTGTGAATCGCATACTGTGTACGGCAGATGGCCGCCAGGGGCTCAGAGATTTTGCCCACCTTAAGAGGATGAATTCCCTTGCCGTCGACCAATGCCGGAATTTCAACAACCCCGTTGGGCGGAAGGTTCTCGATAAGCAGTTCGCGATTCAGCACGTTAACGGCCGGATAGCGGTTCTTGCGCTTATGGACGATGTCGCAGATCATGGGAATCGTGGTTTCGCCGCTGCGCCGCGCCATCCAATCCTCCAGAGGGCGCTTCCCGCAGGCAAATTCCTCAAGGCGGACCGTCTCGGGTATTTCCAACGAAGGCTTCATCGTGACGCCCCGGCACTCCCGGCCATAATGCCACTTGTTCCCGCCAAACTCGGCGCCATAGGATAGGTACTCGCCGAAATGATCATCGGAACGGTAGGTGAGAATGTCGAAGATCTCGACCATTTTACGGAACAGCGGCGGCAGGTTCGAATCGGCCCGGGCCTTTTCCAGGACCTTGGGCAGAAGCTCTTTGCCGGTCTTTTTTTCTTTCACGCTGAGAATTTCGTAGAAGTGGTTCATTCCGGCGGAGGTGAGCGTAAGCTCATCGGCCTTGCGCTTGAGATACTTCGCCGTATAGTGGATCGCCGAGAAGACGCCGTGACAGATTCCATAGGCCTTCACCTTCGTCAGCGTGCTGATCGCATGCAGCACACGGGCCTCGGGGTTTGTAAAATTCAGAAGCGTCGCCCCGGGGGCAAGCCTCTCGATGTCGCGGCAGATGGGAATGACCAGTTCAAACGAACGAAGCGCGTGAAACATGGCTCCGGGGCCGCCGTTTTCGCCCAAGATCTGCCGAAACCCGTAGGACATGGGAATGCGAAAGTCCTGCTCCCATAACTCCATGCGTTTTCGAGCCACCGAGGTAATGATGTAATCCGCCCCGGGCAGGGCTTTTCTACGATCGGTCTGGTGTTCAATCCTGATATCGCTGCCAAAATGCTCTTTCATCTTTTCGGCAAACCGCACCATGGTTGCAAGAGCCGGTTCGTTCAAATCGACAAGCGCAAGCGTTACATTCCGGCCTGTTAGATCCTTCGAACTCATCAGGTCGACAACCTGACCCCGGCCAAAATCCTTGCTGCCTGCGCCAATCAATACGATTTTCACAATCCCTCCTTTTGTATTTTCTATTCAGTAGATAGGCATGGCGGTCAACCTTGAACTGCTGAACATCTTTGCCGTTATGGGTGAAAATAGACTGAATGGGATTGTAAGAGCGGACCATACTATTGTATTTTTGCACTATGCAATCCATGCACCTTAATGAGCAGGTTCGGTTCCGGTTCTACGACTACACCGAACCAGCCGACTTCCTTTTGGATTTGCACCTGGAGCTGGAGATTGGAATCGTATGCTCGGGAGTCATGCAACGGCAATACAAAGGCTGGAATGCGAATCTGGGACCCGGCCAGATCTGGATTTGCGGGATGCTGGAGCCGCATAGCTGCGCCTTGATACAACTCCCCTGCCGCGTTTTTGTGGCCATGCTGTCGCCACAATTGGCAACCGGCTTGGGTGAATACTTCAGCAAACCCTTTTCCCTGTTCTGGGTCCCGCCATCCCAAAGACCGCAGGCACAAGGGACGGAGTGCGAAGAAGTTTTGGGCCGCGTGGCGGGTATCGAACGAGATATGAATGCGGGCCATGACGGTATTGAAACAAAGGCGCTCCATACGCTTGAATTCCTGACGATGCTTCAGCGAAAAGGGGTGGCCACGGGACGCGAGAGAGCCCCAAATATGGAATCATATTATCGGATCGGCCCGGGCCTGCAGATGGCTATCAACAGCCGGGTGTTTATTCCCGTGGAGGATGCCGCCGCCGCCTGCGCCATGAGCCGCAACACGTTCGCCTCCCTGTTTGGGAAGATCATGGGGAAGCCCTTCGCGGAATTCGCCCTGGGCCATCGGTTGCGCAGCGCCGTGACCGAGCTTGTCAGAACCCGCGAAGCGCCCAAGGAGATCGCCCAACGCTGGGGATTCACGGACCTGGCGCATTTCCACCACTGCTTTCGCAAGGTCTACGGCTGCACGCCAGGTGAATACCGGCAGCGAGCACAATATCGGATTTTGCCGGAATAGCGGCGGCTCTCGGCTTTCAGTACGCAATCAAAGCGTCTTTGGCACCGCCCGCCGACTGGCAACTGAGAACCGACAACTTGCTTTACTTCCCCGGCGCGCTCTTAGCATTTTAAGACCTGAATGAACCGAAACAGCTATCCCTCCCCGACGGAGATCGATCGCTGGGCGCAGGAACTTTGGGCGCAAGGGCAATCCCTGCGCTTCGAAGCCGGCCAGATGATCGAGAACGGCTTCCGGCCCCGGCTTGGCGCCCGCTATCTTGCGGGCGCCCACTACATTGAGTTTGAACACAATGGCCGCAAGTTTTATGGGTATTGGCAGCCCTGTCTCAAGGGTCCGGCCCCGCTCTTGATCCACACGCCCGGCTACGGCGCGGAGATCACCCTCCACCCCGACCTGGTGCTTGCTGGATTTAATGTTTTGCATGTGAACCCGTTGGGATACATGACACCCAACGGCGCTGATGAATCAAAACGGCGCGACGGTGACTGGCCCGTTTTGCCCGATACGGTTCTGTCGGAAAGCGGCAAAGGCTATCGGGAATGGCTTCTGGACTGCCTTGTGGCTCTGCGATGGGCACTGCGGCAAAAGAGCGTATTGCCGGACCGAATCGCCTTTTTCGGCACCAGCCAGGGCGGGGGCGCATCGCTGCTGCTGGCCTCGATACTGCGCGACTACGGCGCCCGCTGCGTGGCGGCCGAAGTCCCCTTCCTTACGGACTTCCGCCTGGCCGCGAAATTGGCTACCAGCGAAATCTACAACCGAATTGCCAAAACCCTCGCGGAACAGCCCCAGCCGGAACGGTCCTGGCGCTTGCTGGGGTTTTTCGATACGATCTCACATGCCCATCGGCTGGACATGCCGATTCTGTTGACATTGGGCGGCCAGGACCGCACCTGTCCGCCGGAAACAATCGCGAGTCTTCATGAAAAGCTTGCCGGAACCAGGCTGCTCTACTCCATCCACGATCGAGGACACTCCTACACACCCGAATTCCAGGCCCTTGCCCTTGCCTGGTTCAGGCTGTACGCATAGCTCGGAATCCAAAGCTCCAAAAGCTCCGCGGACTGCTACCGATGAACACAGCGCGACAAAATCGCAACAAACTTTTTTGTAACTGGTCAGGTCCCGGTGTCATTTCGAGCGAAGCGAGAAATCTTTCCCCGTTCTGAAAAAGATTTCGAAAACTCGTCGAAATGACACATTATGGGCGCAAATACCTATGCCGCTAGGCGCGGCATTTCGGCCAGGGAGGTTCGCCTGAAAAGGTGGCCTCTATGGGAAAGGCAGTCTTGAATTGCCGTCTTGATCTGTTCGGAAAACATATCTTGCTTGATCCCACAATAATTCACGAAGGCTCGTGTTCTCTTGGAGCAACTGCGGTATCCGGAACAGGTAGAGCATGGTATTTTTTTGAACGTCATGCTGCCTCCATTCAGACTTTAAAACGGGATGACCGACAAAAACCACAAGAGATTGTTATAAAGGCAAATATAACGCACAACGAGTTGTGTGTCAATACTTGGAATCACAACTCTTTGCAGACTAACGAATTAGAGTAACCAGGTATTTTTGCTTTAAGGGATTAAGCTTTTGGCTGGCGAAGTTTGCCGCCAATGCTTCGGACGGGAAAGGCCCCAGCCGAACTATGGACAGGCCATTGGAGCGCTGGACCAAGATTTTAAGAGAGTCGGACAGAGCAATCTTTGCCGAAACCTTTTGGCGCAGGGACTCGGCGTTGGCCTCATTGCCGAACACTCCAAGCTGAATCCAGGGGACCGCTTTCTCTTTTGCCGGCGCGGATCTCGTTTGAGGTCCAGCGGAAACTTGTGTCGAATCACCGGCCATACTCTCGGAAAAAGAGGCGCGCAGAACAGCGGCATACCGGGCCGATTCCAAACTCTCGCGGGACAGATCCAGGGCGCGAACAAGATGAGGCAGGATTACAGCGCTATCTCCGCCGGCCAGAGATTCTTTATAGAAGGAGGCGCTCTGCCCGTAGTCTTTTTTGCGGAATGCGCAATCGGCCAGTCCTTTCAAGGCCAGGGCGCGAATCCGGCTTTGTTCTTGCGTCGCATCTCGAAGTTT
>CAYVZU010000046.1:0-27554 GCA_964455935.1 uncultured Fibrobacterota bacterium
CGCCGAAAGGTTCTGAGAAGCAGAACCGGCCGCCCGGCTTTAGAATCCGTTTCATTTCCCCGGCAAACCGGCCCAGATTCAAATGGTGCAGCAGAGCGTGGCTCAAGACAACATCGACTGTCTCCTTGCGTACTGAACTGTTTTCGGCATTGTCCTGGCAAAGGACGACACGGCCGGCGACCTTGTTGAAAATAATCCTTCGCCGGGCTACATCCAGTATGTCCTCCGAGATGTCTGAAGCCAGTACTCGGGCCCCCAGCTTGGCTGCCAGAACAGCTTCGTAGCCTGTCCCGCACCCGGGAACATAAACAGTCTTGCCCTCGAGAGGGCCAGCCAATTCGAATACACGTCTTACGACCCGGGCGTCGGGATGATTGTGAAGATCCGGCGGCACTTCCAGAAACTCCGGAGTCTGGAAACGCGCAAGTTTGAACTGGTTGAAATGCTCCCGGTTCTCGCTGGCAGCCGTGGGCTTGGCTTCAGCCATAGGTTGAGTCCATAGATGCGAGCTGAACGTATATTATCATAGGATGGAAGAAGTCCTTGTCACCGGCGCCAATGGTTTTATTGGCCAGCACCTTGTCCGCATCCTGCTCGATTCGGGGCAGAGTGTCCGGGCGGTGGTGCAGGGAGATCATCCTCTTTATTTCTTTCGTAAAGAAGAGGTGGAACTACGCGAGGCCGATCTGACCACCCCTGGTACGCTAAGCGGCATCGCGAATGGCATTAAAATAATCTATCATCTCGCGGCCGTATCCCGCAATGACCTGCGCAAGCCGTGGGCGGAATACGACGCGGTGAATATCAAAGGCACCGAGGCCCTGCTGCGCGAGGCCGAGCGCGCCGGGGTGCGACGGTTCGTGTTCGTGAGTACGGTGGAAGCTGCCGGCTACGGTGATGGTGTCAATCCGCGAACCGAAGAGGACCCGCCGCATCCCAAAAACAACTATGGCAAAAGCAAACTTGGGGCTGAAAAAATCGTCCTCAACGGCAAATGGAAAATGGAATGCGTGGTGGCGCGGCTACCAATGATCTACGGTCCGGGCACCCCTTTGATAGTTCCCAAACTGTTTGGAATGGTCCGATGGCGCGTGTACCCGTTGATTGGATTCGGGGATACGAAGATGGAGTTTTGCTATGTTGCTAATGCGGTGCAGGGCCTCCGCCTTTGCGGCGAACGGCTCGAAGCTGCCGGGCAGCTTTTCTATATCTCTGGCCAGCGTTCCTACACAATCCGCGAAGTGATTTCCCATGTGGCGGCCGCCATGGGCTGCCGGGTCGCTTTTCTCCGCATTCCTCGCTCGGTGGCAATGGGATTGGCCCTGCTTTGGGAATCTGTTGCCCGACTGTTTCCGTTTCCCCCGTTGGTTTCGCGGTATTCCGGCAAGCCGTTTTTCACGCGAGAAACGGTTCGCTGGACTACGCAAGATGTGAATATCGTCTCTACCCAGAAGATCAGGGATATTCTGGGCTACCAGCCTGCTGTAGATATAACCGAAGGCTGTAGACTCACGGCGCAATGGTTGAAACAGCAAGGAATGTAGCCCCCTTTCCAGAATTGTTGCTGATATTGCATATTGAAGATGTGGCTGGTCGTGGTTCGGTCGGCTAAGGTGCTATGTTGTGCCAAGCCAACCGGTCCGCGGGAGGATGTAAATGTTTTCAAAAAAGCGACGTGTCTCCGTCGGTGATTTTCAAATCGGCAAGAACGAACGAAAAGCCATTGACGAGGTTCTGGATTCCGGGCGGCTTTCGGAAGGCAAGAAGGTTCGGGAGTTCGAACATCGGTTTGCCGAATATGTGGGGACCGATTATTGCGTTGCGCTCAGTTCGGGTACGGCGGCCTTAATCGCCGGCCTGACAGCCCTTCTTTTCGATCCGCGGTTCCCAAAAGTAAAAAAGGGCGCCAAGATCATCAGCAGCCCTGTTACGTATGTGTCCACAAGCAATGCGATTGTCCTGGCCGGGCTGGAGCCGGTTTACGTGGACATCTCCGCGCAGGATTTTACGCTTATCCCGGAGAAGATCGAGGAGATCCTGAAGCGGGGGAATCCGGATGAGTTCTGCGCCATTCTGCCTGTTCATCTCATGGGCTATCCCAACGATATGGACGCGATCAACGCGATTGCCGCGAAATACGATCTTGTGACTTTCGAGGACTCGGCGCAAGCGCATGGTTCGCTCTACAAGGGCAGGAAGACGGGTTCCTTGTCGCTGCTTTCGGATTTCTCGTTTTATATCGCTCACAATATTCAGGCGGGTGAAATGGGGGCGATCACCACCAATGACAGAAATCTGGGTGGGCTGATTCGCCGCATCAAATCCAATGGCCGGCTCTGCGATTGCCTGGTCTGCCGTCGCAGCGAAGGGCTTTGTCCTCACGCGCGGGCGTCGGCCTTCGACAATGACGACGATTTCGATCCGCGGTTCACCCATGATCTGATCGCCTACAATTTCAAACTTATGGACTTCCAGGCCGCTCTTGCCATTACGCAGCTTGAGAAAGCGGACGAAATTTTCCAGAAACGCCAGAAGAATGTGAAGTATCTGAATGAATCGCTGGCGTGTTTTGCCGATATCATGGCCCTTCCGCCCTACTCGGACTGCGTAAGCTATTTGGCCTATCCCATAGTGCTTAAAGAAAAGGGGCCGTTCAGGAAGAAGCTTCGCAGACAACTGGAAGAACTAGGCGTTGAAACGCGTCCTCTTTTCGGCTGCATCCCGACGCAACAACCGGCCTACGACTACCTGAAGGGGTCTTATCAAGGGAAGCTCCCAAACGCAGAGTTTGTGGGACGGAATGGCTTTTATATCGGATGCCACCAGTATCTTGAGCAGGACGATCTTAAATACGTTGTGGACATGTTCAAAAAGGCTCTAGCCTGAACCTGCCAATTCTGCAGTTTTGCATTTACAGCCAAAATCGTAACTATTCAGCCCGAGATGTCATTTCGAGCGCACGCGAGAAATCTTTCGTGGTGCAGATGCAAAGATTTCTCCTCGAAGACTCGTCGAAATGACAACTCACCTGGTTTGGCGCTGGAAGGCTGATAATTACTCAAAATCGTGGAATTCAGGTCAAAGAGGCCGCCATCTCCGACGGACCCGTTCGGACCGCTCCCCGGCCGGTCCATTTGGAGGCTTGCCCCGGCCCCGAAAGATTGTTAAATTTTCTGCATGGAAATCTCTTCCAAATTAGTCGATCAGGTCCTGGTCGTGGCCCTCAGCGGGAACTTTCAATCTGATGAAGAGGACTTCGTGGGTGAGAAACTGAAGGCCTTGATTACACCCGAATTCTGCCGGGTGGTTGTTGATATGGCTTCAGTGTCCTCGGTGACCAGCCAGGGCCTGGCGGTCCTGATCAGCGCCCTAAAGACCGCTTTAAAGCTGGGCGGGGACGTTGTTCTTTGCAGTCTGCAGCGGTCCATTCGCGAATTGTTCGAGCTGACCCGGCTGCATAAGGTGTTCGAGATCCATCCTTCCGAGCAAGAGGCCGTGGCCTCATTCTTCCACCGAGCGACGAACAAGAAACCCTGATCCGGCGCGGTCCATCCGGTCCGACCATATTTGAGGATGCATGGCAGCACCTTCGTCCAAACCTGGTTCAGCCCGGATTGAGGTTTCGGTCGATGGGTTGAGCGCGTTTCTTACCCTCGAGCCTTCCGGCTCGGGCGAGCCGCTTTCACCGGCCGAAGTACTCAAGAAGATCGGTGAAGCACATATCACCTTTGGCCTTGACGAAACGGCCGTTAAGAACGCTGTTGAGAATCGTGTCTTTGGAAAACGGGTGTTGATTGCGAAAGGCCGGCCGGTTGTTCCGGGGCAAAGCGGCCGGCTGGAATACCTGGTCAAGGCCGAGCGGGTCCTTAAGCCAAAGGAACTCGAGGACGGCCGCGTCGATCATCACGACCTGGGCTATTTCATCAACGTCGAAAAAGGACAGAAACTGGTCCGCCGGACACCGTCGATCCCCGGCCAGATCGGCTGGACCGTGGCCGGTAAAAAGATCGATCCGCTGCCGGTGAAAGAAGCCGTTTTGCCGGCCGGCCCCAACACGCAACCCTCGCTGGACGATCCCGATGTTCTCATAGCGGTGACCAGCGGAGTCCTCAGCGCGCGCAAGGGCCTGCTGGAGATTGTTACCGAACGAACGATTCATGGCGATGTCGACTACTCCACGGGCGATCTCACCTCTTCGGGCGCCGTGCGGGTCTCCGGGAATGTCAAAGGCGGTTTCAAAATAAAGGCTTTGGGCAATATCGAGATCAGCGGCGATGTTGAGGACGCCGAGCTGGAGTCCGGCGAGAGTATTATCATCCACGGCGGCTTCACCGGGAGCGGAAAAGGCCTGGCCAAAGCGATATTGGATATCCGCGCCCGCCATGTTTCGAACCAGCATTTAACCGCGGGACGCGATGTGTGGATCGGGCATGAGGCAATCAATGCTCATATTGACGCGGGTAACGATGTAATTGTCGACGGGGATGGCGTCCTGGTCGGCGGAACCACCATTGTTCCGAATCAATTGAAGGCGCGCGTTTTGGGGAGCGTCAGCGAAATCCCGACCGAGGTCCACATGGGTCTCAACCCGGCCATTTTACGGGAAGCGGAACAGCTCGGGCGGAAAGACGAGGAATTGAGCGCACGCGTCGAAGAGCTCAAGCTCCTGATTTTCGAGAAGGTCAAATCACACATGACCGCGGGTACGGAACCGTCTTTTGAGAAGGAGATCGAGAGCCTGAAAGCCCAACAGAAAGGCCTCAAAGATGAACTGACAACGGTCCGTAAGCGCCGAGAAGTCATCGACGAGAAGCGCGGCCGGTTCAAGGAGTCGAAGATCAAGATCGAGGAACAGATTTTTCGCGGCGTTTCGATCTTCTGCGGTGATTCCAGCCTGCTTATCAAAGAAAACCGCAGGGGCGGCACGCTAATTTTCAAGGACGGAAAACCTTCGTTCGTATGAGGTGAACAATGGCCATTCTGGTCACAGGGGGCGCCGGCTACATTGGCAGCCATGCCGTTGCGGACCTCCTTGATTCCGGATACGAAGTTGTAGTGGTTGACAACCTGTCGCGCGGGCATCGCAAGGCGGTTTTGGGCGGAACGCTATACGAGGGCGACCTTCGGGACCGTTCCTTTTTGCGATCGGTGTTCGAAAAGCATACAATTGAATCTGTGGTGCACTTTGCGGCCGACTCGCAGGTGGGCGAGAGCATGGCCGACCCGCTGAAGTACTATGCCAATAATATTGCCGGAGGGGTATCCTTGCTCGAATGCATGCGGGAATTCCGGGCGGGCGGGATTGTTTTTTCCTCCACGGCGGCAACGTATGGCGATCCGCTCCGGGTTCCGATTTCGGAAGACGATCCCACGGTGCCGACGAACCCCTACGGAGAAACCAAGCTGGCATTCGAGAGATGCCTGAAGTGGGCGGAAAAGGCCTATGGAATCCGGCATGTGGTGCTGCGTTATTTCAATGCGGCCGGCGCCCATACGCGAGTTGAGATCGGCGAAGATCATGCGGCGGAAAGCCATCTCATTCCTCTTGTTCTCCAAGTCGCGCTGGGTCAAAGGCCGGAGGTGCAGATCCTTGGCGATGACTATCCCACGCCCGATGGCACATGCGTGCGAGATTACATTCATGTGGAAGATTTGGCCCAGGCGCATGTTCTGGCGCTTCGAAGGCTTGCTGCGGGACAGGGAAGCGGGATTTTTAACCTGGGAAACGGCTCCGGCTTCAGTGTCCGGCAGGTGATTGAGACCGCTCGTCAAGTGACGGGACATGCGGTTGGGGCCCGCGTTGGCGCCAGAAGGCCGGGCGATCCTCCGCAGCTTGTGGCCTCATCCGAGAAAGCCAGGAAGGTCCTGGGATGGCAGCCGAAGTACGCCGACCTGGAGACGATTGTCCGCACAGCCTGGGATTGGCACCGGAAGCATCCGAAAGGGTACGGAGAATAGAAAAGTGCCGGGTGTAGGGAGACGGAAGTCACCTTAATTCTCTCCCTTCGATGGAGAGGATTAAGGTGAGGGTGTTTGCTATGCCGAATCGTTCCGTCTTTCCTGTACGCTATCCGCTTCTTTCATTGCTTTCCACCACTTCAGGACCTTCTTCTCAAGCTCCGCGCGCGTCCCGCTGTTGGTGATGATCCAATCCGCGCGGGCGCGCCGCAATCGCCAGTTGCCCTGGGCCCGGATGCGGTTGCGGGCCTGCCGTGGGTTCATCCCTTTCAAAACAAGCCGGTGCAGGCGGACCCGTTCTCCGGCCGTGACCAGCAGAATTCCATCCAGCTTGTTTATTACGGGCCAGTCAAACAAAAGCGCGGCATCGACGATCTGGTGTTTGCGTTTCGATTTTCGCAATGCCCTATGAATTTCGGCAACCAATGCCGGATGGAGAAGCCGGTTGAGGATGGCAAGCTTGCGGAGGTTGGAGAAGACAATGGCGGCTGTCCGGCCGCGGTCCAAACCCGATTTTGCGGCCAGCGAGGAATCGCCCAGCGCGGTCGCGATCTGCTTGGCCCGCCGGGGATTGGCGGTGAGCCGGCGCCCGATCTCGTCGGCATCGATTACGTCCACGTCCGGGTCCCGGCCCAGCAGCGCGCTCGCGATGCTTTTGCCGGATGCGATGGGACCGGTAATTCCGATCTTCACGCCGGCGCGCCACCGGTTTTGTTTTTGACGATGTGGATCCGGTTGCCTTTCTCGTTGAAACTGAACTGGTCGGCATAGGTGCGGGTGAGGAAA
The DNA here is from genome assembly GCA_964455935.1 of uncultured Fibrobacterota bacterium. Classification (GTDB taxonomy): domain Bacteria; phylum Fibrobacterota; class CAYVZU01; order CAYVZU01; family CAYVZU01; genus CAYVZU01. The sequence goes on from CAYVZU010000046.1 coordinate 6,745, forward strand.
AGGCCGCGTCCGCCCTCCCGGTTGTCATGCTCCGGCGCAAGCGGGTCTGGAACCGCGCTCAGGTTAAAACCGGCGCCTTCATCCATCACGCCCACCCGAATGGCGTCGGGGTCCACCGAGTATCCAAGAAAAACCCTTTTGCCCCGTTCGCCCCGATTGCCGTGTTCAAAGGCATTTGAGAGGGCCTCGAACAGCAGCATCCGGGTTTTTCGGATATCGGATTCATGAAAACCGTGATCGGCCATTTCCCGGCAAATCTGCGAGACCCGTTCCTCGGCGTCTTCAAAATGATGGAAGGTTATAATATGGGCGGCCGCTTTTTTGCCAAACCCCAGGTCTTCCAGCAGACGATCGTAGCGGGAGGCCGCCTGAATATCGACGATCAGGGCCGTCACGTCGTCGTCCCGGACCTCCGTGCCCAGAAACCGGCCTTGCTCCTTGATTATGGTTTCCAGAATTTCCGCGGCGGAGCAGGCTCGGTTTCTGAGCAGGAAGGATTTTAGCCGCGCTTTTCCGTACATTTGCCTTTGGGCATTGAAGATTTCATAAAGCCCATCGGTGCACAGAAACAGCCGGTCGCCATTCTGCAAAATCGTGCTTTTCTCCTCGTATTGCGGTATTTCGAGCATGCCCACGAACAATCCGCTTGTATGGAGGATATCGACCCGTCCCGTGGCGCCCCGGAAGAGAAAGGGTGTGGTATGCGAGGCATTGCTGTAGCGTAAGACATACGTGTTCAGGTCGAGAATGGCGGCAAACGCGGTGATGTAGTATTCCCGGGGGACGTTTTCGAGGATTTCCCGGTTGACCGCGTCAAAGGTTTCGACCAGAGAACCCGAGCTGCGCAGGTGATTGGCAAAGGAGATTTTGGCCATGGCGCTGATGAGCGCCGACGGCACGCCGTGGCCGGCCACATCGAAAATCAAAAAGGCGATCCGGTCGGAATCAAGGATCAAAATATCGAAAAGGTCTCCTCCAATGCTTCCGCTGGGGAGGTACAGCGAAGCCATCTCCAGGCCGTCGATGCGGGGCAGATTCTGCGGAATCATGGCCGCCTGAATCCGGCGGGAGATCCGCAGCTCTTCGTCGATGGCTTCCTGGTTCTCTTCCAGGTGCTTGAGAGTCGCGTTGAGCCGCAGATCGAGTTGGCGCATGCGTTGATTGTGCGCGTGCATTTCGTAGGCCTTCTCGACAATGAAGGGCAGAGCGGCCAAATATCCGCTGCGTTTGATGACACAGTCGACGGCGCCCTGGCGCACAATTTCCAGTGAGAGCATGCGGTCCGTTTCTTCAAGGAAAACCAGAACAGGGGCATTCATCCTTTTGCCCAGGTCCTGGATCTTTTCGATTGTTGCGATTTCGGCGCGGGTGATGTCCAGCAGGATCAGGTCGCAGGTTTCAGCGCCGGGGATCGTTCCCTGCTCCAACACCACTGTTTGAATCTGGAATCGACAGCCGTCCGGGAGATGGTGCGCCCCGCCGGATTGGTCGCCGCAAAGCGCCCCGGCCAGGACGGAAACCTGTTCGGAGTTTCCGCCCGCGATCAGAAGTCTGAGTCCTCCGGCTTTTGTGGGGTCAAGCATATAGAAGGATTATACATCCGCCCAGCCGCGGAATCAACGCGGTTTTGGGGCAAGGCCGCGCAAATGCTTTTCGATCCGCTCCCGGGAGTTTGGGTCGGAATAGGTTCGAAGCGCGGCGTCCCAGCATGCGCGGGCCGAATCGGGTTGCTCCAGTGCGGCATGGGCAAAGCCAAGCTGTTCCCAGGCCAGCGGGTTTAGGGTATCGCAATTTACGGCGGTTCTGCAATCGGCCAGGCTCCGCTGGAGATGGCCGGAGAAGCGGGCCAGCAAAGCCCGGTTGCTGAGGGCCACGCCATCGCAGGGATTTCGCTTCAGGAGTTCCTCGATCAGCGGCATGGCCTTGGCCTCGTCTTTGCGGGTCGTCTGGATCGTGCTCAAGTGCTGCAGTGTGACGGTTTCTCCGGGATTTGCTTTCAGCCTGCGTTCGAGGGAGCGGATCACAAACGGCCGGACCATGTTGCCCAGCCATATGCGGCCCAGCGGTGTCACGGTCAACACAACGAGGATGGCCAGGGACGAAACGGCCCAGACAGGACGAAACCTGCGTTTCCTCAGCAGGTCTTGCCAAAGATGCACGAGGCAGACCATGAGCGCGGCGATCAGGATTGCCCCCGGCAGAATGGCGGGGGAATCGAGGCCCATGGCAAGCGCCACAATCGCGGCGCAAAGAAAAAGGAGAAGCGATTTGTTCATTCAAGATTCACGATTGCGGAATGTGGTCCGCCGGATAGAGCGCATCCAGCTCCTTGCGGAACCGCTCTTCAATCCGCTTGCGCCGGAGTTTGAGTGTTGGCGTAACCTCGCCGTCGTCGGCATTAAACTCACGATCGAGAATCGCGATATCCCGGACCTTCTCGAAGGAGGCCAGGTTCCTGCATCGGTGATGGATTCGTTGAAGCAGGAAATCCCGGATCTCGGCGCGCGACACCAGGTCGCGTCGATCCCGAAACGGCAACCCCCGGCTCTTGGCCAGATTTTCGAGGTGCGTGAAACTGGGGACCACCAGAGCGACCAGGTACTTGCGGCGATCACCATGTACGATGATGTCGGTGATGTAACGGTCGAGCTTGAGCAGGCCTTCGATTCGCTGGGGCGCAATGTTTTTGCCGCCCGAATTAATGATCATGTCCTTCTTGCGGTCGGTGATGACCAGGTTGCCCTCCGCATCGAATTCGCCGATGTCACCCGTATGAAACCACCCGTCCAGCAGGACGTTGCGGGTCTCTTTTTCCATGCGGAAATAGCCCTGCATGATGTTGGGGCCGCGCACAAGGATCTCTCCGTCTTCGGCAATGCGAACCTCTGCGCCATCCAGGACCCGGCCCACCGTGCCAAGCCGATTGGATTCGAGCCGGTTGACCGAAACAACGGGCGAACACTCGGTAATGCCGTACCCCTCCAGAATCCGTATTCCAGCCGCCTCGAAGAACTCGGCAATCGGCCTTGCCAACGGCGCCCCGCCCGACACGAAGAACCGGATTTTGCCGCCCAGCTTGGCTTTCAACTTGCTGAATACCAGCTTTTCGGCCATGCTGAGTTGTTTTGCCAATAACGGACTGGGCCGGCCGGACTTTGCGGGGCGCAGGTTTTTTCGCCCGGTATGAAAGGCCCAGCGGAAGACCATCTGCCGAACCCAGGGCCCGGCCTTTACGGATTCCCATGTGCGGGCGTACAGTTTTTCATAGAACCGCGGAACGGCCAGCATGACTGTGGGCCGGATCTCGGCCAGGTCTTTGACCAGCGCTTCGAGATTCTGGGTGTAGGCGATGGTAACGCCGCGAAAGATCATATGGTAGAAACCGGCCGTGCGTTCGAACACGTGGGAGAGGGGAAGGAAGGACACGCAGCTGTCGCTGGGCCCGGTGGCAACCGCCTTGGCCATGGCGTAGATATTGGACGTGAAATTGGCATGGGTCAGCATGACACCCTTGGGAAATCCCGTGGTGCCCGAGGTGTAGATGATGCTTGCCACATCGTCGGGCCGGGCCTTCTCGATCTCCGCCAGGAAAACTTCGTCGGCGCTCTGGATCCTTTGACCCGCCTGGGTTAAATCGTCCAAGTCCGAAAGCCAGGGCTCGCGGTGACGCTGGCCCAGACCTTCGATGAGAAAAACCTTCTCGACGGTCGGGATCCGCTCGCGGATTCGCAGCATCTTCTCGAACTGCAGGAATGTGGACACGATGGCCCACCGGCATGCACTATGGTGCAGAATCTCCGCTGTCTCACCCGGCGGCAGGGTGGGGTAAACGGGAATATCTATGACTCCGATGCACTGGCAGGCCAAATCCACCAGGCACCATTCCAGCCGGTTCTCGCTCAGGAGCGCAAGGCGATCACCGCGCTGGATTCCGGCCTGGAGCATTCCCATGGCCAGATCGCGGACCGCTGCGTAGAAGAAGGCGTGGCTGACGGCCTTGCGACGGCCATGCTCGGAAACCAGGAAGGCCGGGTGTTCACCGAACTCGCGAGCGCTTCGAAACCACATGCCGCAAAGCGTATTTTCGCTGACCATTTTATCGATCCTTGTCCTGAGACTTCGTTTCTGAAGGAAAGGGTACAGGCCCGCTTCTTGTGCAACCAATATACTTCTTTTCACATATTCCAGAAGTACTGCCTGTCTACGGATCAGCACTACGGATCAGCGCGCCCACTTGATTCTTTGCAGCGGTAATACTTCATTATTATCCATGCTTCAAAAGCTTGCCAGTGGAGGAGAAAATGGCCGAGGTGAGAATCTGCATCAACGGCAACGGTTCAGTCTATACGATGTCCTCGTTTGCCGGCATTGACAGTTTCGTCCATTTTTTTCCGCGTTCTTCCGATTCTGTCTTCACCAGATCTTTACAAGGAGATTTCGCATGATCCGATTCTGCCGTTTTGGGGAACAAGATATCTATGATGGAAAAGTGGTGGGACTCTATTCGCCTCTCCAGCTAGCCGAAACGCCGGAATCCGTCCTTGTGACCGGCGAAACATTCTCTTATACATTCTCCAGGAAGACAGGGCAGATCGTCTCGGCACAGGCGCTGGGAACGGAATATCTGGCCCCTGGGGCACAGCTTCCAAATCCCTACATAGGTCTGTTTCCCGAAGACGATCCGGGCGCTTCTCCGCTGGGGAAGGAGCGGACAGCCCTGTATGGCTGGGAAAAGGCCACGCGGATCAAGCCGCCCATGTATGCGCGGGAGCTCACCAATTCGCCGCAGCGCTTTGACGCGGAGAATTCGGTCGATGTGTCGCTGTCGATTGCGGAAAAGGGCGTTGGTTTTGTCCGGATCAATGCCAGGGGCGCGTATGCGTCGTTGGGACAGCGCTGCGGGGTGGAATGGTCCATCGATTACGAAATCGACGTGGACGGCTTCATGAAAATTCAGGTGCGGGCCCATCCACAAAAGCCGGTGATTCTCCAGTGGCACTGTTATTTGCGCACGCGCCTTTCCCGCGATGCATGCCAATACCTGATTCCATGGAGCGATCTTTCGTTGGCCGCCATCACCGATTCGGGAATTCTTCCTCCCACCGCTTTGGACGGCCGAAAGCCCGGGCTTCTATACGGGGCCAACCAGTGCCCTTACTTTCACCTAGGAAATGTACACACGGGTATTGACTTCACCAAAGAGCGGTTCGACGGCCGCTTGGCCGGATATCGCGACGCCGGGATCAAATTGCCAGACGGGTTTTCCAACGACTTCGACTCGGCCCAGGCGCCCGACGGCACATGGGTCGTGGCCGCCGACAGCCGCGGCAAACGCGATCATATGACCCAGGTTTTTCTCCATGAAGATGGGGTTGAGGTTGAGGAATTCGACGTCCGCAACACGACGTTTCCCTTCAATCCGGGCGAGGATCGAAGCCAGTTTTTCTTTCTACAGCTTCTGCCGCCCAAAAAACCCAGGCAGGAACTCAATTCGGTCCGCATGGCGTGGCCCGGGCCTCACCAGGTCGTCATGGCCGGCTGGGCGGACAATCGCGAATGGCACCCACCTTCCAGCGAGGAGATCATGCGTTGGAAAGAGACGGGGGTGAACCTGGCCATCGGCGGCCTGCATTTCTTTGACGGCGACGCTCCCAGCTCCACGATGAACGAGGAGGTGCGCCATTATATCAAGGAAGCGCACGCGGCGGGGATCAAGGTGATTCCTTACATGACGTTCAATGATTTTGCGTTCGGCTCACGGGACTACCGCCGGGACGCGCCCGCATGGTACTACTCGGCCTGCATCGAGTATCGCAATGAAACCACGCTCATGTGCTACAACGCAGACGGTTGGCGCGAAAACTTCGAGCGACAGGCCGAATGGATTCTTTCGAATTTCGAATTCGACGGCCTTTATGTCGACCACTGGGCAACGCGCAAGTGCGACAATGCCCGCCATGGCTGCGGGCACGCTCCTTTCACCTGGGTCACCGAGGCTTATCACGACATCGCAAAGCGGGCCCGGCGCGTGGTGGCGCGACACACGAATGGGAAGGGGATCATGCTTCTCAATTCGGGCGGAGACCCCTTTGCCGGCTGCGCGTGCATGTTCGACCTACGGCTTCAAGGAGAGAACATCGATCTCAAGCGGGTACCCGAAAAAGACCTGGCCCTATCCATGAATCCTGCACGCCAGGGCGGCCATGCCGTGGTGTATCCGGGTCACTGGAGGCTGTCGGAAAGCTTCGTGTGTTTCGTGGCTGCTTCGGGACACGGCTACAGGGTGGCCGAAGCATTCCGCAAGCACAACCGGGCGGCGGAAATGCTCGTCAATCTGTCTCTGCTTCAAGAGAAGTTCGTTCTGCCGGACACGAAAAAGATCAGCACCTTTTTGCGGGCCGGGATCCTGGAATGTTCCGGCACGGGCATTGCGGTGAATGCATTCTGCCGTCCGGGCCAGGCCCTGCTGGTCGGCGCACGGCTTCCGGCCGCATCGGTCGGCGTCGTTGACAAGGAGGCTTGTTCCGCTTCGATCCGCGACGCCATAATCAAGGCTGGGATTCGCGAGCACGTGGCCGGGCGGCTCGCTTCCGCGCTGGAGCCCTTTTATCTTCCGCTGGGGGCCGAAGCGACGGTGGACAATCTCGAAACCGCGGTGCGCAGGGCCGGCCGAGCCGAATCGCAGTCGGCCTTGGTTGCAAGCCAGACCGAAACCATTACCGCGGCAAACCCGGAGGCTTTGTTGCTCTCGGAATCCTCGGGATGGGAGATCAAGGATCTTTTGGGAAATGCCGCGCCAAACCTGGTGGGCCGGGCGGTGTCCCTTACGGTTCACGCGGATCAGCCGTTTGCGCTGCTCCTTACCTCCAAGCGGAGCGATTCTTGACCAAATTGGGCCGGCGGTTTACTTTGACGGCCGTACAACCTAGGGGAGCGGATCATGCCCCGAATTTCCGCCGAACAGCTCTGCAAGCTTCAGAAAAAACATGTGACCGACGAGGCCATCGGGGCAATCTTCGGCATCACGCGCCAGGCGGTTCACCGGCTTCGGCAGGCCTATGGCATTCCCCCCGTTGAGGAACGCCATGGCCGGCGCAACGCCGAGATTCTAAGGCTATACCGGAAGGGTGCATCCGGCATCGCGATTGCCAAGCAATACGGCATCTCGATCTCGCAATGCTTCCGCGTCCTGGGCGGTTCCAGAAAAAAGGCCCGCAAAAAGTAACGCCTTGGGGAAATCGTATCCCAGGCAAATCCGAAAACCACGCTTTCTCCCCCATATGCTATTTTAGTCTGAGTCGGGAGGCTTTGTGTTAGGCCGAAAAATCTACAGTGGATCGCTAAAGCTGGCAACGGGTACGCTCGGGTCACGGGTCCTGGGGTTTCTGCGCGAAATTTTGGCCGCTCGATTCGTGGGCGCCGGCCATGAAATGGACGTGTTCGTCCTGGCCTACCGGATCCCCAATCTCGTCCGGCAGATTCTGGGGGAAAAAGCCGCGGAGAGCGCATACCTGCCGGTCTTCAAGACGTTGCTGGCCCAGGGCAAGGAAAAAGATGCGCACGAGGTGTCGGCCGATCTTTTCAAGTCTCTGATCCTTTGCCTGGGTCTCTTCGTGGTCATCGGCCTGCTCCTGGCTCCCGTGTTCGTTTCGTTGGTGGGCCGCGGCTATGTCGGCGAAATAATGCCGGATGGAAGCGGAAAATACGAGGCGGCCGTGGGCATGACCCGGCTGCTTCTGCCCTACATCGTTTTTGTGGGATTCTTTTCATTTCTCGGGGCGCGGCTGCTGGCGTTCGAGCGGTTCGGTACCTACGCGACAGCCCCCCTTGTGGCCAATGCCATAGCGGTCATCGTGATTGTGGCCACGGCCCCCGTCGCCGGTTGGTATTGTGTGGCTTGGGGCGCCTTGGCCGCGGCAGCATCGGAATGTCTGTTCTTTCTCGTTCTGACCAAAGACCGCCATCTTCTTTTTCAACGGCCGTTTTTTCGCATTCGATGGGGCAATCTCCACCTTCGCCGCGCAGTGCGGCTCTGGATGCCAATTGTCGCTGGGTCGGGGCTGGAAAAAACCGGAAGCATGATTGAGATCTATATGGCCGCATTTCTGGGAAAGGGTGCGGCCGCGGCGTTGTATTATGCAAACCTGCTTACGCTATTGGCGTTTAGCGTTCTGGGTCTGTCCTTCAACCGATCGGTGATTCCCCATCTCACGGAACAGGGCGCCAAGGGTAATTTTACCGAATTTCGCAAGACCGTCTCCGCGGGAATCCGCCTTAACCTTCTTCTGCTTCTTCCGGCCGCCTGCCTGCTTTTTGTTCTGGCGCGCCCGCTTCTGCAACTTTTCTTCGAGGGAGGCAGGTTCGACGCCGAAGCCACCGGCCGGGTTGCATTGACTCTGCAGGCATACTCAATCGGGCTTCTTGCCATGGGCTGGGTCAACCTGCTTTCCAGGTCCTTTTATGCGCTCCTCGATACGCGCACACCCTTGTTCGTTTCGGCAGGCGCTCTTGTTCTGAATGTGACTTTGAATTTTCTGCTGTGGAAAACGCCGCTGCGCCAGGCGGGATTGGCGCTGGCGGCTTCAATCTCGTTCTGGGCCAGCGCGGTGGCTCTGGCCTTGCTTCTTCAGCATCGTCTCAAGAGAGAGGGAAACCCGTTTGTCTGGCGCGCCCTTGCGGGGGAGGCCTGGCCTTCGATTGCCGCAACAGCCGCCTTTGCTCTCGTCCTGGTCTATGCCTGGCCGGCTCTATCGGGTGTGATCGGCGGTCCTTCGATCTTTGGCCAGGCGTCTCGCCTTGCCGCAACGGCCGCCGCAGCCGGCGCGGTTTTTGTCGGCGCCGGCATGGTGCTGGGCGTCGAAGAAATCCGGCACGGTGCCCGGAAATTCCTTCCACGCGGGCCGGCTTAGCCAATTCGTATTTTGTAACCGGAACCCGGATCCATTCAGGGACGGCGGCCATCCAACGGACAAACCCGGTCCCGATTCATACATGACCAACACCGCTCTTGACGCCAAACTCAAGCTTCTGCCCGATTTGCCCGGGGTTTACTTTTTCAAGGACAGCCAGGATCACATTCTCTACATTGGGAAGGCCGGCTCGTTGCGCAGACGCGTGGTCCAGTATTTCCGCAAAGACGGCGAAGGCGACCGGCCGCATATCCGTCTGATGCTGGAAAAAGTGGCGGACCTGGAGGTGATTGCCACGGATTCCGAAGCCGAGGCCATGATCCTGGAAGCCAATCTCGTCCACGAAAAGAAGCCGCGCTATAACATTCTTCTCAAAGATGACAAGCATTTTCCCTACATCAAAGTCACGCTCAACGAGGAGGTTCCGCGTCTTCTGGTTGTGCGCCGCGTATTGAACGATGGAGCGCGGTACTTTGGCCCCTACACCGATCCGCGATCCATGCGGCAGATCCTGCGCTGGCTTAAACAGGTGTTTGGGATTCGCGAGTGCAATCGTTCGCTTCCGTTGCGGCCGGGCGAGCGCCCCTGTTTGTATTTGCAGATCGGCCGCTGCTGCGGACCGTGCGCGGCCACGGTGAGCCTGGCCGAGTATCGCGAGCGCGCCGATCAGGTCTGCGCAATTCTGGCCGGTCGCACGCAAAGCCTGCTGGCCGAGGTCGATCGGCGGATGGCCCAGGCCGCGACAGAAGAGAAATACGAGGAAGCGGCAATTCTGCGCGACAGGAAGACGGCGATTGAAAAACTGATCGAACGCCAGAAGATGGATGGCGCGGACAGTTCCGTTTCACGCGATGTCTTTGCCGACGCCTGCCGGGGAAACCTGCGGTCCGTGGCCGTCATCCGGATTCGGGAGGGGCTAGTTCTCGAACGCCGCCACTTCTTGTTTCAGCAGGGCGGGCTTGATGATGAAACCGAGATCTGGTCTTGTTTTCTTCGCCAGTACTATCTGGCGCACCCCGAAATCCCCTCCGAGATCCTGATCCCCCTGGAATTGGAGGACGCGGAGGCGATGCGGCAATGGCTTGCGGCCCAACGGAACCTGCGCGTGGAAATCCGTGCGCCCCAACGCGGCGAAAAAGTGCGCCTCCTCGAACTGGCGCGCAGAAACGCCGACCTGCTCCTGCTCGAAGAAATGGGCAAGCGGCAGGCCCTGGATGGCGCAATTCCACCAGCGGTAGCGGCCTTGCAGCGCGAACTGGGAATGGCCCGGCCGCCGCGGCGCATCGAGTGCTTCGACATTTCGAATCTGCAAGGGACCGACACGGTGGCCTCGATGGTTTCGTTCCTGGACGGCAAACCAAAGAAAAGCGAATACCGTCACTTCCGTCTCGAGTCGCTTCAGAAGCCCGATGATTTTGCCGCCATGTACGAAGTCATCACCCGGCGCGTACGCCGCATTGCCGGCGAAGGCGCGTCCATGCCGGACTTGATTCTGATCGACGGCGGAAAAGGGCAGCTCTCGGCCGGACTTTCGGCTCTGCGGGATAATGGGGCGCCGGACCAGGCTGTGGCCGCTCTGGCCAAGCGTCTCGACGAGGTGTTCGTGCCCGGCCGCGATGACTCGATTATGATCGGCCGGACGTCACCGGCCCTGCGGCTCATTCAGCGCGTTCGTGACGAGGCCCATCGTTTCGCGATCAGCTACCACCGCAAGCTGCGCAAGAAACGAACGTTGACGTCCGAGCTGGATGCCCTGAAAGGAATCGGACCGAAACGGAGGGAAGCGCTGTTGCGCCGGTTCGGCTCGTATCAGCGCATCTGCGAGGCTGCATTGCCGGATCTGGAGACTGTGGTAGGAAAGCGGATCGCCGACCTTGTATTCAGTCAGCTCCATCCCGGCGAGTCGTGAGTCGGGAGTCGGAGCTGGGAAAAAACAAGAGGCAAAGGACGGAATGTTAAAAACAGAATTGGATATACTCGATCTGACAACTCCGGTTGGTGTGCTGCGCCTCGCGGCGGACGAACAGGCAATCCGCTCCATAAAGTGGACGCGAACCGCGCGATGCGGCCGAACCCGCAATTCGGTCCTTTGCGAAGCCGCCAAACAAATTCGTGAATACTTTTGGGGCCGGCGGTTTGTGTTCGAGCTGCCCGTTAAGCCTGAAGGCACGGAGTTTCAGATGCTGGTTTGGAGATTTTGCGGTCGGATTCCGTTCGGCTCCACGCAGACGTATGGCAAGCTGGCCCAAAAGGTCGGCCGGCCCGGAGCGGCCAGGGCCGTAGGGACGGCGATGGCCGCGAACCCTCTTCCGCTTATAATCCCCTGCCACCGGGTCGTTGGCGCCGCGGGGCTTGGCGGATATTCCGGCGCGGGCGGGCTGACAACAAAACGGTTTCTGCTGCAGTTTGAGACGAAACGCAAGCTGAGGTGGCAATGAATTTCCATGGGTTTGTGCTGGGTGATTTGGAGAACAACTCCTATGTGGTCTGGAACAACGGTCCTTTCTGCATCATCATCGATGCCCCCATGGACATCGAACGACTCGACCCCTTTCTAGAGGAGAAAGGCCTCAGGCCCCAGGCCTGCCTGCTCACGCATGGGCATTTTGACCACATCGCGGGGCTTCGCCACTTGCGGCGGCAATATGGCCTGCGGGTCGCGATTCATCAAGACGATGCCGATGCCTTGATCAGGCCTGAGCTAAACGGGTCCATGCTGTTCGGCGATCCGCTTCCGCCGGATCCGGGGGCCGACCTGCTGTTGGCCGACGGCGGCGATGCGGTGTTCTCCGATATTGCCTTCCGTGTCATTCACACGCCCGGGCACACACCCGGGGGGTGCTGTTTTCTGGCTGACGATCTTCTCTTCTCGGGTGACACGCTGTTTCGTATGGGCGTGGGCCGTACGGATTTTCCCGGCGCCTCCCATAAAAAAATTATGCAATCAATTCAGGAAAAACTATTTTCTCTTCCGGATGGCACCAGGGTCTTTCCTGGACACGGGCCGTCCTCCACAATCGGTGACGAAAAGCGGCGCAACCCTTTTGTGAACCGGGCCGGAAATAAATGAAGAAAGAAAGTTTAACCGGGAAAAAGCATTTGCTGCCGGCAGGCTTTTCGGGCTTTCTCGCCCTGATTTCTTTTGCCGTGTTCGCCAGGGCGCCGGGCGGAAGCTACTTTCTCCTGATCGCGGGCGCCGGTTTTCTGGCCCTGACCGGCGTGGTCTATTATTTCGGCACCGCCAATGCGTGATTGAACAAGGAAGCCGGGAAACTCCGGCTCGCCGCGCGCCGCTCACAAAATAAAGCCAACTACTTCGAATCGATCCTTCAGGATTCAACCGACATCATCTTCACCATTGACGTGGACGGCTTCATCCTGAAATTCAACAAGGGCGCCGAAGCGAATTTCGGGTACTCGCAAATGGAGATTGTGGGCAAGCCCTTCCGCAGGCTCTTTGTGAACGAGTCCGACGAACAGAAGGTTTACGATCTGGTTCTGCGCGAAGGCCGTGTGACGAACCTGGAATTTGCCATGAAAACCGCCGAAGGCGAGCCGATTTTCGTGAATCTCAGCGTTTCGGAAATGAAGAACGAGACCGGCAAGATCATCGGCCTGGTCGCAACCTGCAAGAACATCACCGAGAAGAAGAAGCTCGAACAGGAGTTGGTGCAGAAAAATGAACTACTCGAGCGATTGGCCGTCACCGACAGCCTTACCGGGTTGCTGAACTCGCGAACCTTCTACGAGAACCTGAAACGGGAATACACCCGTATCAAACGCCAAGGGAACACGCGGCTTACCGTGATGATGGTCGACATCGATCGATTCAAAATCTACAACGATTCACACGGACATCAGGCCGGCGATCGGGTACTGCGGATTCTAGGCCAGATAATCGCCTCGTCCATCCGGCAAGACATCGATACGGGATATCGCTACGGCGGAGACGAATTCACGTTAATTCTTCCCAACACGGACAAGGATCAGTCCGGCAATGTGGCCGACCGTATCCGTCGCGGTTTTGACGCCTGCAATTTTCATCCCACCAGTCTTTCGATCGGCGCGGCCGATACCGACGGCACCGACGAAAAAGAAGACCTCGTCAAGCGCGCGGACGAGGAAATGTACCGCAACAAGAAACATGCCCGATAAACTCCGAGTCGCCGTGGCCATGAGCGGCGGAGTCGATTCCTCGGTTGTCGCGCTTCTCCTAAAGCAGCAGGGCCATAACGTGACCGGGTTCACCATGGTTCTCTTTGCGAACGACGATATCGGTGCCGGTGCCGCGGATAACGCCTGTTGCAGTTTCGATTCGGTTCTCGATGCTCAGCGTGTCTGCTGGAAACTTGGGATTCCCCACCATACGCTAAACCTGCGCGAGGCGTTCGGCCGCGACGTTATTGTTGCCTGTGAAGAAGAATGGCGAAGGGGGCGGACCCCCAATCCGTGCGTGCTGTGCAATTCCCGCATTAAATGGGGCGCTCTCATCGAAAAGACCCGGACCCTGGGTTTTGATTGCATGGCGACGGGACATTATGCCCAAGTGGACACCGGCTTCGGACGGCCGCATCTTCTCAAGGGAAAAGACGGCGGGAAAGATCAGTCCTATTTTTTGTGGGGCCTGTCCGAGCTTGCATTGGGCCACACGCTATTCCCGCTGGGGGAGCTGACAAAAACAGAAAGCCGCGCCTTGGCGCGCGAACACGGCCTACCCGTGCATGACAAACCCGAAAGCCAGGAGATCTGCTTCATTCCGGACAAAGACGCCGAACGGTTCTGGGCGGGCCGCAACCCCCCGCCGCCAGGGGAGATCGTGGATCGCACCGGCCGGGTTGTGGGCTCTCACAAGGGGTTGGTCCACTATACGCTTGGTCAACGCAAAGGCATTGGCCACCATTGCAGCAAACCGCAGTATGTAGTGGCTCTGGATCCGGAGAAGAATCGCGTCACCATTGGAGATGATGGTGACCTGTTCCGCTCCGTGTTCCGCGTATGTCAATGCAACTGGATTGGCGTGGACCCAAAAGCAGGAGAGGAGATTGTCTGTTCGGTCCGCATCCGCTATCGCGCTTTGGAACAGCCTGGGCGAGTCCGGATTCATGAAAGCAATTGCCAAATTGAATTCGATCAAGCCCAAAGGGCCATTACCCCGGGCCAGTCGGCAGTGTTCTATCAGGGAGACCGTGTGCTGGGCGGGGGCATTATTGAAGAGGTGGAAGATTGAGGGATCTTGTTGAAAGATCGTGTGGCATGCACTTGTGCGTGCTAAACGAGAGGAAACTTGGAAGGCGCGGGTGAGGGATAGAATTTGAGTAGCCGTGCATCCAGGAGGATCAAAACGAAATCGGAAAAGATGGGTCTGCTGATCGATTTGCCGAACATTGGAGAAGAAGTCGCCTCACTGTTGGCTGCGGTGGGGATCGAGACACCGGCCGATCTCAAGCGGGTTGGCTCGGTTTCCGCGGCGCTGAAGATTCGGAAGTTGCGGCCTTGTGATCCGCCGTGTCGAAGCATGCTCTCGGGACTTGAGGGTGCCATTCGCGGCTTGCGGTGGCATACTATTCCCAAAGAGGACCGTGATAAATTGTGGCGGGAATACGAGCACCGAATTCCGTAAATAAGCAGCCCGGGGAACTCTTTCCTGCGGCCCCAGTCTCCATAGTTATATATTTGTCCGGCTATGAGTGAATCCTTTCGCGAGCGCATCTGCACCGAGATCCTCCCGCTTGTGGAAAAGCCCGGCCGCTATATTGGCGGCGAGGTGAACATGATCCGCAAGGCCGGGCCGGATCTGACGCGCATGGCCCTTTGTTTCCCGGATGCCTACGAGCTGGGGATGTCACACACCGGGCTTGCGATCCTCTACCATGTCATCAACCGCCACGAGAGCTTTGCGGCCGAGCGGGCGTATGCCCCCTTTCCGGATATGGAAGAGCGCCTGCGCAGGCAGGGGCTGGCGCTGTATACGCTCGAGACGTTCACTCCTTTGCGCGACATGGATGTTGTTGGGTTCTCGCTTCAATACGAGCTCTCCTTTACCAACGTGCTGACCATGATCGACCTGGGTGGAATTCCCATGGCGGCCGCGGACCGCGGCGATCGCGACCCGCTTGTGATTGCCGGCGGGCCGTGCGCGGCCAACCCCGAGCCGCTGGCGGACTTTCTGGATGCTGTGTTGCTGGGTGACGGCGAAGAGGCCGTCGTCGAAATCCTGCAGGCGGTGCAGCGCCTGAAAGGCGCCGGTCGCCTCGAACGTCTCCGCGCGCTGGCGCAAATCCCCGGTGTATACGTGCCCTCGTTCTACAAACCGGTTTACGGAGCCGACGGCCGTTTCGAAAAGCTGGAGAAGCTCGATCCGTCTGCACCCGACCGTGTTAACGGCCGCAAGCTTGCCTCGCTCTCCAAAGAGAACTATCCCGAAAAGCCGCTGATCCCCCTTATCGAGATTACCCACGACCGGCTGGGCGTAGAAATCATGCGCGGCTGCAGCCGGGGCTGCCGGTTCTGCTCGGCAGGCTTTTTCTACCGGCCTGTGCGTGAACGGCGGGTCGAGGACGCGTTGGAGCAGGTTCAGTCCGGCATTCGAAACTCGGGCTGGCCCGAGGTTTCCTTCCTTTCGCTTTCGGCCACGGACTACTCCGGAATCATGCCCCTGCTGGAGAAAGCAAACGGTATAGCGATTCCGCAGAAGGTGAACCTTTCTTTGCCGTCGCTGCGCGGAGACGCGGTTTCGTTCGAGCTGCTCGACAACATCTCGGCCGTGCGCAAGTCGAATCTTACGCTGGCGCCCGAGGCTGGAAGCGAGCGCCTGCGCCGGGTCATCAACAAGAACCTGGAGGAAGAAGAGATCCTCCGGTCGGTGGACCGGTTCTTCTCGAAAGAAAACCATCTTCTGAAGCTTTATTTCATGCTGGGCCTGCCAACGGAAACCGATGCGGATGTGGAGGCCACGGTGGAACTGATTCGGAAGATCCACGCAACAGCGCGAAATAAGATCGCGCATCCCAATTTCAACATCTCGGTCTCGTTCTTCTCACCCAAGGCGCATACGCCTTTTCAATGGGTGGGCTGCGAGAACGAGGACCGCCTACTGGAAAGAGCCAAGCGCCTCAAGGGCTCGATCAGGCTTTCGGGCATCAATCTCACCTATGCCGACGGCAAGGTGGCTTATCTCGAATCGGTTTTCTCCAGGGCCGATCGGCGCGCGGGCGCTGCTCTTCTTGAGGCCTGGAAACGGGGCGCGCGGTTCGACGCGTGGACCGAACATCTGCGGTTCGATCTCTGGCAGGCCGCCTTTGCGGTGACCGGCTATGACCCGCAGACAGCGCGGCGGGAAACACCGATCAGCGCAACGCTTGCTTGGGGTCATCTGCATTTTGTGGATCAGGCCTACCTTCGGGAGGAATACGGAAAAGGCCTGCAGGCCAGGAACACAGCCGACTGCCGCTCCCAAAAGCCCGAATCCTGCTGCGGCGTCTGTGGTGGTGATTTGGAGCAGGCCCCCAAAGCGGAACCGGCGGCCGCCGCTCAGCCGGCCAGTGCGTCTTCCCAGTTTGGCCGCCGCGCACGGACAACCGCTCCGGCCTCGGCCACCAACCCGCTGGCCCTGGGCACGCATTTTCGCATTCAATACGAGAAAGAAGCGGAACTCCGCTTTCTAGGCCACTTGGATCTGCTGCGCATCATCGAGCGCGGTCTGCGCCGCAGTGGGCTTCCGGTGGCGTTTTCCCAGGGCTTCAATCCGCATCCCAAGCTGTCGTTTGGTCCTCCGGCTTCCGTGGGGCTCCAAAGCCGCGCGGAGTTCTTTGATGTGCAGATGCAACTGCCCATCAGCGGAGACCCGGCCGTGCGACTGGCGTCTTTCCTGCCCGCAGGCATTCGAATCAAAACGGCCAAAGCGATTCTTGGCAAGGCCAAAGCCCTGGTCGCGGATATCTGCGCGGCGGACTACGAAGCTTTCATTCCCAATATCACCTCGACCGAGTTGTCGCGGTCTGTCGAAAGATTGCTCAAGTCGGAGCGGATCGAAGTCGTTCGGCACACCAATGCGGGTGAGAAGACACTCGATCTTCGGCCGCTTGTCTTAAAGCTCGAGGTCTGCGAAACGGGCCAAGACCCGGTTTTCGCTGGCAAAGCACCGATTCTTTTCATGCAGTTGCGAATGGGGTCCGATGGTCAGGGAAGACCCGTGGAGGTTTTCCGCTCTCTGCTTCAGGGCCGGCCCGAAGAGGAAATCCTCAGAATCCGCCTGGTGCGTACTGCCCAGTGGATCGACCGCGGCGGCCAGTTGCTCTCTCCGCTTCAGGGCTCCTAATACATTACCGTGTCGCGCCGAACTTGGCAGCGTCCTTGTAGTGCCAGCCGGCTTCGACGGGCCGGCGCATGGAGTCCAGGGCTGCGGCCGCGCGCAGGTGGGCCATGCCGCTTTTCCCCTCGCGGCTGAGAATTCGCTCGTATAATCCCAAGGCCGCCAGATAGTCCTTTTGCCGCATCTTTGCATCACCGCGGCGAATTAAAGTTGCGTCGTAAGCATCGACGGCGCGTCCCGAAATGGCGAGATAGGCAGCGCCGCCCAAGCCCGCCAGGACCAGGCCGATTGTCATATACTTGGAAAGAGATGATCTAAACATGAACGAACACCCTCATCTTTGTCCTCTCCCATCCCCGCTAAGGCGGGACAAGCTCCGGGAGAGGTAGTGAATCCTTTCTGCGCATGCATTGGGATTTGTGAGCCCGCGCAGTCACATCAAGATACTCAGCGGTCTGTTCTCTCTTCCAGTATCATGCGTTTTGCCCTGTCCCCCTGCCAGTGCAGGTAAAGGCCGCCGGCCCGATGATTCTCGCGCACGGCCCGTCCCATAAGATCAAAGGTCATCGGCGCGGCGCCGAACCCAAGCGTCGTAGGGCGGATACCGCGGACGGGCAGGGCATGAATCGCCGCGGTAGGAATGGTATCGTAGATCACCTTTAAAAACTGCACCTGAACGCGACCCCTTCGATCGTTGCCGTTAAAGGGAATCTGGCGCCATTGGTCCAAAACCAAAGAATCAAGACGCGACGAATCGGGATATGCGAAAAGCGACTGGTAATAGCGGGTCGTGACCTGCCACAGCCCGGTTGTCGATGATTGGCTAGAATCGAGAAGAACCGTTGCGGCATACCAGAAATGGAACGGCGGACCTGGAGTTTGGGAACCCACCGCGGTCACCAATTGTACCTGGCCGTTTGCCGTATCCGGTCCGAGGCCGAACCACAGCGTGAACCTTGTTCCGACCAATGGATTTGTAAACATCTGCACAAACTGGCTGTCGAATTGGGTGGTGAAGCTCTGGCTGCCTTTGGGTTTGATCCAGTAGGTTGTATTCTTTTTTTCGGGAGAAGAGCACCCGCCGCCGAATCCTGACAGCATGCGATACTGGGTGGAATCTGAAAGGATCCGGATGC
Source organism: uncultured Fibrobacterota bacterium (assembly GCA_964455935.1). Taxonomy (GTDB): domain Bacteria; phylum Fibrobacterota; class CAYVZU01; order CAYVZU01; family CAYVZU01; genus CAYVZU01. Next base: position 25,101 of record CAYVZU010000046.1, read on the forward strand.
CTTGAAGCGAAGGCCCAAGTATTTTCCAGGATTCAACCGTGCCCGCCTCCGGGGCCGAACCGGTTCGAATCGTCTCCTCGACACGCTGAAGATAGTAATCCTCTTCGCACAGGAACGATGCGGCGCCAAAAGCAGAGCCGGCTGAAATCAGAACTGCAAGTAGAATGCGCATAATGCCCTCGTTTTAGGGTTTTTGGAGTACAGCCAAAATGTAATCGCTCGTGATCTGCTTGTCGGCCAGCAATTTCTGTTCTTGTCGAATGCATCCGGCCAGAACCGCATCGCTCTCCGGGGCTTCGGCCGCAAAGGAGTGTTCGATTCCTTCGAGAAGCGGCGCCAGGAGAGTTCCCCCGATCTCGAACACCGCAAGAATCTGGAATCTCGCCTGCAACGAAGGGAGAATGCTTCTGCCGTGCGGCGTTTCCCATGGTCTGGCAAGCGCCGACATGAGAGCCCCCGGAGGACTCGCATGCCGTTTCATGGCCCCGGCGTCCGGCTGAGCTCTGAATTGGAGCGGCAATTCGCGCAGCATTTTCTCGGCAATTTCAATATGCCGGAGACCGGACTGGAGACGCACGGGACCCACATATTCTAGAGCGATCCATATCCCGCCCGGTTTGAGGGCGCGGAAAACGCCTTCAATGACTTGCGCTGCCGGCCGGACATGGTGAAGCAGCCGGTCCGAAAACGCGAAATCATAATAGGAGGGCGAAAGGGGAAAGCGCCGGAGGTCTCCGTGAATGAAGACCAGTTCGGGTCTGTAATGCTCGCGGGCCAATTCATTGGCCTGGCGAACCAGATCGCGCCGCAGTTCGATGCCCCGGAGTTCCCGAAACCGGCATGCCCGGACCCAGCGCAATTCGGTGACGCCCGGCCCTGCGCCCAGGGAAAGGCCCACAACAGGCTCGCGCGATTTGAGGTACGTTGCGGCCAGTGCCTCGATGTAATCCTTTTCCGGATCTCCGGAGACGATCTGGTTTACCCGCCGGCGAACGGGGGCCAAGTCCATCCAGTCCAAAGGGGTTTCCCGCCGTGCCCGGCGCCGTCCCAGGCGGCGACTCACAGCCCGGCCGATGCGCGCAAGATTACCCCAATATGCAAGGCCCATGTTCTGTCTCCGCCAGACCGGCAAAGCCGGAAAAATCAAAATTCAGTTGGCGCGTTCCACGGAAATTGTTCCAAACTATCAACTATTTACCTTAACTACAAATCTATTCTTTCCGCAGGCGTCAAGAAAACAACGGTGACTCCCGGCGGAAACAAGGGATATGTCTTTCCCGTGATTTGTTGTATTTTTTAAGCGCGCGCAGGCCTGGAGGTTTCACGGCCAATCGCCGCATGGGAGAGTTCCATATGGCTGCTTCAGCAAAGGTCATTCTGCCGGTTGATCGGCTCGAAAAAGTCTGGCCCGCCTCTCTTAAAGGAGTCCGGCTGGGCTGTGTGCTGCATCCTGCTTCGGTCACTGCGGGCCTCGTACATACAAAAGATGTGGTGCGCCGCCTCGACGGCGGTGTGTGCAAACTCACGGCCCTTCTGGGGCCCCAACATGGAATTCTTGGCCATACGCAGGACAACATGATTGAATGGGAAGGCTACGAGGATCCTCTTCTGCGCATTCCCATCTTCTCGCTGTATGGAAACAACCGCGAACCCACAGAGGAAATGCTCACGCTGGTCGATGCCCTGTTGATCGATCTTCAGGACGTTGGGTCTCGCTATTATACGTTCATTTGGACGCTTTTCCTTTGCATGAAGGCGGCGGAGAAGTACAAAAAGGCCGTTGTGGTCTGCGACCGGCCAAACCCAATCAACGCCGTGGAAACCGAGGGTCCTGTCCTGGAACTGGATCATGCCTCGTTCGTGGGCCTTCATCCGCTGCCGGTTCGCCACGGAAAAACCATTGGCCAATTGGCGCGCCTGTTTCAGAAAGAGCGCTTTCCGCAAGTACAGCTCCACGTTTTGGAGATGCAGGGCTACAGGCCCGATCTGTGGTTCGAGGACACGGGACTTCCATGGGTCCTGCCTTCTCCCAATATGCCCACACCTGATACCGCCGTTGTGTATCCGGGCATGTGCTTGTTCGAAGCCACCAATGTTTCGGAAGGACGGGGTACGACGCGTCCGTTCGAACTGTTCGGGGCGCCTTTCATCAATGCGCGGCAACTATGCGAACACCTTAACTCTCTCGGAAAGGAAGGCGTGCTCTTCCGCGAGGCGCATTTTCAGCCGACGTTCAACAAATGGGCGGGCCAAATGTGTCATGGCGCGCAGATTCACGTCCTGGACAGGGCGGCGTTTCGGTCGTTCGAAACGGCCATTGCCATCCTTCGCTTTCTGTTCCATGCCTATCCAAGCGATTTCCGCTGGAAAGAGCCGCCTTATGAATACGAGTACAACAAAGCGCCCATCGATATTCTGCTGGGCAACGGCTGGTACCGCAAGCAGCATATAGAA
>CAYVZU010000047.1:0-27302 GCA_964455935.1 uncultured Fibrobacterota bacterium
TCATTCCAAACCTGAAAGCCTGAATTATTCTTTTGCGCGGGAGAGATATTCCAGGGTCTCGGTATCCACGTTGATGTACTCGCCTTCATCGATGAAGGTCGGGACCTGGATTTTGAGGCCGGTTTCGAGAGTGGCCGGCTTGGTCTGGCGCGCGGCGGTGGCGCCCTTAAGGCCCGGTTCGGTTTCCGTCACTTTGAGTCTTGATATTTTGGGCAGGCTGATTCCGATCAACTTGCCATTGAAGATTTCGGCTTCCACTTTCATGTTGGGGAACAGAAAATAAACGGAGTCGCCCAGGAACTCCTTGCTGATCGGCATCTGCTCGAAGGTCTCGGTGTTCATGAATATCAGCGCGTCGCCCTCGTCATAGATGTATTCCATTTCCTGCTTGTCCATCTCGGCCTTTTCAATCTGTTCCGTTGGGCGGAACCGCAGTTCGGCCGTGGCGCCGGAGATCAGGTTTTTGAGTTTGGCGATGATGATAGGTGTGTAGTTGCCGGGAGTCCGATGATCGTATTCGATCACCTTATACGGTTCGCCTTTCAAAATGACTGTTGTTCCCTTGCGGATCTGGGTTCCCGTGATCTTCATTGCCTGGCTCCTAGGCTGTTTTCGGTAAAGCGTTATATTTTCGCTTCATAAAAATAAATAATAAGTACCCCCGATTAGGCAAATCGCCTGAGGACCGGGGGGGGGTTGTTTTCAGCAATAAATTCGTGGAGACGCAGCGCCCTTTGTCCCCACGAATGAGCCGCCACTTATCGCGCTTTAAATGTTATGCAATCGGGGTGTCCTGATGGAATGCCGACCTTGATGGAACCAGCCGAGCATTCGAACTCTTTATTGAAAACGCAATTCTGGACCTTGCAGGCCCCAACGCCACCAATCATGTCGGCAGCGCCGCCCTTGCCCTGCGCTTGAAAGTATGTGTCGCAACAAGGTTCAACCTCGCCCACGGTGATCGCCAGAGCGTGGCATTTGCGATCCCTGTTATAGGAACAATCGGTTGCGTCGCAGAGCGTAACTTTCGACATGTCCATTTGACCTCCTACTGGATTGAGTTTCTGTGACTACAAGGTCCAGACCACCCTTGCCTTAAGAGGGGTGCCAAGTAGCTATGAATCGTTCTCGAACAATTAACAAATGTGATGCCAACCATCCGGACCGTCCGAGAGGCTTTGGGCATGCGTTTTGTACCTATTCGTTTCGGATATCACAAATGGCCCGCTCTCCGAAAATCATCCTGTGTATTACTGTATTCGGACTTTCATTATGCAGCAAAATCGACTACAGTATTTGGGAAGTCGATGTCCCGACCCAATCGCAGAGCGCAATGGAGGCCAATCTCAATCGCGTTCGGGAATTGCCCGTTGCGGAAGGCCCGCTGACAATTGCGCTGATCGGCGATATCCACGTGCGTACCCGGGACCTACTGGCTGCCGTAGAAGAGATTAATCGCGAACCTCGCATCCAATTCGTAGTTCTTCTTGGAGACCTCACCAACTCGGGTTTGAAGTCCGAGTTCGAAGCTGTTCACGAAGTCCTCACTCAACTCCGCGTCCCGTACCTCTCCGTTGCCGGCAATCACGATCTTCTTTCCAATGGCGCATTGGTATATGAACGAATGTTTGGACCTCTCAAATCCCGCCATCAGTTGTTCGGCCGCGGGTTTGTCTTTTGGAACAACAGCAAGTGGGAAAGCGAAGCGGATATCGACTGGCTGGCGACCAACCTTGCCGCGGCCGGACCGGGCAACATTCTGTTTGCCCACACGCCGCCAGATACTTCTGTGTTTACAAAAGCGGAACTGGCGAATTGGAAAAGGGCCATGGTTTCGAGTGGAACTGCGGCATCCATCCATGCCCACCTCCACATGTTCGATTACTGGTACCAGAACAATACGCTTTTTGTCATTGCAGACTATATTGCCAACCGGCCTTTCACATTACTGGAAATCTGGCCCGACCGTGTCATTCTGGAGGAAAACCGGGGCACTCCTTTGTCTATCGCTCCTCCTCAGCCTGGCTTCCGTCAAGGCGGCGATGAAACCCGAAGCATTCGCATTGATTCAGACCGGGGAATACTGCGGGTTTCTGACAATGGGAGCCGGAATCTCGGCTGGACCCGCCTCGGCGGAAATCCAAATAGGGTACACTCCTTCGTTTGCCGCCGGTCTCGAACTGCTGACCTTTTCGAGTAAAGCATTTTTTACGCTTGTCGAAATGCGCAGAGGCCGCCTGCAGATTGCGCTGTCGCGCATGGGTATCGCGGCCATATACAATCCGGACCCGCGCCTCTTTTTCCGGCTTCCGGAAAAATACCCCGACGGGTACTATGAAGTGCGAACGGCAATGGCCTACGTTCTCCTCATGGGCGCAGGGATTCGTACCGGAAGCTGGGAAGCATTTCTCGATATTGTCGCTTCGCATCCGGGAATTGCTCTGCTGTGGGAAAGCGGGGCTTTGGCAAAATCCGCAACGATCGGGTTCGGCCTGCGGCGCTATTCATAATATGGCCTTTCGGGGGATGGGTCCGCGACAAACCGTTTCTTGTTCAATGCCATAAACGGAAAACAGGTTGCGTCGAGTGCGCGCGAAAACCGGTCCATCCTAGCACGCTTTTTGCGACGGATAAGGGTAGGATTGGGGGCGTCTACCCCTCGAGAATTCCACGAATCAAGATCTACCAAAGCCCGTTCCGGGCCCTTCCCGCAGAGTACCATTATGCTTGAACCTACCCGCGACCTGATCCAATTCTCTGTCCATGGAACCGACTACCAGGTGGGTCAGCTCCAGGACATCCTGTTCGAAGATCTCGATTGGCGAGTGCGCTATTTCGTGGTCGAAATCCCGGACGCCGATTTCGGGCGGAAGGTCCTTATCTCGACCGAGGCCGTGGCCAAAATGGATCGCGCCGGTCATCGGCTGGTGGTGAACTTAACCCGTGAAAAAATCGAAAACAGCCCGGCCTACGACAGCGATATGCCGGTGTCGAGGCAATACGAAGTCGCACTGCGGCGCTACTATGAATGGCCGGAATATTGGGGGCAGAATCCGTTTTTGGAGAACGCCAGGGAACAGATGCCGCCCATCCCGGATGAGGACGATATCCAACCCGATCCGGCCATGCCGGTTCCGGGGGTGGAGGATGAAGGGCAGTACAAACTGTGGCCGGAACTGGATCCCGAGACCGGAATTCCGCCGCAGGTTAGTGATGTCATGCCGGCGGAACCGGATGACGAAGAGACGTCCCAGCGGGAGTTCGCGGCCGACGAGGATGAATTCACCTCCGATGCCGAGCTGCGCAGCGTCAACGAAATTACCGGGTACTATGTCCATCTGCTGGACGGCCGGGGCGGATTCGTCGAGGGGCTCCTGGTGGACCCCGAGGAATGGAGAATCAAGTATCTGATCGTGCGGACGGATAAGCGCCCCGGCGGGCATCTCGTCCTGCTGGCTTTTCAGTGGGTTGTCCGGATCAACTGGCGCTCGTCGGCGATTTATGTCCACCTTTTACGCGACCACATGCAGCAATTCCCCCAGTACGATCCGGGCCTGCCGGTTACGCCGGAACTGGAAAAACGGCTTTATCTTGTCTATGACCGGATCATGTATTCCTGACCCCCCCTGCCCGCCGCATTTTGGCTCTATCCGCAGAACGACAATTTCCGCATCGCCACAGCCGCGATTGGACGCGGCAAGGAGGAAAGCATGGATATTTTTGGCACCATCAAGAGAGACCATGATAAAGTCCGCAAGATCTTGTCGGGTCTGGTACGGGCCTCGGAAGAGGCAAGCACGAAGAAGAAGGAGGACTTTGTCGAGTTGCGCGCCGCGCTTCTTCCGCATATGTACGCCGAAGAGGATCTTTTCTATCCTTTTGCGAAAGATCAGCCGGGCATGCGGGAGACCATTCTGGAGGCCGAGGAAGAGCATGCCGCGGCCCGGACCCTGTTGATGGAAATCGAATCCCTCGATCCGGACAACGAGCGCTGGGTGCCCAAGCTTCAGGTTTTACAAGACCTTCTGCTCCATCACATTCAGACGGAGGAAAGCGAGATCTTTGAGTGTGTGCGCGGCAGCATCAGCGCCGAGCAGGCCCAGGCCCTGGGTCAGGAGTTTGTGTCTATCGAAAAGCTTCCCGAAGTCGGTGCGCGCGCTTGAATTGGAGTCAACAGGGCAACCTGATAGCTTCCTCCATCCCCCGTCTTCTCTGCCTCGTTCACCGCGTATTCCCATGAAATACCCCTTGGCGGCAACCGGCCGTACCGTTCTTTTTTTGCTGGCCGTCACCGGATTTCTTTGTCCGGCGTCTTCGCAGTATTTCGGCCAGAACAAGGTGCAGTACGAGACTTTCGATTTTCAAATCCTGCATACGGACCGTTTTGCGGTGTATTATTATCCGGTCGAGGAGGATGCGGCCCGGCGCGCAGGGCAGATGCTGGAGCGTTGGTACGACCGGTTTCGAGCTGTGTTCGGGCGGCCGCTGCGCAAGAGGCAACCCGTGATCCTGTACGCCAGCCATGCCGATTTTCAGCAGACAAACGTGATTACGGGACTTATTCCGCAAGGCGTGGGGGGAGTGACGGAGGGGCTTAAAAACCGGATTGTAATTCCACTGTCGGGTGATAACCGGGAAGACGATCACGTGCTGGGCCATGAGCTGGTCCATGCATTTCAGTTTGAGATCATTCGCGGCAGTCCCCGCGGCCTGACCGACGGCGAGGCGCTGCCTCTGTGGTTTGTCGAAGGCCAGGCCGAGTACTTGTCGATGGGATCGCAGTCGGTGCTGACGGCCACCTGGATGCGCGACGCGGTGCTCCGCAATAAGCTGCCCACAATCGCCCAAATCGGCCGGAACCCGTCGTACTTTCCCTACCGGTACGGTCATGCGATCTGGGCCTATATCGCCGGAACCTACGGTGATTCCATTGCGGGACCGCTATTTCGTTCCGTTATCCTGCGCGGCATGCAGCGGGGATTCAAGGCCACTCTGGGGATCGGGATCGACTCCCTATCCAAGAACTGGCAGGCGGCCATGCGCGAGACGTACGGCCGCCAGGTTCAGGGCCGGTCGCAGCCTCAACGGACGGGCTCGATGGTCGTGCACGGCGAGACCAATTTGTCTCCTGCTCTTAGCCCCGATGGAAAGCTGATTGCATTTCTGTCCACACGCGGCGTGTTCACGCTGGACCTTTTCCTGGCCGATGCCCAAACCGGGAAGGTCTTGGGGAAATTGGCCAGCCAGGAGACCGACCGGCATTACGACGCCCTCCGGTTCATTAATTCCGGGGGTTCCTGGTCGCCCAACGGGGAACAGATTGCCTTTCCCGTCTATCGCAAAGGACGAGGCCGGATTGCCTTGTTGGATGTACGTACGCGCAAGATTCTGAAGCTGATCGGGATTAAGGGCGCCCGGGACATCTTTCAGGTGGCCTGGTCGCCCGATGGCGGCCGGCTTGCCGTGTCCGGAGGGATGGGAGGACGAAACGATCTGCTGCTGTATTCCCTTTCCACGGGAGAAACCGAGCAGGTTACACACGACGCCTACAGCGAACTGCAGCCGGCTTGGTCGCCGGATGGACGAACACTGGCGTTTGTCAGCGATCGGGGAGCCGACGGCCTGGATTCCCTTGTCTTTGGCGTGCCGCGGATTTTTCTCCTCGATCTGGAGACGCGCGAACTCCGGCCCGTTATGATGCGCGAAGGGGTGCGCCATATCAATCCGGCGTTTTCGCCCGACGGCGAAAGGCTCTACTTCATCGCCGATCCGGATGGCTTCAGCGATGTTTACGCCTGTTGGCTTGCGTCCGGAACTTTCGGCCGGGTCACGCGCGTGGCCACCGGTGTGATGGGACTTACCGAGATTTCTCCGGCTTTGTCGGTTGCGGCCAAAACCGGCGGCCTGGCCTTTAATATCTTCGATCAACGAAAGCACAGCATCCATTACCTGGTCCCCGGCGTTCTGGATCCGGTCGAACCCGTCGATCTTGCCGGGGATTCGGCCGCCTACCTCCCGCCCAGGGGCCGGACCCGTCCGGTCGATGCACAGACACAGGGGATCTCCGTTGCCGGGGCATCCAAATTCCGGAGCGTTCCCTACCGGCCGTCGCTTGGGCTTCTCTATCTGGGGCAGCTGTTCGCGGGGCTTTCGGTGGGCCGCTTCGGCTCGGGGTTCACGGGTGGGGTGAACATGTTGTTTAGCGACTTCCTGGGCGACCACATGGTGGGCGTTGCCGCGCAGATTCAGGGGCAAGTCAGGGATGCCGGGACCGAGATGGTCTATTGGAACCGGCGGCATCGGACCAACTGGGGCCTGGGACTCTCGCATATTCCCTATCCGACATCGCAATTCGTGGCCGTGGTGGAGTCCACCGATACCGGCACCCGAACGGATATCCTTTTCCTGCAGCAGCGGATTTATATCGACCGCGCCACGGGCGGAGTCAGCTATCCGTTGTCGCAGCGTCGGCGGCTGGAACTGACTGGAGGGTTGACGCGCATCGACTATGACAATGAGGCCGACGTCCTTCAGGTCAATGGTAAAAGCGTATTGAGCCGGCGCTCCCGGGCAGTGGAATCGCCGCCCGCTCTGACCCTTGTGCAGACCGCCGCGGCTTACGTCGGGGATGATTCCTATTTCGGGTTCACAGGGCCGGTCCGGGGCAGCCGCTACCGGCTTGAAGCGGAACCGACCGCGGGTTCGCTTTTCTACGTCGCCGCGCTGGCGGATTACCGGCGCTACTTCTTTTTGCGGCCGACGACCCTGGCTTTTCGCGGTTTGCACATAGGCCGTTATCTGCGGGATTTCGACGACGACGAACTCACTCCGCTGACGCTGGGGGATGATCTGCTGGTGCGCGGATACCGGCTGGGTTCGTTTGGCACATCCGAATGCCAGGGAGACCCCGATTCGTGTCCTACGTTTGCCCGCCTCAACGGGTCGCGCCTGATCGTGGCCAATGCCGAGGTCCGTCTGCCGGTGATCGGCACGGAGCAATTCGGTTTGGTGGGCTGGGGCTTCCTTCCGGTTGACCTTTTCGCGTTTTTCGATGCGGGTATGGCCTGGACCAAGCGTTTCCCCGATCTGCGCTGGACGACAAGCCTGGACCGCCGCGTTCCGGTATTCAGCGCCGGGATTGGATCGCGCATCAATCTATTGGGCCTGCTGATCCTTCAGATCTATTACGGATACCCCTTCCAGCGTCCGGACGGCGGAGGGCAGTGGGGATTTCTGATCGCTCCGGGTTGGTAAGGGTCTGCGCATGAATAACTTGAACGTTCTCGCTTGGCTTTTACCTCGCTTTCGGCGTTGCCGTCCTCGGGAGATAGCTCTGATGGCTATGATCCCTGCGGCGGCGCCTTGAAATTGAGGCAAAATACTGCGCGATCATTCGTCCAACTTATTCATGCGCAGACCCTAAGTCTTCTCACGCGTCGGATCCACGCGAAGAAGACAGGTCGAGAAGGTGATTTGTAAGAAGCTACGGCTTCTTGAAAGGAGGACTGTCATGCACAGATTAACTCGAAACGCCGCATTTGCGCTGGTACTCTTTGCGGCTCTGGCCTTGTTGGGGTTCGGGTGTTCCAAGGAGGCCCGGTATAACGGTGATGGCGATGGCTACGACGGCGAAATGGATACGACCCGGAGCACGTGGCCGCCGGACACAGGCCGGGACAATGCCATGTCCGATACCATGGACGGCGTCACGGAGAACGGCTCCACCATCGAAATCATAATTCAGGACGATCAATACGGGCCAATGGAACAATCCGTCATGGTCGGCACGACCGTAACCTGGGTGAACCGCGACCTGTATCCGCACACGGTGACGGCCGGCAAACCCGGAAAGCCGAGTGGCGCGTTCGATAGCGGCAATATGCAAAAGGACATGACCTACAGTTACACCTTCGATTCGGTTGGAACGTACGAGTATTACTGCAAAATCCATCCAACCATGCGGGGGAAGGTCATCGTCGAAGAGAAGTAGCTGTTCAAGGTTGCCGTGACAGCGGCCATTGCCCATTTTGTTGCGCGGCAGGGACGCCAAAGGCTGCCCTGCCGCGTCCGCCTGCCCGGAGTCTCCCACCTGCTATATTACTGATGGCGGACGCGCATTCCACCTGGGGCCGTTCCGGTCCCTAACACCGAGGAGTCGTGGACCATGTTTCGCGGAAAATTTCCCATTCTAATTCCAATTCTCCTCGGGCTGGGGAGCGGTCACGCTTCGGTCCGCAGTGGAGAGGTTTTCACATATTTGCGTAAACCGGTGCGCCAGGGAGTTGAGGAAGCCCGTTTTCAAATGGTTTTTTCGGTGCAAAAAGACAGTGGCCAGACCCTGTTGGAATACCGCAATGAGCACCCCGACGGCAAATGGCTGGTGCGGACTCTTGAGGATGGAACTCCGCTGCAGGTCGATATGTCGCGCGGAGAAGACAATCTCTCGATTCATTTCGCGCAGGACGGTTTGATCAATCTGAAAGGGAAATGGAATGGAAGGGAAACCCTCCAGCAAGTCAGGCACGACCCCAAGGCAACCGTGGAGAACCTGATGCTCCTTCGGACTCTGCCGTTTCAAAACGGAAGCAAGCACAAATTCCAGCTCTTCAGGCCCGACAAGCTCCCCAAGCTGGTTCCCTATCAAATGTATTACAAGGTGATGGGGGAGAAGACCGTGACCGTGAGAGCAGGCACGTTCCGGTGCAAGGAAATACTGCTTACCTGTGACAACTTTTTATACCGCCGTCTCTATCACTCCTACTTTTACGTCTCGGACGATGCGAACCGCTACTTCGTCAAAGAGGTCAACCCAAGCCGCGGCTTCGAGGTCGAATTGGAGTCCGTGAGTCTCGAAAAGAGCGAAAAATAGCCCGGAAGACCGTGGCGGATCAGTCACCCAGGAGCTTGGGAAGATGCTCCGCCAGAATCGCGGCGACCTTGCGGCAGCCCGCTTCGTTGAAGTGCATGTCATCGTAGAAAACGGTTGTATCCTTTGGGCAGCATTGCGGCGAGGTCAAGCGAAGGGATCTTGTTTTCTCTGCAGAATTGCAGTAATTCGGCGTTGTACCGGTTCAGCCCAATCTCCAGGGCGCTTGCGGAATAGTAGGGCAGACCTGGCTGGAGTCGCGCATCCCCCGCGGCCCCCGCCCAAAGCAGATCCAGGCAAGCCTTGGGCAGATCTCCCCGCCAGATCGAGGGCTGTGTCATGAATATTAAGCGGACATTTCGGCGGGCGGCCCCGAATTCATTTCCGCGAATTCCCATGGAGTTTGTTGTGAAACGATGCGTTCCGGTCACACCCGGCATAAGGCCCGGGGCCGGGCGAAACACGCTTTGCCTGTGCGGAGGCCAGACGCAGTCGAGGTCAAGGGGGCGCATGAAACGAAGTCCGATCTCCGCCAAGACCAGTGTTAGAACCAAGGCGATGCCGGAGACAAAAAGGTTTCGCAGGAAATTGGCTCCGGCGAAGCTTGGCACGCGGTTTGTGTCATTCACCATAGGATTTCTAAGCTTAACTGTATTATTGGAGGATTTCAAGTGCTCCGTTCAATTGTGCTTGTCGAAATTGGGATTGTTCCCGCGCAAGTGATCGAATGGCTGGGCGGGCAGCTGCAAACCCAACTGGGCTTGTCGATCAGCACGAGCACGCCGGTTTCGGTGCCGTTCGACGCTTTTGACCACAACAGGTCTCAATACCGGGGCGAGGCCGTTTTGGATCTGCTGCGAAACCACCCGGAGTGCGGCGAAAAGACCATCCTGGGCGTAATTGATGCCGACTGCTATGGTCGAGAGCAACCGTTCGCCCTTGGCCAGGCAGCCCACGGCGAACTTGCCGGATATGTTGCCATTTATCGTTTTAAATCCTCCCTCTACGGTCTTCCCGAGGACATGGCCTTGCTGCGAAATCGAATTTTAAAACAAGCGATCCATGTCATGGGGCTGGCGTGGGGGCTGCCATGTTGCCCTCGCCAGAGATGTGTCATGTATGCATCCAAAAGCATAATCGAGACGGACCTGAAGACATCCGGCTTTTGCGCTCAGTGCAGACGAATGCTGAGCGCTTTGCCTGCCCGGCCGCAAATGCGACTGACAGAATCCTCCGCCGCCTGATGCCCGAATTCCTTGGCTGGGTTGTCCTTGAGCTTGCTTTGGCCGGCGCGGCTTAATCTTTTATGCCTCTTTTCCCCGTTTAACCTTTGCACGGCCAAGTTGGAAGACGGCCGTCCTCAAATTGACGCTGGCGAAATTCTATTTTCACAGTTCATGAATTCACGAACGCCACTGACTGACTTTCGAACACAGCTAAACAGAGCCACATTTCGCTTTTTCCGCGACGCGCTGATTTTGTCAATGCGCCGACCCCGGTATCTGGCCACGGCGCTTGGTTGTGCCTGGGGCCAGGTTCTGGCGGCCCGCAGGAGGGGGCGCTGGCACCGCAAAGGGCTCCACATTCCACCCATGCTGATCCTGAGCATCACGGGCAACTGCAATCTTCGTTGCGCCGGCTGCTATTCGCACAAACTCGGCTTTTCCAAGGGAAAAGAACTGGATTGCGCAAGCCTGGTTCGAATTCTGGGCGAGGCTGCTCAGCTGGGGATTGGCACCGTTCTGATTGCGGGCGGAGAGCCGCTGATTCGCGCGGTGGATGTTTGGACTCTTGCGGGCTTGTTTCCGCGAACCCTGTTCGCGGTTTTTACAAATGGGCTCCTGTTGAACGCGGAAGCCGCAAAGAGAATTCGTGGTTGCGGCAACATTGTGCCTGTCGTCAGCCTTGAGGGAGGTCACGACGAAACGGACCGGCGCCGCGGCCCGGGCGTTTTTGGACGAATTGCGGGGGCGCTCGATACGCTCCGCTCAGAAGGGATTTTCTACGGGCTCTCAATTACGGTCACAAAATCCAATTTCCCCGCAATCTTCTCGCCGGGCTTTCTGGATAGCCTGGCCAACCGCGGGTGCGGCCTGCTGTTTTTTGTGGAATACGTTCCCGTCGAAGAGGGCAGCGAGGGCGAGACCCTGGATGAAACGGCACGCGCTGACCTGGTGGCCCGCGTGGCCGAGTTCCGCCGCAGAAAAGGCGTCCTTTGCGTTGCGTTCCCCGGTGAGGAAGAGCAGTTCGGCGGATGCCTGGCCGCGGGCCGCGGGTTCGTTCACATCAGTCCCTCGGGTCTGCTCGAACCTTGCCCCTTTGCGCCGTACTCCGACGCCAACTTGAATTCGTTGGCGCTTGTTGACGGCCTCAAATCACCGCTTCTTGCCGCCATTCGCGCCAACCATGCGCAGTTGCAGGAGACCCGCGGCGGCTGTGCCCTGTGGAACCAGCGCGAGTGGGTTTCCTCTCTTACCAAATCCTGACAAACGGTCGTTCTTCCGCCCGAAAATCATTGCGTATCCATGGTGCAAAGTCTGATTTTTTTTGTCTCAGATTACTACCGGAGGGATTATGATTGGTGCAATGGCCAAGTTTTTCGTTCAAGGCGGCAATTTTATGTGGGTCATTCTAATCGTGTTCGCGGCGGCCTTGGCCGTTGTTCTTGAGCGGCTCTTTTTCTATGTCGTCGTTTGCCGCGACAATGCGCGGCGAATTGCGGCGGAACTGGCCCGGTCTCTGGAAAAAAACGATCTGGACGGGGCCCGAAAAGCGTGCGCAGGGAAGTCTCCGGTTCATATCCTTCTCAGCGCCGTCCTCAAACTCTATGAGGCGGGTCTCAACCACAAAGAAATCCGTCAAGGCGTCGAAGAAGCCGCGATTCAGGAAATGCCGCGCTATGCCGAGCGGCTGAACTATCTGTCGCTTTTCGCCAACATTGCCACATTGCTGGGATTGATGGGGACGATTTTTGGGCTGATCATGTCCTTTGGTTCAATCAGTACGGCCGAGGCCGCGCAGAAGGCAACCCTATTGGCAACCGGTATTTCCGTTGCCATGAACACGACCGCCTTCGGCCTGATCGTGGCCGTGCCGTGCATGATTGCCCACACCATGCTGGGGAACAAACAGGCCGCCCTGTCCACCGATCTCGATGAAGCCCTGGTGAAGGTGCTGCATTTTATGGAGAAGAAGCGTCCATGAGCTTTCTGGCCGATTTGGACCGGCAGCGGCCGTCAAAAGCCGTTGAGGAAACCGAACTCAATATTGTGCCGGTCATGAACACCTTTCTCATATTGATTCCCTTTCTGGTCAGTATGGCCGTTTTCGCCCATGTGGCAATCATACCGGTCAATCTTCCGCCCGATGCCGGAATGGGAAAGGGCGCTGGGAAGAAGGACCTTAAGTTGACCGTGGCTGTGGCCCGCGACGGTTTTCGTCTGGCTTTGGGAGAGGAACTGCTCGACAGCCTGGGCCTGAAAGGGGAGACGTTCGACTACGAAGGCCTGCGCGCGTCTCTTGCCAGGATTCGGCCAAACCTGCAGCAGCAGGATCAGGCCATTGTGGCTGTCAGCGACGGAATTGTCTTTGACCAGGTTGTTCAGATCATGGATGCGGCAAGGGAAGGCGGATTTCCCAAAATCGGGCTGAGCGGCTCGGCGGAAGACAAGACACCCTAGACCAACCCGTGGAAAAAATACCTCGAAGCTCGTGGGTTCCCAGGACAAACCGCGGCGGCAAGCCGATCATGCCGCAACTCACGTCACTCATCGATATGATGACCATCCTTCTTGTGTTCCTGCTCAAATCATTTTCGGCCGAAGGGAACCTGATCACGCCTTCGTCGGACCTTGCGCTCCCCGTGTCTACCTCGGCCAAGATGCCGGCTCCTGCTTTGATGATCGAAGTCACTCGGGGCAATATCCTGGTCGATGGCCATGTTGTGGCCAGTATGGAAGACGTGAGGCGAACAAAGGGCCTGATCGTGGCACCGCTGTATGGCTGGCTGCAGCGGCTGGCCTCGGCCATGGGCGGGGAGGGCAAGGCGCGCGAGGTCATGATCCAGTGCGATAAAGACTGCGATTTTCGATATATGAAGCGGGTTATGGCAACCTGCGCCAAAGCCTCGTTTTCCGATTTCAGCCTGTTAGTTCTTCGCCCCGGACAGATATGAACGGCCCCCCAAAAGAGCTCTCCCTTCTTTTTGACCTGTCGTCGGCATCCCTCCGGCGCAGATCGGATCGTGTCTTTTTTGGTGTTCTCTCCATCTCCATTGTATCCTTTTGCTTCGCGGCCCGGTGGCTCTCGACGATTCCCTGGCCGTCCGGGATCCCTGCCCGAATCTCCGAGAAGATTAAAGTGGATTTTCTGGTCCAGGAGAAACGGCAACCACCGAAAAAGAAATCTCTGCCGCCCAAGCAAAAGCCGATTGACCTTACAAAACAGGCCAAGCCGGTCATTCAGCAAGCGGGCTCGGTGCGAAAGATTTACGGCGTCCGCCGTGTTTTTTCCGTGGGGTTGGGCACCGGCGAAGGCGGAAGCCAATCAATTGTTTCCAAGCTTGGCAACACGCTCGACCAAGATCCGGACTCGCTGACGGCGACCGAGCGCGATCTCAAGGGCAAGCTTGTCTCGGTGACCGCAATCACAAAAATGCCCCAGGTCAAAGTCGCCGCCAAACCCGTTTATACCGAGGCGATGAGAAAGAACAAAGTTGAAGGAACCATCTCAGCCGAATTGCTGATTGATGTCGACGGCGCGGTTAGGGAAGTGCGTGTTCTAAATGATCTTGGCTACGGCACAAAAGAATCAACCGAGGCTGCCTGCAAAAAATTAATTTTTACGCCGGCCATGCAGGGGGATTTGCCGGTGGCCGTGCGGATCACAATGAAGTTCAAATTCGTGCTGCAAACCTAATCGGTCGTGGATTGTGAGTCGTAAGTAGCGAGACCGAGGACAGACGAAGAGGGTCGGAACCAAAATGCAGCCTGTGATAAAATGGAAAGCGGGTGGATTGCCGGCGGTTTTGGGTCTTGTTGCGTTTGCCTCGATTAGCATTTCTATCGGAGCGGAGGCCGGGTCCGTCGAGATGGAAATCGAGTCCGCGCCGGCCGTCGTAAGCCCTTCGGATACGCTGTTTGTCACCGAAGACGGGGACACTCTTACCCAGCGTCAGATCGACTCCATTCGTAGTGCGCTTCCGCCCATCGATAAGACACCCGTACTTAAAGAATTCATCAAGGCCGAGTATCCTCCGGACCGGCTGAAGGCCGGAACCGAGGGCACCGTTACGCTAGAATTGCTGGTCTCCGACAGCGGGCGGGTCGATTCGGTTGGCGTGCTCAAATCCCTTTACCCGGATATGGACACCTCCGCGCTGAACGCGGTGCGGCGATTCCAGTTCGAACCGGCGATTGCGGGTGGAAAGCCGGTCGCGGTTCTGGTTCAATACGAATATCGCTTCTCGATTCAGGAGGAAGTCAGCCGAATCGAAGAGTTCGTGAACCTCAAGGGAGTCCTTAAAGAGAAGGGGACGCGCGCGCCCATTGCCGACGCCATGGTTGTGGCAACATTGCCCGACAGCATTGACGGGCTGACCGTGCCCCGCGAGGCGTTTCTGGCCCGGATCGGGTCGTTTTCCGGGCAGCGCTTTGAAGGCGGAAAATTGGTGACATCCACCGACTCTTTGGGCCGGTTCGAATTCAAGTCTTTGCCGACGGGCAGGGCCGAACTGACGTTTCCGGTATCGGGCTACACAGCCGTACAAGCCATGGAAACGATTGAGGCCGGGAAGCAATTGGATGTCGAATACCGGCTCGAACGCCTCAATTATGCCGAATACGAGATTGTCGTTTACGGCAAGGCCGAAAAGCAGGAAGTGGCCAAGAATACGCTCTCCCTAAGCGAGGTGAAACGGATCCCGGGCTTTGGAGGGGACGCGGTGAAAGTTGTTCAGGCTCTGCCGGGTGTGGCCCGGGCATCCTTCATTTCCGGGGAAATCATCGTTCGCGGTGCGGCTTCGGGAGATTCGCGCTACTTTCTTGACGGCGTGGAAATACCCCTTCTATTCCATTTTGGCGGATTGCGGTCCACCTACAACTCCGACGCCCTGTCCTCCGTGGATCTTTATCCGGGCGGATTCAATGTCCGCTATGGCGCGGCGATTGCAGGCGTTGTCGAAATCAAGGGCCGGCCGGCCAAATCCGATCGCTGGCATGGCAACCTCGATGTCAGCATGATCGATGCTTCGTTTCTGGCCGAGGGACCCCTTGCCGGGAGCTGGAGCCTATTGACCACGGGCCGGCGAAGCTACGTGGCGGACGTGTTGGCCTTTGTGCTTGAGCAGGCCGGTGTCACATTGCCCATGACCGTGGTTCCCTACTACTGGGATTTCGTCACGCGCGTCGATTATCAGCCAAGCCGGCGGAACAGGATGTTCTGGTCCCTGTTCTCCTCCAAGGATGCCATGAAATTCATTGTCGACGAGGTGCGCGGGGGCAGCACGGAAATATCGGATGCGAAAAACGAACTGTCCCAAGACATCCGGTTCGATCAATTCCTGTATGGTTACGACTCCGAAGCGGAAGCCTGGAAAAACCGGTTACGCGCATCCGTTATCTCCGGCAACTATGATTTTGCCGTTTTTGGTTTTGTCAAAATGGATAACACGCAGAAGACCTTTTGCCTGCGCGATGATTTGTCGCTCAAATTATCCCAGAGAATAAATTGGAATCTTGGGTTGGATCTCTCCGTCATACCCAACAACTATACGCTCGATATTCTTTCGAATCAGGGCGCGCGGCGCAGCGTGAACGGAAACTGGTTCTCGACTCTGGGGGGATATACAGGTCTCGAATTGCATCCGCTCAACGGGCTCACCTTCACACCGGGCATTCGCTACGATTACTATATGGAAATCGATGAGGGTGCGCCTTCGCTGAGGCTAACATCGCGTTACAAGTGGAGGCCGGGGCATTCGATCAAAGGGGCCATCGGGACATACAATCAGTCGCCCAAACCGCTTGGCCAGGCGATTGATACTGTGTGGGGAAACCCGGAATTGCCTCCGACCCTGGGGCGGCATGCGGTTCTGGGCTATGAATGGGACGTCACGGATGTGGTCACGCTGGACGCGCAGGGCTACCATAACACACAGGATAGGATTCCCGAAAATATTGATTCCATTTCACCCACGACCGGGAAGCCGCTGAATTTCCTGGCCAATGGTGAAGGCCGGATGTACGGTCTGGAACTCATGCTGCGGTGGAATCAAACCGAGCATTTCTTTGGGTGGGTCGCCTACTCGCTTTCCCGCAGCGAGCGGCGTTCGCTCACGGAACCCATGGGCTACAATCCCCATGGCGAACGGGTTTGGGATCCAAAGGCCTGGTATCTTTTTTCGGAGGATCAGACGCACAATTTGCAGATCGTGGCCAGCTGGCGCTTGCCGCGCCGGTATGAAACGGGTCTTCGCCTCCGCTATGTGACCGGGAACCCGTCCACGCCCAATCTCGGGTACACACAGCACCAATACCAATACAACGCGGAACAGGGATACTACCAGGCGCTGATGGGCGAACCGCGATTGGACCGCATGGGCCCGTTCTTTCAGATCGATGTCCGCGTTGACAAGAAATACATTTTCAAATCGTGGATTCTGTCGTTGTATCTGGATGTGCAGAATGCAAACTATTTCTTCTATAATAGTCCTGAATTTTACAATTACAATTATGACGGTTCGGAGCGGCAGGTGATCGGCGGCATTATTTTGCCGTCCACCGGGTTACGCGTGGAGTTCTAATATGGCGTTGCGCAAGAATCACCAAGTATCCGTCATTTTAAGCGAGGAGAGAAATCCCGCTCTTTTCGACGGATCAAAAGAGATCTCTCCCGCTGGTCGAGATGACGATAAAAGAGTGAAAGTCCGTGTTGGAAAAATCATATTCCTAACCTGCCTGGCCGCACTGGGCGTTTTGAACTGCTCCGGATTTCCCTCCAAATATGAAAATGTCGATTTGACCAAGACCCGGCCTTTTGCCATTATATGCGAACCGCCCGACGCTTCGCCGGGCGATACGGTTCGGGTGCGGTTCGAATGCTATACAGCCGTGGATTCGCCCCAACTGGAATGGGAGGCTGTACTGGATGGTGCCAGCGACCTGTATGGGCAAATCCTTAAAGAGGGCCGGGTGGTGGACCTCGATTCTCTGATGCTGCCCGGCTCGACCCCGTATGACTTTCGCTTTGTGGTTCCCGATT
The DNA here is from genome assembly GCA_964455935.1 of uncultured Fibrobacterota bacterium. GTDB lineage: Bacteria > Fibrobacterota > CAYVZU01 > CAYVZU01 > CAYVZU01 > CAYVZU01. The sequence goes on from CAYVZU010000047.1 coordinate 17,126, forward strand.
CGATTCTGCTCTACAATTCGGCGCTCAACGCGATGTTGGGGCCGCAACTCTCTCGGATCGATTCACTTTTGAAAGAGCACCGCGGTTCCCCCGAAACTCTTCCAGTATCAATGGTTGATTTCGTGGACCAGATTGCCTGCAGGATCAAACTCACGGTCAACGTTTCCGCCGAATTCGAGCTGGAGGTGTTCAAATACCTGCTTGTGCGTTACAGCCGGGCCTATGGTTCAGTCAACAGCAATCGAAATCCCGAGATCAACTGGGTGGGTGTTGTTCGCGTGGAGAAGTCAAATCTAAGCGATCCCGATTCCATCCCCTCGTATCCCCACACATTCCAGTACCTATACAACTCACTGGATTCCGCGCTGGTTGACGATACGGTTCTCATTGACACCGGGTGCTCGTACTTTGTGGTTGCCGATTCAGGTATCAACGGGTCCGATTCATCAATCCAGAGCTACCGCTACTACTCCTTCATCGACAGCACATTCAAGCCCGGGGTAGAGGAACTTTATTTCGACTGGTTCTACACAAACCTCGACTACACTTCCGGCATGATCATGGACTCACTAATCCTCTTTCAGAGCGACCGGTCCCGGCACATCGTGCGGATGCTGCCTCCGGTTGATACGACCATGCATCGGTTCAAGCTGACCACGGTGGTGCGGGATGCGCGCATCGAGCAGGCCCTCAATGCGAGCGGCGCGGCATATCGGGAATCGACAGGCTACTTTCGGTTCAGTGATGCATATGGGGCAAGCAGGGCGAAGCCGGCGGCGTCCGCCCGGAAATCTACGACAGATTCTCTCTGGTCCGGCGAATAAAACAGGGCAGGGCTATCGTGTAATCGTCCAGTTCCGGATTCCATATCTTTTCCCACTTGAAACTAATCCAGCCGGAAAACCTTTTTCGCAATGCGCGTGATCAGCAAAGGCGGTCCTGTTCCTTCGTGAAGATTGCCCGTAAACATGCGAATGGCATTGCTGCCGACCTGCTTGGCCAAATCGAGAAAACGAAGAAGCGAAGACCGCATTGCTTCCCACGATGACGGCTCCGCAAGGTTGCCTGTGGAGTTGTAGCACAGAAGACTGGGTGAGGCGATTCCTTCGGCCTAAAAGGCGTTCCGAATGTCCCGGATCAGGGCAGGCGTAGAATCGCGCGCCAATTCGTCTATCTTGTCCAAGACTCGCATATCAACGCCTTGGAATCCATGGCGTTTGGCGGTGCGGATCGCCTCAACACCCTCAAACCCGGGGGTGGCCATGGTTGTATAGCCAAGTTCCATTGCCCCTAACTCTACTTCAATCCCCCAGCAAATTAAGCTTTTTGAATGACGGGGTGCAGGACAAAGTTTGCGTCCCTTTTTTCCGGCGAGACGGCACGGCTCTCTCCAGTCCTGGCCAAGAGTATCAAATTGGGCGCGCCTTTATCCTTCCGGCATGGAATTTGTGATTCACGCATGTAGCCTTCCTTTAATCCATTTACATCTCATTCCGTTGGGCGAGCAAGTATATGGCTTCACATACTATTCCGAATTCGGCCCCGGATTTCTATGCAATTCTGGGCGTGAGCGAAGCCGCAACGACCGATCAAATCAAATCGGCCTACCGGCGCCAAGCATTACGGTTCCACCCGGATAAAAATCCGGGCAACCCCGTTCTATGGAGCCGCTTCAAGGGAATTCGGGAGGCGTATGAAATGCTATCGGATCCGTTGCGCAAGGAGAAATATGACCTGCTTCGCGCCAGAAGACGGCCGGAGCCTGAGGTCGATCGCAAGGCGCCATTGTCTCAAAACGGTCGCGCGTCGCGGTCACCGCGGTCCGCACCATGGAGCGGGCATGAACCCCTGGAGATCGTGATTGGCGCGGAAGAGGCGCAACGGGGCTGTATGCGGTGCGTACTCCACCGCGGGCGTCCGCTGAATCTGGAAATCCCCGCTCGTTGCTCCGATCTGCAAGTTCTTCGATTCAGAATCAACAACGGCGATGCGTTTGCTCTTCCGGAGTACCTGTTTTTCCGCGTTCATATCCAAAAGGAGATCCGGTTCGAACGGCAGGGCCGCGATCTTGGATGCTACATCCAGCTGGACCCACACATGGCCCTGCTTGGCGGTGAGCGAACAATTCGGGTTCCAAACGGCAAAGTGCTTCGCGTACGGATCGCTCCGGGGACGGTCGAGGGAACGATTCTTTGCGCAAAGGGAATGGGTCTGGCGGCACACCAACCCAATCCCGCGGGCGATCTGCTGATCCGGATCCGGATCCGGTTTCCGCGGGAGCTAAGGCCCGGAGAATCGGACCTTTGGCGCCTCGTGCTGCGAATGAAGGCGGCCCGGATCCCGTGAGACGCGTTCTGAAGAATTCGACAGGATCACAAGAGAACGCCGGCGGCCAGGAAAGCGAATCCTCGCCGCCGGAGATTTGGAAGAGGGATTAATCAGAGCGGGATGCGTTCGGACTGGCCATCGGGACGGAACAAAACGACGTCCTGACTCTCGAAAGAAACAATCTTCCGGATCTGGCCCTGGGAGTGCATGAACCAGGATTTGTGTGCTTCGTCGAAAATCAGCGCTATTTCATGTCCCTGATCGGGGCCGATCGTCTGACGAATCTGAATCTGATTGCGGCCCATTTTAAGCAGGTACGTCTTGCCGTTGGCTTGGACCGTTTTCTCCTGCATCTGATCTCCACGAAGGGCGACCGGATTTTCGCCCATCCAGAACTCGATTGTGTTGAGCAATACGACGTCAACAAACGCCGCAGCCGGATACACGGGGATGATGGTCAGCACCCAGAAAACGGCGCTGCGAATGAATTTGTTGCTCATTTCGCCATTCCAGTCATAGACCTTTCTGGTCAGACTGAACGAACCATAACAGTTTGCCAGAACCATGGCACAGAGCAGACCCAGGATGAGCGTTCGCCTCCTCATTCAAACCTCCTTTTTGCAGAACCGCAGTCTGCCGGCGCGTCCGTCCGGTTGCGGTCTTGGTTGATTAGTTCCTCTTCGTCTTTCAGATGCGCAATGAAAATCCGTGATCCCGGATTCGTCAATTCCGGAGATCAAACCAGTAACAAAATCCGGGCCAGGAGCGCGATTGCGATTTCATCCCCTTAAATGGTGAATGAATCAATGAACCGGAATGCCTTTTGCTCAAAAGCGATGATGGCTTCACGTCAACCAACTCAAGCGGCGTTCCCGGAAGCATTTGCCATGCGAATTGGAATTGTTTCCCCTTTCTTTTACCCGTGCTACGGTGGAATTACCGAGCATGTTTTCCACCAATACCGCGACTTCAAAGCCCTAGGACACGCGGTCCGGATCATTACCCCCTTCTCCGGGGAAGGGGGACCCAGTGTGGGCGAGGATCTTATTCGCATTGGCAGGTCGTTTCCCTTTTTCTCCAATGGTTCGGTTACGCGTCTTTCCTTCACCTTCGGCTCCCGCCGCATTCGAACCATTCTCGCGCATGAAAAATTCGACATTCTGCATTTTCATCAACCCCTGTTCTGCCCACTCAACCTGCGGATTTTGAAAACGGCGCACATGCTTCGCGTGCGCGGTGGAAAGCTGAAACTGGTCGGGACCTTTCACGCAAGCGGTGGCCGTGGCGCCCAGGCTCTTTTGCGCCTGTCCCGCAAACTCTTTGCTCCTTCGATGGCCCGCTTGGATGCGCGAATCGCAGTTTCCAAGTCCGCGCTTGAATTTCATCGGACGATATTCCCGGGCTCATATCATGTCGTTCCCAACGGAGTGGATGTGGAGCGCTTTGCGGGAGAAACCCGCACAATTCCCGCCTTCATGGATGGCCGGTTGAATATTCTTTTTGTGGGACGGCCTGAGCCGCGCAAAGGCGTTCGGCATCTCCTGAAAAGCCTGGAGCTTCTGCCAAACTTCACGAGCAGAGAATGCCGCCTGATTCTGGTGGGGGATGGGCCATTTCGGGCCTACTACCAGCAACTGGTTTCCCCGGCGATGCGTGACCGGATCGTCTTTGTTGGAAAAGTTCCTTATGCTGACATTCCGGCCCATTTCCGCAGCGCTCACCTGTTTTGTTCGCCTGCCGGCTATGGCGAAAGCTTCGGGATCGTGCTCCTGGAGGCCATGGCCGCCGGGCTGCCCATTGTGGCGGGCGATAACGATGGCTATCGTCAGATCATAAAATCCAATGTGAACGGGTTGCTTATCGATCCCAACGACCCGGCCGCGATTGCCCAGGGGGTGGCTCATCTGGCGAATTCCGAATGCGAAAGAATCAGATTGTCACAACAGAATCAGAAAGATTGCGCTAAGTTTGGTTGGAACCGGGTTTTCGCGAAGATCGAGAATATTTATGCGGGTCTGATTTCCCATGAATAAGGGCTTTTTATCTGATAAGGCTTAAATGGGCCAGGTTGAACTGCATAAGCATTTCTTCCCGCGAGCGTTTCACACAATCTTTCAAAACCGCCTTTTCCAATAAACTACTTCGGTATTTCGTTCAACTCCCGCCTCTGCGCATTTTTGTCTCCGCGGGGAATACAAATTGCTTCATTCCTCCGGCTTGCCCCGCCAAACCCCGCCGCCGAATGTAGTCACCCACAGCGTTTCGCCGTCCGGGTCAATTGCCACGCGCTGGTTCATCAGGTGCGGGGTATAGGCCAGCGGCGCGAAGCTCTTGCCGGCATTGCGGCTCCTGAAAATACCATGGTAATAGGTCGCGGCATAAAGGGTATCCGGCTGATTGGGGTGGACCGTCACATCGGAGCAGTACGGCATATCCAGAACGCGAGCCCAGCTTTGCCCCGCATCGGTGGTCCGGTAAACGCCTCCCTTTCCGTTGCCGGGCAGCCAGGGAATCGCGCTTCCGAAACCGCGTTTTTCGGTTTTGGGCGGCACTTCGAAGCAGGAAACGTAAATCACCTTTGAGTCGCAAGGGTTTAGTGTAACGCCAAAAAGGAAATCGAACGGCTGATCCGCACCGATTCGCGACCAGGTTTTTGCCCCGTCCGTCGAACGATAGACGCCTCCCGCAACCAGCTTGTTTTGGGGATAGGCCGCGGCCATTCCGCACACAAGGGACCCGTCTTTGTGGAGCGATAATCTCCATACGTTTCGGGTCTGCATTCCGGGCAAGCCATTGTTACACTCCTGCCAGGTCGCTCCACCATCCGTGGTCTTCCACACTCCGGCGTTAAGAAAGCCGGCATAGAGCGTCCGCGAATCCAGCGGACTGGATGTGTCCAGCACAATCGTCGTGCATGTGCCCTGGTCGTTTGGCGGGCAATTGGGGCCCCACAGAGGTCTCCAGGTCATCCCATAATCTTCCGTGAGACAGATTCCGCCCTCGGTGCGCTCTATGTTTCTTTGCGTCACCTTCATATGGGGAAGGTCGTGAAAGTTCGACCATGCGCCCCAAAGCCGACCGGGCTTGTCCGGATCAACGGCAAGCTCGTAGCAGGTGTTGGCCCAGGGCGAGCCCTTGGCCGCGTAGGCCCAGCTCTTTCCGCTATCTTTGCTGGCGAACATACCAATATCGGTGTAGGCGATCCAGCGGCGATTCGGCTCTTTGGGGTGGTGATATACGTGGTAGCAGGTCAGGACCTCTGCGCCGCGGCCGCGGTACTCGGCTTGCGAAATGCGGTCGGTAAACATGGGCGCCCAGCGTTCCCCCGCGTCAAAAGACACATAGCCGTTTCCGCCGTTTACAAAAAATACCCGCTCCGGATGCGTGGGGCAGCATGAGATCTGGCCCGGTCCGGCACTCCAGCCCCAGCCGCCGTCCAGATCGAGATTCATCCAGTCCATTTCGAAATTGCAGTTCTTCCAGAAGTGTGGCCCGTAACTCACGCATTTCCAATCACTTCCACCATTGGTTGTGCGCCAGACGGCTCGGTCGTAGCCCGGCTGCTCCAACACGCCTGATGCAGTGATATAGACCAAGTCGGGATTCGCATTACCCAGTGTGACCGACCCGTATTGCATTAGCTCACCCATTCCATGGCCTTTTCGCAAACCCCGGTACAAACCATTGCTGGCCTCGAACCAACTATTGTCGCCATCGGTTGATTTGAACACCCCTCCGCTGTAAATGCCGCGCACGTTGCTGCCGGCAACTGTGGCATACAGAGTGGCCTTGCCGTTGCGCCAGGCCCCTGCCAGGCTTGTAACTCGAACCTTACCTTCGGCCGCAGGGAGTCCCTGCGATATGACGGACCACAACCTGCCTCCGTCCTGGGTCCGGACAACACCGTTGGGGCCGATCGAAAACAGGGTTTCCCGATCGGCGGATTCGTCGAAGACGAGATGGCTGGAGGAAATTGCGGCGGGCCACTCGTTGAGCCATTCCCAGGTCCGGCCGCCATCGCGCGAACGAAAGACGAAATTGCCCTCTGCCCCGGCGAACTTGGAGAAGCCCGCCAGAATTGTGTCGGGATCATGAGGGTGAAAGAAGATTCCGGTTCCGCTAAATTGATGCTGCTCAGACGTATTACCGGGGAAGTGGGCCAATGTTTTCTCGTGCAGGATGCGGGTCCAGGTCAAACCCCGGTCGCGTGAAACGGACAGGCCGTGCGCGGTGATCAGAATGATAACATCGGCGTTGGCTGGATGAAAACCGGCCCGCGTGGCCAGTCTGCGAACAATGTGGCCGGGCAGCATCCGCCAGCTTTGGGCGCCATCATGGGAAATGTAGATGCCGCCCATATCGCAGGCAAACATCATCAGGTTCGGGTCAACCGGGCTGAATGCGGGATAAAAGTGGCCGCCTCCTCCGCCGGGCCCCACCGGTTCCCATTGTACTGGAATCCGCTTTTCCATGATTGCTCCTCCGTATTTCCTATTGATTCGGGATGCGCTCGAAGAAAATAATCCGGTAGCAGGACCGTGCAAAATCTGTATTTTCTTGCCATGATTGCGGCGCTTCCAATTCCCGGCCGTGAAGGTCTGTGCGTGTCTTCCACGCCAAAGGCAATCTTATCCACCCGAAGTTATTTAGAAGTGCTGGACATTTTGCGGGAAACCGAGCGGATCGTGAATGCGAAAAAGTGGATTGCCGTGGGATTTGTTTCGTATGATTCGGCGCCTGCTTTTGACAGCGCATTCCGGGCAAAAGGAAGCGATACAGGGGTTCCGCTAATTCGCTTCGGCCTGTTTGAGGCCGGCTCGTTCAAGCCGTTCGAAGATCGCTTTGACCGGCCTGAAACCATGTCATGGCTTGAAGATTTAAGTGTATGTGAATACAGTAAATGCATCGATCTTGTGAAGGAGCATATAAGATCTGGAGACACGTACCAGGTCAATTTTACCTTTCGGCTTTCTTCCAGGATCCGCCAGGAACCCCTTTCGCTTTTCCATCGGCTTTACTCCAGGCAGCGGACCCCGTATGGGTGCTTCATCCTCAGCGATGATTTCGCGGTCTGTTCGGCTTCTCCGGAACTCTTTTTTGATCTGTGCAAAGACCGGCTTGTGTGCCGTCCAATGAAAGGGACCGCAAAACGAGGCAAGACGCAAGCTGACGATGAAGGCCAGGCGGATTGGCTCCAAAATTCGGCCAAGAATAGAGCCGAGAACGTGATGATTGTGGACATGATCCGAAACGACCTTGGGCGCGTTGCCAAAACCGGATCCGTGAAGGTGGATGAGCTTTTCCGGGTGGAGCCGTATCCAACCCTTTGGCAAATGACTTCTACGGTAAGCGCGACTACGAATGCCGGGATCGCGGAAATTTTCCGCGCCCTGTTCCCCTGCGCCTCGATCACCGGAGCGCCCAAAGTGAAAACCATGGAGATTATCCGCGATCTTGAACACTCTCCAAGGGGTCTTTATACAGGGGCGGTGGGCTGCATTCTGCCTGGCCAAAGGGCCCGATTTGGCGTGGCGATCCGTACCGCGGTGGTGGATCAAACCTGCGGCACGGCTGTTTACGGAACCGGCGGAGGGATAGTAGCCGATTCGGACGCGGAATCCGAATATGCCGAGGCTTTGCTGAAAGCCAAGATTCTACTTGAAGAATGAAGATCAGACCGCCTTGGCGAAGGCGTCAAATTCCTTTTCTGTGGGAAAGACGCGGAGGGAATAAAAGACCCCGTTTTCAATTAAAAATTCCTTAATGTGCTGCCCGCAATTGTATAGGCAAACCGTATTTCCGCTTCCGCTTAGTTTTTGAGATAGTCTGGCCAGATGCAATACGATTCGTTTGTCCAACTCGCCTTCGCCTACAAATGTGAGGCCCAGCAGGCGGCGGTCGCTGCTTAGGCCGCGTTCAAGAATCGCTTCCAGGTGTTTGCGCTGGGAGTATGCCATGTCGCGGGTCAAAGAAATTTTTGCATGGCGTGAGAACTGCATCATGACCAGACTGGGAAAGCCTTTGAAATCCAGATAGTAGCAGCCCTCAAAATCGTTTTGGCCTTTGGCCGCATGCGCGAAAGGGACTTGAGCGGAGCGCGATGGCGTCGGATACGTTTTTGGAGCGGCTTTTTCCTGCGGCTTTCCGGTGTCCGGCGGAGTCGTCGTTTCCTTGCTCTCATTCGCCTTTGCGGCAGGATTTAACGGGGTCGGCCGATTCTGCGCAAGCCCGTGCATTTCGGAGGCAGCGACAAAGGCGGGGTCTTTGTCCACCCCGGATTTCTGGATCCTTTTCTGCTCCGGCGGCGGGGCTTTGTCCGGTCCGCCGCTGGGCCCTGCTGGCGGCCGCAATCGCTCCTCATCTTCTTCCCGGGCGTGGCCGGGCTCTTCCTGGAGTCCCGATTTATCTATTTCTTGAACGCTGTGCCTCTCGATTCCATGCTTTTCTATTTCCGCGCGCGCGGCCGGGGAAATCCCCGCTTTCGCAATTTCCTGCCCAACCTCCTTGTCTTTCAGCTGTGCGCCGGGTTCCACCAGGACAGCCGGCGTTTGGGAAACCGCCTCTTTCTCGGGCGCCGGACCCGCTTCCTTTGGCGGCAATGTCTCACGGCCGGCATTCTTTCCGGCCTCTTCCCCAATGATAATTCCGTCATGGTCGTGGACGGAATCCGCAAGCTTCTCGTTGGGCTTTCCATCTGAGGCCGGCTTTGTTGCCGTCTCATCGTGCGATTTTCCGGAACCGTGTATGATTTCTGGTACCGAGGTTTCCGTTTTTGTCCAGTCGGAACCGCGTGAAGTCCTCATGGGGGCAAACTCGGCCTTGCTGCGGGCCTGCGGTTGATTGCCGGAATCGCTCGATTGGGCCGCTCCAACCGGGCCCTCTTTTATTTCCTGCTCGGTTGCCTGTGAAGCCCTTGCGGCAAGGCGCCGGATCTTGTTGCTTTCGGCGGACCGCATGGTTGCAGTCTCGTCTGCCCCGGAGCTGGGCGTTTTTTGGTTTCCGGCTCCAATGGTCCCTGGCGAAACAGTGCCCCGGTCCGGAGAAGCAGGATTGTCGGCTTCCTTGGCTAACGATCCTGGCCCGGACTCGATTTCGGAACGCCCCAAAATGACCTTTGATGATGCGGGGCTTTCCCGAGCTTTGGAGGAGCTATCCTGCTGTTTCTTCTCCGGTGAAGGATCTTCCGGAGTATCCGGATCGTGGTGGAGCAGCAGCTCCTCTGTTTCTTCCTCCTGCAGGGATGAGCCGGCTGCTAATTCCTCGACTTCTTCTTCCGGTTCCGTTTTTTTTGCGACCCTATCCAGCCTTGTCGTTTTACCGGTATTGGGTTTTCGCTTTGGGGCCGGCCCTGCAGCCTGTGGTCCGGTCGAATCGTCGTCCGAGTCGTCAACCGCCTCTTCCGCATCGCCATCGCCATTTTCCTGGTCTTGATACCGTGCTTGCGTATCCCGGGAGCTTTGGCGTGCTGTTTCCCCTTCCTCCGGCACCAGGCCGGCCTTGTCGTCGTCGTCTTCCTGTGCGCCGGATTGTTCCCCGGGTTTCCGGGATCTCCGCTCCACACCGGATTTTCCTATCTCCAGCTCTTCGCCTTCGTTGCGGTCTTTTTTAATGGAGATCCTTTTGCCCCCGGTTTCGTTCTGCTCCACACCCCGTCTTTGAATTTCGGCCCTTTCGTATTTGGTGCCCTTGACGGTCCTGGACTTCGAGAGCTCGATTGCGATGTCCACGGAATCCTGAAGTTGGTCGGGGGTGATCAAGTCCACGTTTAGCTTGCGAAAGGCTTTCCGAATTTCGGCATCGGGACTGTTGACCACAATGGCGATAGGGGTGTAGAATCCTTTTCGCCGGA
>CAYVZU010000048.1:0-16599 GCA_964455935.1 uncultured Fibrobacterota bacterium
GGCGGCCAGGAATCCCAGCTTGCGTGGCGTCCCGCCGGTGGAGGGACCTTCACCCTCCAGGCCCCAGATTCCATCGGCGATTGTGAGGGCCGGTTTCACGAGCAGGAATGTTTCCACCAGCATGCGGCCGAATTGAAGCGCATCGATTCCCGCCCGGAAATGCCATTGCGATTTTTCGGCACCGGGAATGCAGCCAAAGCAATTCTTGATTCCCAAGGTCAATCCCATTTGAAGATGGGTTTTCACCTTGGGAATGTTGATGACCACGTCCGCATCGATCACCGCTCTGGCGATGTTGATCCGGTAACCGGCCCTGGACCGCAGCGGCATTTTCTTACTAGCAAAGTCCTTGATCTCGGCCCCAACTTCCCGAGCCACTTTCGTCATTCCGCTTCCGCGGCAGACAAAGTCGCTGCTTCCGATGCCTGGCGAATCGCCGATCCAGACCCGGCCTCCGGCCTTTTGCGCTGCAAGGGCAATGGCTTTTACAATTTCTGGATGGGTGGTGATGTGCCTTTCGGGAGGCGTGGCGAACAGAAGATTTGGTTTTAAAAGGACTGTCTGGCCGGGACGAACAAAGGATTCAATGCCGCCAAGAGGGGAGAGAATCTTCCGGATTGCCGACGAAACGTTTTGAGGGTCGTAATCGCTGCAACGGGCCAGCGCCACGCAAGAACCCATCTCGCAGATCCCCTTTGTCTTCATCCGGCTGCGAAGGTCACAGCCTGCGTTTCGCTCCATCGGCATATCTTCTTATTGATATGCCTGCTTTGCGCTCCTTGCTTGTGCCCTTCTCGCACGGCCTCGGGCCTACGCAGGCATCCGTGGTATGGGTTCAGGTCAGGGAGTGCCAAGGTCTTTGGCAATCACATCCGAAAGAGCGGCGCGGATCTCGCTATAGCGGGTGACCCGGAAGTATTCGCCGTGAAGCAGCAAGCCTTCTTCGATGAACTGCTTGTTTTCGGGCTGCCTAAAAATTTCCATGTTGTCGAACACAAATCCGCCAATGATGGGAACGGGGTAGGTTCGGATCACGGCTTCCTTGTATGGCTGCGTATTGGGGTCGTTTAGTTGAACCCTTGCCGCGTCAATCGAGGCGATTTGAAGATAGTTGTCGAAATCCGATCGCTGGGTGGTGCCCTGCAGGATATAGTAACGGATCGGTGCCTTCCCGTTGCGTACGGTAAAGAGGTAGATTGTCGAATGCATGATGTAATCTTTCCATACGACGGCGCGTTGTTCTTCCGGTGTTCCGCCAAAATATTGGGGATGGGTACGCGAGATGTTATTGCCCGGTTCAAAAAAGCGAGTGGAAACCGAGTAGCCGCTGGTTTCGAACTGGTCGATGTCCTCGAAGGCAAAGAGCGATTCGCGCTCGAACCAGCTCATCTGCTTGCCGCCGCAGGACAGCATAATAAGTCCCGCCAAAAGGGCGATAACCGGTTTTCGCATTGGTGCCTCCATTGCGCATGGGGCCTTTGTAATCAAACTTACCCCTTGTTGAATCTAATATTGGATTTGCCTAATTGCAAAAGTTGGGCACGATATCCTGTTTTAATTCCTGAACTTGCGGATTTCCGCAAGGGGTTTCCGTTGCTTGGGCCGTTGCTCTTTTTGCTCGGGAAATCCCAGGCTTAAAAGAACATCGATGCGTTGGAATCGCGGGATTCCAAGGTACTTTTTCACGGCTTTTTCGTTGAACCAGCCAAGCCAGCAAGAGCCAATTCCAAGTTCCGCGGCCGCCAGCACAAGATGCTCACAGGCAATTCCAATGTCAATCAGGTTGTAGTGTGTGCGCCGAAACAGTGCGCCGGCTTGCGCTGTCGGCGAAGAAAATTTTGTTACTACGGCAATCAGAATCGGCGCTTCCGAAGCAAAAGCATTCATGGAGTATAGGCCCGAGAATGCGGCCTTGCTTAACGCCTTGACTGAATCCGGCTTGTCGGCCACGATGAATTCCCATGGCTGCGAATTGCATGCAGAGGGTGCAAGCCGGGCTGCCTCCAGGCACTTGTCAATCTGGTCCCGGGGAATCGGGGTCGAAAGAAAACGTCGCGTACTCTGGCGTTGGTTGACCAACGACAGAAAGTCGCTCACTGGGTGACCTGGACGACAGCAGTCGCTCGGTTGGGATTCTTTTCATCGGAAGTCAGCAGGCGGCCTTGGAGGTCGAACCCGACCGTGCCTTCTCGGCGGCTTCCGAGAAGCAAGACTTCGGCGGTCTTTCGGGGTTTGGCGACTCGGGTCGCACCGGGTATTTGGATTCCGGAGAAGAGCTTCCTGCGATCACCGTTGGGCACGCCGGGGATGTCTACTACCGCTTTGTAAACTGCTCTGTAACCGGTCCCTTGCTGGGTCAGGAATACAGTGCGATTATCGGGACCTCCAAAACAAAGATTGCTAAGTCCGCCTGCGCCATTGGCTACGATGATTGTATCCAGGTACTGGCCCATTGGGGAAATCCGGAATGCCTTGCCTTTGTCATACAAGCAATACCAATAATTGCCTTGCATGTCCGTTTTCATTCCGTCGCCCCATTTGGAGTTCGTCACCAGTGCACGGCGGTTGGTGCCACCGGAAGGGGTGATGGCGTACTCGAAAAGAGTGACTGTATCGTTTTCTGGCCGAATGCCGCCGGTGGCGGTGAGCGCTGTCGCCACGATCAGCTTGTTCTGCGCCAAGTTCAGGGTAAGACCGTTGGGGCTCCTGGATGTGGCAAAGAGCTTTACGGCGCCACCGAGTGGAATAAAATAGATTGCCCCATCGGTATCGCTGTCCGTGAAATATATGGTGCCATCCAAACCAATAGTGAGATCATTGGGATTTCTAAAGGCAGCTCCTGTATGAGTCCGGTCCGCAATTGTGGTAATTGTCCCTTGCTTTGAAATTCTGACAACCTTTTTCCCTGTAGCATCGGTTACCAATAAATTTCCGAGAGTGTCGAATTCTGAACCGTTGGGACCAATTAGTGTGGCGAAATCTGAGACAACCCCTTGAGGCGTGATCTTCTTGACCAGGTGAAGCAAGCTGCCGGTGCAGACAAACAGGTTCTCCTGGGCATCAACGGACGGCCCTTCCGCGTAGCCCATTCCGGATACCCACAGCGTGGCCGTATAGGTTTTGGCTTTTGCCAGCGTGAAAATCGTCAACACGATCAGCGCGGTTGAACGAATGATGGCTTTCATATCTTCGTCCTCGCCCATTCGATGAATTTTTTCAATCCTTCTTCAACTGGCACCTTGGGTTCCCATCCTAGGATACTTTTTGCCCGCGTAATGTCGGGCTGGCGGACTTTGGGATCGTCAACAGGCAGTGGTTTCGAGATGATCTTCGAATCGGAGCCGGTGATCGCAAGGATCTTCTCGGCAAAAGCCTTCACGCTCATTTCAGTGGGGTTGCCGATATTCACCGGGTCGGATTCCTTGGACATCAGCAAGCGATAAATTCCCTCCACAAGGTCCGCGACGTAGCAAAAACTGCGGGTCTGCGAACCGTCGCCGAACATGGTTAGATCCTTGCCCCGCAGGGCCTGGCTTACGAAGGCCGGGACAACACGACCGTCGTTAAGGCGCATGCGCGGGCCATAGGTGTTAAAAATCCTTACGATGCGCGTTTCCACCTTATGGAAACGATGGTAGGCCATGGTCATTGCCTCGGCAAATCGCTTGGCTTCATCATAGACGCCGCGCGGTCCTACTGGATTCACATTTCCCCAGTAGGTCTCGGTCTGCGGGTGGATGAGAGGATCGCCGTAAACCTCGGATGTCGAGGCCAAAAGGAAAGTGGCCTTTTTTTCCTTGGCAAGGCCCAGGACTTTGTGCGTTCCCAACGAGCCCACCTTCAGGGTCTGAATGGGATATTCCAAATAATCGATGGGGGAGGCCGGAGAGGCGAAGTGGAGGATGTAGTCGACAGGTCCGGGCACGTGGATATAGTTGGTCACGTCGTGCTTGAGGAAGGAGAAGGCGGGGTTCCCGAAAAGGTGCTCGACATTTTCAAGATTGCCCGTAATCAGGTTATCCACGGCAACGGCCTGATGGCCTTTGGCGATGAGGTAATCACAGAGATGCGAACCCAGAAAACCGGCACCGCCGGTAACAACGACCTTAGCCATCTTTTCTCTCCCAGGAATAGGGAATGTGGTTCTTGTGCGGGTCAATCCGGTTCTCATCCGGTTTGGCGCGGTTGAACAACTCGCTTACCGTGTTGATGATGACGGCCTCTTCGAGGCTGGTGCATTTCCATCCGTGCCACAGACCGGGCGGAACAACAATCACACGCGGCGCGTGAACGCCTAAATGAAACTCGTTGAGCTCGCCCTTTGTTTGGGAATTGGGGCGCTCGTCATACACAACAAGTTTGATCATGCCGAACACGCAGCAGATATGGTCCCACTGGCGCGCATGCGTATGCCAGGCTTTCACCGCCCCCGGCATGGTGGTGGACATATAAAGCTGCCCAAACTTTTTGAATGCGGGGTCGTCGGAACGTAGAATCTCCATGACGCGGCCGCGTTCGTCGGCGTAAACCTTCAGTTCCTTAATCTCAATTCCACCGATCATTTTCCACTTCCTTGTGGAAGCTTTCTCGAACCCGGCTTGACCAGAGGAATGTTTTCTTTGCACAGCGGACAGGTTTCGGGCGAATACGTCACAACCTCGACCTGCATCAGGCTCCTCACATTCGCAAGTCCGCTTCGTCCGGAGCTGCGGTCGACCAGAACGCCGATCCCGGCGATTTTGCCGCCCCGCGACTCAACAAGAGCAACCACTTCCTTTATGGATTTTCCCGTTGTTAGCACGTCTTCAACTACCAGGACTCGTTCGCCCTCGGCAACCGAAAAACCACGGCGCAGGCTCATTTCGTTGTTCTCGCGCTCGGCGAAGACCGCCCTTTTGTCCAACTCACGGCCCACTTCCTGGCCCACCACAATACCGCCCAGGGCCGGGGAGATCACAAGGTCGATGGTCTCGGCCGAAAATTGCCGGGCCAGGTCTTTGCAGAGCAGAGACGCGTACCGCGGGTGCTGCAGCACCAAAGCGCACTGGAAATAATGCGGACTGTGCAGGCCCGAGGTAAGCAAAAAATGCCCTTTGAGGAAGGCTCGGGTTTTTTCAAAAAGGTCCAGGACTTCGACTTGCTTTAGCATGGATATCCCTTTCTTTTAGTAACTGCTCGGGATCCCATGAAACCATCGAGAGAAATCCAAGTTAGGAATGAGAGCGCAGAGGAAAATCTTTTTGGCGCGCCTCGCGCAGGCCAAAGCCTTTCTCCTCTCTGTGTCCTCCGTGATTTCATGATTGTATCCAGAGCTGTGAGTGGTTCTTCCTCTATTTGACCAGAATCACGCCAAGCTGGTCCGGCAGCGGCCGGACCAGCGTTTTTCCCTCGCGATCGAAACTCTTGCCGGGCATGGTCAAGGCCCTGTAATTCCAGTTGCGAACCGCGTTGAAGGTGCTGTAGACCTCCATGGCCCTGGGCACCGACAGGCTGGTTTCGGTCCCGCCCAGGGCCCGGCCCATAATGGAAGTGGACAAGACAATATTCTTCTTTCGCAGGCCATCAACAAATAATGTCAATACTTTCTTCTGCCGCTCGGCCATCCCCTGAAAATCCGCGCCCGGCGCCAGGAGACGTGCTACCTGCTCTCCGTTGAGGCGCATTGGACCCGCCGTCAACTTCAGCATGGCGGCGGATTGGGCGTCAAGGTCCATATTGATGCCGTTAAGCAGGTCGACCGAACGCTCCACATCGAGCACGCCAAAGACGAGGAGGTCATCGATTTTTTGTCGCAGGATTCGTTCGGCCAGCGTCACCGCGAATTTTGCGCCGCCATAGAGGAATGATTTCTCGAATTCTTCGAACCCGGTGACGAAGTCGCCCACCCATGTGTTGGGCGGGATGTGCATTGAAACGATCTCCTGGTTGGCCGCGTCGAGACGGAAGTAAATGTAGGTGCTCGGTTTTCCGCAGAGCAGCATGCTAAAGGGGCGGTGCATTTTCTCGTATACGGCTTTCTCCTCCTGAAGGATCTGCACGCCCTCCAAGTCGTTTCGACCCGAAAATTCCTGCGGGCGCAGCACCGGGTCGGTGGCCCCCACAATGACCCGCTGGCCGGCGATCATGTTTGTTCCATCGCCCCCCTCGGCAGATTGGACATAGGCGAACCCGTCGTGCAACCGAAATACGGTTTCATCCGGAGCCACATCGAACGTGAATTCCGTTCCCCGAATGGTTACGCGCAGGTGCGGCGTCCAGAATTGGAATTCCTCGGTTCCCGTCAGGGGCTGAATTTTGGCGTATGCCCGGCCGAGTTCGACATAAAAGATATTGCGCCGTTTTCCTTCGGCGGGCGCCAGTATCTTTTCGAGCCGGCCGCGCGCGCTTTCGAGCAGGATGATCTGGCTGCCGTCGCGCCAGGCCAGTTGTACCTGCCCCGTCTGCGAACAGACAATTCGGTCCCCTTCGTTGAGGAAGGAGCCGGGTGATATGGTTTTGGCGGAATTGTCCCGGTCGAAAACATCAACGGTGCCGCGCAGGAAATCGACTGCGCAGGCCCCGCCCTTTTCGCCCTTGGCCATATCGACGCGCGCGTCCAGCTTGCCGACTTGAATCTTTTCGCCATTGCGAACAGGGCGGCTCAGGGAATCCCGGCCCACATCGGAGGTGAGCACGACGCCAGCCGCCATCAGCACGTCGAAGAGACTGGACCCCAGGGGAATGCGATGCGGCCCGGGGTGGCGCACATTCCCCGATACCGTGACGGTGATCCGCGCAGACCGGTCGGCGGGCCCGTTCCACCACCGCCGCAGACCGGACCAGGCCGCGAAGGCGACAAGGCCGATGCAAAGGATGTAGAATACGCGTTCGACCAGTTTCGCCCGGGGACTGCCGATTTTCATGGGGAAACTATCCTTTCCTGGATAATCAGCCAGTGTCGGCCGGAGCGAACCCACAGCTGGCGAAAGACCGCTTCCACCCTGGATGAAGCAGACCGGATCATGATTGGAAACTCAACTTCCGTGGTATCCGCGCCGCCGGCCAGTTGTTTCCGCTCGCCAATCAGCACCTCCAAGGCGGGCCGTTCGGCGAATCGCTTGCGCAGATAGGATTCCCAGCGCGGGTAGTCGCCCGCAGGGCACTTGAGTCCGTTGCGCGCATACAAGGAAAGAAAGCCGTTCGCGTTGTTTTCGGCAAGGCTTCTGTGCCAGGTCTCGAACGATGAATCGAAAGGCACGGATCCCGAATCCGCAGGCGCTCCCGCTCCAAACGCCAGGTCCTCAACGGATCTTCCTTCTCCCGGCGTGGCCAGACCGGCCGGCAAAACAGCAGGCTGTTCCGGGGCCGCGGGTTGCCGCAAGAGGGGCCGAACAATCAGAAAACCAAGAAGCGCCACAGAGGAGGCAATCAGAAGAATTGTCAAAATCACCAGGCGCGGACGGTGCGCCAGTCCTGCCGCGAAAAGCCGGCGTTTGTGGGACAATTTTCGCTCTTTGCAGACCGAAGCCCAAAGCCCGCGAAGAAAGACAAAGCCCGATTCGATCCGGTCGCGGCGTGTGGGAGGGAGCTTCTCGTCGGAATAGTAATCGTGATAACCATACCGGTATCCATATCCGTAGTACGAGTAGTAATAGGCCGCATACCCTTTGTGCTGTGGAATCCGGTTGAAGACACAACCCGCGATATAGGCTCCAAATCGGTCCAGGCTCGCCCGCACATGCTGCGCAGCCTTGGCCGGGGTTCGGAACGCCTGGACAATCAGGATAACGGCATCGGCTTTCGGCGCTACAACCAGCGCATCGGTCACGGGCAGCGCGGCCGGAGTGTCGATGATGATGATATCAAATTGCTCCCTGGCCTGGCGCAGCATTTGTTCCATTGTGGCCGAGCCCAGCAGCTCGGCCGGATTCGGAGGCTTCAGGCCGGCCGTGATTAAGACCAAACCCGGATACGAAGTTCGTTTGAGTATCTCTATGAATGGCAGTTGTCCGGTAAGAAGTTCCGAGAGTCCGCGTCCCCGATCCACCCCAAACAGAGCGTGCTGCGACGAACGCCGCAAGTCCGCGTCAATGAGCAGAACCTTCTTTCCCGTGAGCGCGAAAGAAACGGCCAGTTTGGAGGACTTGGATGACTTGCCTTCGCCCTGCATGGCGCTGGTCACGACAAAGACTTTGGATCCCCCGCCCGAAACGGAATACTGAAGATTCGTGCGGATGATTCGATAGGGTTCAAGTAGGTTCTCTTTCTCGATGCCATGGGCCAGATCCGTTTGTTCCGAGTCGAGCCCGGGAATGCCGCCCAGCAGAGGAAGCTTGAGATTGGCTTCCAGGTCGGCGATGCCCTTTATGCTCTGGTCGAGGTATTCGAGAAGGAAGGCGATGCCGGTCCCAATGGTCAGCCCCACTAGCAGACCGATCAAGAGCGTATAAAGGCGGCGCGAGTTGACGGGAAATTCGGGAACCTCGGCCTTCTCGATCTGAATGAGCCCGCCCGACTGGGCGTCGCGCTGGATTTTGGCTTCCTCGTATTTGCGTTTCAGGAGTGTGTAAACGTCCTCCACCGATTGCTTTTCCCGCATCAGACGCACCTGCTCCAGTTCCTTGGCCGGCAGCTTCTCCATGTCGATATTGATCTGGGCAATTGCGGCCATCAGGGCCACGCGGCTGGTTTCAAGCGCAACATAGTCGGTCCGGTATTTGGTCAAATCCTGGATAAGGCTGACGCGGACCGGATCGTTGCTGTATTCCGATTCTTGCTTTGCCTTCTGGTGGTCGATCAAGGTGCGCAGGTATTGGATTTTCTGTTTGGTGCCTTTTGTGCGGGGGTGTTCCTCGCCATACTTGCTCTTGTTTACGGCCAGGTCCAACTCGAGCTGGATCAACTCGCTCTCCAGCTTCACATCCACATTCCGCTTTTTCAATTCCTCGCGGATCTTGTCGAGTCGCTTTTGGGTTTCCTGAATTCGCAGATTGGCGTTTTGAAGCTGGATTTCGAGCTCCGAAAGTTTTCGGACCTCCAATTGTGTTTCTTCGGTAGCGCGCACAAACTGGTTCTGCTCCTGAAATGCGCGCACCCGGTCCTCTTTTTCCCGCAGCTCGTTGCCGGTCTTTTCGATCTGTTCTTCAAGCTTGCGGATGGTGCGGGAAATGTCTTCGGTGCTGACCTCGAGGTTGTAGCGGATGAACACCGCGGCCAGCTTATTGGCCGCCTCAGCCGTGAAATACGGATCGGTGTGCTGGGATTGAATCTCCAGGATGCTCGATTTTTCGATCCGGACGACCTTAAAAATTCCCGGGAGCATGTTCGGTTCCATGGGCCGCGAAAGCTTCTGGGCCAGGCGCTTCATCATCTCGGGCGACAGGATGATTTGCTCGAACGTGGTCAACTGGTTCTCGCGATCCATCCAAAGCTCATAGCTGTCCATGCCCCCCAGAACATCATTGGAGCGCAGGGGTTTGTACAGAACCTGGGTCTTGGACATGTATAGCTTTGGCTTTTGCATGGATGTGAAAAGCGCGAACAGAAAGAAGGCCAGGCACGAGGCAATCACAACCTGGCGCCGGCGCATGAGAATGGAGATGTAGCGGAACAGATCCACCGAGTCCTGCCGGTCACCCGGCTCGGGGCCGTAGTTTACCGGCTCCAATTCGGGCCGGCCCGCTGCCGGCGGCGGCTCTTTGCGATCCGCCGGCCGTTCCGTCGCCGGGGCCTGCGACGGTTCGGTCGCCTGCGTCCAATTCATGGGTTTGTAGCCGCCGGAAACAAGGTCGGGCTGCGGTGGAAGCTGACCGGGGCTTTCCGCATGAGCCTGTGCCGGTTTTTTTTGCCTCTGCGGATCCTGCGCAGGACCGGCCGGAAGGGAACCCTCGTCCTTATGGAGCAGATTCGAAATGCTGAATTTTCGCGGCTTGTCGTCCTGCATCAGCGGTGCTTCCGGATATCGTCCGCGATCAGGCGGACCGTGGCTTCATCAATTTCTTTCAGCGAGGCGCCGGCGCCGTAATCCAGGGCCAGTTTGCAGAGGCGGTTGATCTCGCGCGGCACGCCCGCGGTTTCGCGATACAATGTACTGATCGCCGTGTCCGTGAAAATGTCTTCGTGCGGACAACCTGCGATGCGAAGCCGGTGCTGAATGTATTTGCGCGTGTCTTCCAGGTCCAGGTTATTAAGGTGAAAGCGCAGGCTCACACGCTGGTCGACCTGTGGAAGACCGCGGACGTTTTCGCGCAACTCCGGCTGGCCGATCAGGAGCAGCGTTAAATAGTTCCGGGTATCGGTCCCCAGGTTTGTGAGGTTTTTGAATTCATCCAATACGCCGGCCGCCAGTTGTTGCGCCTCGTCCAGAATGACTACCGCATGACGGTGTTCCGTTTCGTTTAAATGCGATAGCTGCCTTTGAAAAGTTTCGAGCAGATAAAACTTATCGTTGCGCCGGTCCTCGATCTTTAGTCCGCCCATCTCGAACGCTATATGTTGGAACGAGATACGCCGGGCAATATCGTAAAGCAGATCGTTGAAGGCCAGGCCCGAGCTGTCGAGTGAAACGATTTCGTATTCGTGCCGCGAAAGGCTTCGCTCAAAGACCGTGCGCGTAAGGGTTTTCCCACTGCCGATTTCGCCGGTCAGCAGCCCGATTTTCATGTTCCGGTCCCGGACCATGTATAGCATGCGGTCCAGGGCCTCGGTGTGGTCCCGGCTTTGGTAGAAAAACCTGGGGTTGGTAAGGTCTTCGAACGGCTTCTCACTAATCTGCCAGTATTCAAGCAGGTTCATCGTGCATCGCCCGCTTTTTCCAGAGCCAGCAAATTGGCGGTAATGGCTTTGAGGCATTGGACAGCCAGGCACGCGGGCTGGCTCAAAACCAGGGGCGCGCACGAGCGCACGCTTGATCGAACCGCCTCGTCTTCGGCCACGTAGCCCACGTATCGCACTTCAACGGAGAGATACTTTTTGGCAATCTCACAAAACCGCAGAGCAATCTCCACATCTTCCTTGCGCCGCACGCGGTTGATGAGAAGCCGGGGGTGGAAATTTCCAAGCCACTCCCGTGCGGCATCCCCGCGGTCTTTGGCAATGGTCTCGGCCTGGCGCAGTAGTTCGCTCACGGTCGCAATCTTCTTGCCGTTGCGCGGCTGCGAAGTCCGTTCCACTAATTCCGCAACGCCGGGCTCTTCGGCGTACATGCGGCCCAGCTTGCGAAGAATGCTGGTCTTAAGAAAACCATAGGCGTTTTCCATGGTCGTCAATTCCGCGTCAATGACAATAATACCCTGGCAGGACAGGGCAAAGAAATCGATGGTGTGAAAGCCGGTTCCGGCGCCAAGGTCCAACAGAATATAGTCGGCCTCCAGTTTTTGCAGCCCCCGGATGATCTTCTCCTTCTGGCTGTACTTGGGGTTGGCGATTCCCAGCACGTCGCTGGCGCCGCTGATTAATTTGGCCTGCGGAATCGAGGTGTCAAGGAGGATCTGCTGAAGCGACCCTTTGCGCTCGTTGAGATAATCGCTCAACGTGGCCGCTGGGAATCGGATTCCAAGCAGCGTGTGCAGGTTGGCGCCGCCCAGATCGGCATCGAGCAAAACCACACGCTTACCCTGTTGGGCAAAGAGAGACCCAATACCGGCCACCATCACGCTCTTGCCGATTCCGCCTTTGCCGCCTCCCACGGGCAGGAGGGTCGCGACGGGGATCTCGTCCATGGGCTTTGTGCTCAACTTGCTTTAACCCCGACGATAAACCAGATGTTCACCATGATATTGACCATCGAAAGAATGGTGGCCATCACGCTCCAGGGGATACTGAAAGTTTCCGGAATGTAGAGTGTGTCGCCCGGATAGAGGAGGTATTTTTCTTTGTCTTTGAGGGTCCTTCGATCCCAGAAGCCGGCAACGTCGAGAGTGATCACATCCCCCGAAGCCCGCACTATTTTGATGTTCTTCGTCTTGGGATTTCGTAAACCGCCGGCCAGGGCCAGAACCTTGAGGATATCCATGGGTTCGAAGATCTGGTATTCGCCGGCGCGGTTCACGGCGCCGATCACGAAGATTTTGTTCGAGAAGTAGGCGTCAATCGAAACTGAAACGACTACGTTATTGACGTAGGGCGCCAGTTTTTCTTCCATGACTTTCACCAGTTGAGCGCTGGTCAGGCCGGCCACTTCGAGTTCGCCGATGAGCGGATAGTTGATGCGGCCGTCCGGCCGGATTTTTGCTTTCTGCGAAAACTCCTCGTGCTCAACGACATTGATGCCAATTACGTCGCCGGGGCGCAACGTGTATTCGGTGGCAGCCAATGCCCAAGTCGCCGAACAGAGCAAGAGGACGAAGAACGTGGCTGTTGTTCGCATCCAGATGTTCAAATATTCACCTTGAGAAAATGCATCGAATTTCGAAGTTAACTTTCTAGTCTCAAAGCAGTCAATATCGCCGGGTAATGTATCTTATTACCGTTCAATAAATTATGGGATTTGTTATTTTTTCCCATATATATTCAAAATAACTTCGGCAATAGAGCGTATGAGTTTCATCGGACAAAATCCAAACCGGCTGAATGTGATAATGAATGATAGCAGGCTGTGATATGCGGCCGGTTCTACAGTAAAGCTTAAAGAAGAACCTGAAGGAGAATGAAAAATGAACAGGATAGCGCGATTCGCCTGCCTTGTATCCGTTGGATCATACCTTTCGATTACCGCCGCCACCCTTGAGCGCTTTGCAGGGATAACAATCCGCACCCAATCGGAAGTTGCGGAGACGCTTCGTACGGATAGTCCCGGACCGTTTGAGCCCGGAGCCAAAATCACAACCGCCAAAGGGGCCAACGGGCTCATTCGCCAAGAAGGATTTCGATTCTACGTCGGGGAGAACTCGGAGATTGTCAACGCAGGGGATGCTTTGCAGCTTGAGTCAGGCTCCGTATTTGGTGATGGTTCCAATGCCGGAGGATCGGCTGGCTTGCTGCTTAAGGCCGGTGACGTCCAGATCGTGGGTGCCGGCGCCAGGTTTGGAGCGCGTGTGCAGCCGGGCGCGATGATTTCAGTGGCTGTTATTGGCGGTTCGGTAGAACTACGGTCAGGTCAAGGGAATCTGGTTTTGGAAAAAGGGAAGAAAGTCCGCAAACCGCTAAACGGTCCGTTCGAGGCTGTGGATACGCTTAATCCCGGCGAATGGGCTGCGCTGAACCGAATGGCCGAGGCAACGTCACCGGCTGCTCCCGATTCCGGAAAGCCGGCCGCGGCCGCAAGCGACTCAAGCGCTGTCTCCGCCCGATTGGCCGCCGAGGTTGCCGTTGCTCCGGTTTCGGCCAAGGTTCCCGTAGATACGGCAAAGCCTCTTATTGCCGCCAAAGCAAGCGCGAGTTCCGCGACGACCCCGGATACGGCCCGCTCCGCAAAAATACAGGACGCTGCGCCTGCCCAGGCCGCAAAACCGGCACAACCCTCGCCTGGGGCAACTGTGCCAATACAGCCTGAGCCCGCTGCCACCTTGGAAATTCCTTCGGAGAATATCGCGCAGCCAGCCGTCAGCCCCGAGGAGAAACCGGACGGGGAGAAGGAGGGGGTTCGCTGGGAAATCGGTCTGGCCAGCGTGACCATCGACGGCCGGCAGTGGCAGAGAATCAGCATCAGTCCCGATATCCCGCTCTGGAAATTCGGGCTCTGCCTGGACCTGGAGATCTTCATCGACGATTCGGGCAGTATCAGCGACAAGGGTTGGAGGTTCAGCGATGTCGGTGATGTGTTCGAGAGCCTTGCCCGGAAAATCCGTTATGTGCGTTTTGCCAAAAGCGGAGACCCGTTTTATGTGAAATTGGGCGCCCTGGACAATGTCACGCTGGGCTACGGGTTTATCGCATCAGGATTTACAAACACGCTGCAGTACCCCGAATTCAAAAAGCTGGGTCTGGATTTGGAGCTTAACGGTCTTTCGTCATTGCAGTTCTCCTTGCACGGGTTCACGCATGACCTGCGCGCCATCAGCGACGGCGCAACCGTTGCCGGAATTCGCGCCGCCGTGCGGCCCCTGGCGCCCACTCCAATTCCCGTGCTGCGAGGACTGGAAATCGGCGTGACCGCGGCCGGAGACGAGAATCAATACGGGGGGCTTCGCGATTTCGATCGTGATGGAGTGCCGGATGCGGCGGACGACTATCCTGTGGACAAAAACCTGATCGCCTTGGCCGATATGATCGATCCCACCGGGCTTACCCCGACCCAGGTTCTTGCGCAGGCCGAGACGCTCTGGGCCCGGCAAGCCGCCGAATCGGACCTGCGCAAGCGGGAGTTTGGCCGCGTGGATCAGATGATTGTAGGCGGGCTCGACGTTGGCGTTCCCGTGATCTCCTCCTCGCTGCTGCAACTGACCGTTTACGGCCAGTACGCGCGCAATTTCGACAGCAAGGATGCAAGCGATACGATGGAAACTGAAGGCTGGGGCATCGCCGCGCCGGGCGCCCAACTAAAAATGGGGCCCTTCAGCGCGCAAGCGGAATTCCGCCACATCGAGGGGCAATTTCAGGCTTCCTATTTCGGCGGCAGCTATGAGCGCGAACGCATCGTGATTGCGGGCAACCGACCTATCGTCAAGGAAAACACGCTGGACTCGGTTTCTTTGAACGGGATCTTTGCGTCCTTCAAGGCCCTGGTGGGGCCGGTGGCCACAATCGGCGCCTCCTACGAGCACCTGATTGCGAAAGAAGACAGCCTGTCCCAGAAGGGACTTACGGGCAACGCGAACCTGGGCGAGATCATCGTGAAGCGGATTCCCAAACTCGCTTCGGCGGGGGCCTATTTTTCGAAATCGCGCATCGGGCAGGCGCCGATCTATGACAGCACCGGAACCATGATCGACCGTGACGATTTCTTCGGTCGCTCGCCGTATATGATGTTCGGCTACCAGGTGGGTTTTGCCCTCACCGAGAATCTGGTGCTGACGTGGGACAAGCGCTATGCGTACCGGTACAACGAACAGTACCAACTGACCCTCGAACCCAAGATTTATATTCAAACGGCGCTACGGTTCTAAAAAGAAGGAATTTTTGCATGAGCATTCGCATTCTGATTGCCGATTCCATGAGCCCGCGGGCCGTGGATATTTTTAAATCGCAGAACGATTTTGTGGTCGATGTAAAAACAGGTCTTCCCGAAGACGAGCTGGTCCGCATCATTGGCCAATACGAAGCCATGGTCGTTCGTTCGGCGACCAAGGTAACGGCCCGAATTATTGACGCGGGTAGCCGGTTGAGGATTATCGGCAGGGCCGGGTCGGGTGTTGACAATATCGACCTTAAAGCAGCCACCCGCAAAGGGATTGTGGTGATGAATACGCCAGGGGCGAACACCGTTTCCACGGCCGAGCACACCTTCGCCATGCTCATGTCGCTCTGCCGGAGCATCCCGCAGGCCTATTGTTCGATCCGAGGCGGCAAGTGGGAGCGCAGCAAATTCCACGGTGTGGAGCTGCGCGGAAAAACGCTGGGCATTGTGGGGGTCGGCAACATCGGCAAGGCCCTTAGCGCGCGGGCGCACGGCTTTGATATGCGCGTTCTGGGCTACGATCCCTACATCAGCGAGGAGGCCGCGGCAAAATCGGGCATCGACCTGGCGACCCTGGATGAACTGATGGCTGCCTCGGATTTCATTACCGTGCATACGCCGCTGACTCCCGAAACGAAGCACCTCATCAATGCCGAATCTCTGCGCAAATGCAAAAGGGGAGTGCGCATCCTCAACTGCGCCAGGGGCGGCATCGTGGACGAAGCCGCGCTTCACCAGGCCATTCTCGACGGCCACGTGGCGGGCGCCGCGCTGGATGTTTTTGAGAAAGAGCCTCCGGCGTCCGATCATCCGCTTTTGACAAACGACCGCGTCATCTACACGCCCCATCTGGGCGCGTCAACCGAGGAAGCCCAGGAAATGGTCGCCGTGGTAGTGGCCGAGCAAATGACCGACGGGCTGCTCGATCACGGCATTCGCAATGCCGTCAACATGGCGTCGATCGGCGAAAAGGAGATGGAAAAGCTGCGGGCGTTTCTCCAGTTGGGCGAAACACTGGGGAGCCTGCAGGTGCAGCTGGCCGACGGTCAGATGAAGGAACTCCGGGTCCAATACCAGGGCGATTTCAAGGAGCTGCGCACCAGCGCCATTACCACGGCCATTCTGAAAGGCCTGCTTGGCCGCACCACGAATCTGGTTGTCAACCATGTGAATGCATCCGCGCTTGCGGCGGAAAAAGGCCTTTTGGTCAGCGAAACATTTTCGGCCAGCAGCGGCGATTACGTGCACCTGGTGGCCGTTGACTACGTGACCTCAAAAGGGCAGCATCGGGTCGAGGGTTCGGTCTTTGGCAAGAACGACGTCCGCATTGTCTCGGTCGACGGGTTCCGCCTTAATGCGGTCGCCGGAGGGCACGCCTTGCTTTACAGCAACGACGACCGGCCCGGCATGATCGCCGGCGTCAGCGGCGTGTTGGCCAAAGCCGGCGTCAATATTGCCAGCATGTTCCTGGCCCGCGAAAAACAGGGCGGCATGGCCATGGTTCTGATCAACGTGGACGCGCAGTTGCCCGAGCCGGTTCTGGCTGCCTTGCGCGGCTTCCAGGG
>CAYVZU010000048.1:16609-26952 GCA_964455935.1 uncultured Fibrobacterota bacterium
GACCGAATCGTTTATGTCGAATTCCACGGTTGCCAATAGCGTGGTCAAGCGGCATCGACATAAACGATTCGGTCGCCAGGCCACGCAGTTTTCCGCTTGAGGACGGCTTCATGCAGGAAAGGTTCTTACATCTCCTCTTTTTAATCGGTGATTCCGTCCTGGGATTTCTGCGCTATGTGGGCGGGTTCTCGATGTTCGCCTTCGATTCCTTCGCCGCGTTGGTGCCGCGCCGCGGCCGCAAAGGCGGGCCCGACCTCCGCGTAATTGTAAGCCAAACCCTGTTCACCGGCGTTCAGGCCCTTCCGCTGGTGGCCGCCATCGCCCTGCTTATCGGCATGATTATCATTGTCCAGTCCATGACAAACATGCCCAAACTGGGAGCGGGTGATTTCTTCGGCAAAATCTTCATCCTTGTCGTGATCCGGGAATTGGGGCCGCTGCTTACCTCGGTGATCGTTGTCGGGCGCTCGGGATCGGCCTTGGCGGCCTACATCGGGAATATGCGCGTGAATCAGGAGATCGAGGCCCTTGAGGTCATGGGCATCAGTCCCATTGGTTTCCTCGTGGTGCCCGCCATGCTGGGCGCGCTTGTTTCCATGCTCTGTCTTACCCTGTTTTTTGATGTGACTGCGATCTTCGGCGGATTTTTCTCCATCAGCGCCGGCAAGCTTCTAGGGTTGTCGGCTTTCAATTTCGATCTGCCATTCAAGGTGTTCCTATCCAAGATTCTGGCCGCGCTCTCGCCCATGGACATTGTGATCAGTTTCATCAAGTGCGTCGTTTTTGCGATCACGATCTCACTAACGGCATGCTACCAGGGGCTCAATATCCTGCCGTCCTTTACGGAAGTGCCCAAAGCGACCCGAAAAGCCGTGGTCCAATCGCTGGTCCTGACCATGGTATTCAACAGCATACTCACGGTGCTTTCCTATGCCGTCCTGTAAACTTTCCGTGCGCAACGTCTGGTTTGCTTATGCCAACAACCAACCGGTGTTGCGCAATGTGAGCTTCGATGTGGGCGAGCGCGAGATCTACGTCGTGGCCGGGCAGTGCGGAAGTGGAAAAAGCACCCTTGCCAAGCTTCTGGTGGGCCTGAATCAACCCTCGCATGGAGCGGTATCGATCGACGGGATCGACATTTCCACACTTTCGCGCGAGCAGTTGCTTGAGCTTCGCTTTCACATCGGTTTCCTGTTCCAAAATTCGGCGCTGCTAAGCAACATGAACATCTTTGACAATGTTGCGCTTCCAGCCCGATACCATCTAAATTACAGCAAAGAGAGAATCGATTCTCTTGTCGAGGAAACGCTGACGCGCGCGGGGCTGGGAGCCTATGCAAACCGGTTACCCTCGGAATTATCGATAGGCCAGACAAGGCGGGCCGCGATCGCCCGGGCCATGATTCTGAACCCAAAATTGATCATCTATGACGAACCCACGGCCGGCCTTGATCCAATAAATTCTCTGGGGATTGGTGACATTATCCGGGACCGTTATGCAGAACATGAGACAACCTCTGTTATCATCACGCATGATATGCACTTCGCGTTTTCCATTGCGACCAGCTTGGCGGTCATGTACCGGGGTAAAATTATTTTTGCGGGTACGCCTGCCAATATGAGAAAATCCACAGATCCGTTCGTTCAGGAATTCCTGGCAGCTTTCAGCCGAAAGGATCTCGAATGAACCAGCCTTTCTCGGTCCGGCACAAAGATGCCGTTGTGGGTGCGTTTGTTTTTGGCGCCATTGCGATCCTGCTGGTCCTGATCGGGGTCATGCTGATGCAAAAGGAGTTTTTCGAGGAGCGATATGATCTGAACACCCGGTTCGCCATGGGAATCGGCCTTAATCCCGGTGCCCCGGTGACCATTTCCGGCATTACGATTGGTACAATCACGGATGTGCGCCTTAATCCGCACGGAAGCGTGGATGTCCGCATGCGCCTGAAAAAATCGTTCCAGGACCGAATCCGGGGCAACTCTCTTGCCACGGTCCGCCGGCCCAACCCGGTGGGAGATAAGATTATCAATATTTCGCAGGGAACTCCGGATTCCGCGGTCCTGCGTGACGGAGACTGGGTCCAAAGCCAGGAACCAGCCGAATTGGATGACGCCCTGACCCATGTAACCAAAATCGCCGCGAATCTTGAAAAGATCATCAGCAGGCTCGAACGCGGCGAGGGCACGGCCGGCGCGCTTCTTAAAGACCGCTCAACGCTGGATTCCATCAACCGTCTTATCGACGCGGGCCACCGCATGTTGCGCGATGGCGACCGGTTTGTCGGCAACCTGAATAAGATCAGCGAAACAACGGATACGCTTATGGGCCAGATGCCCGCCCTGGCGGGCCAGGTGGGCCAAGCCGTGGGTTCGGTAAAAGACCTGGCGCAGCGTGCCGACACTCTTGTTGCGCAGCTCAATGCGCTTACCACCCAGATTCCCGGTGTCCTGGAGGACGGGGGACATTTGATTGAACAGGCCGACGAGATCGCAGGATCTGTCAAGAGCAACTGGCTTGTTCGCCGCAACCTGCCCGCTCCCAAAGACAGCCTTATCCAGTTCGAGACGCGCGAATGAAATCGTTTCTGTCACTTGCTCCAGTGATTCTTCTGTGCCTGGTCGCACATGGTTTGTGCCTGACGCGCGGCGAAAGAGCCTACCGGTTGGCAAGAGATGGCCGTTTTGACGATGCGCTTCGGCAGTATGAAAAGGCAATGACTGAGGCCAGGGCCAGGGATGATATCCCGGCGCAGGCCCGCTATTTTGCCAATATGGCGCAGATTCTTTTGGACAAGCGGAACTTGGAGGAAAGCTCGAATCTGGCCCAAGCCGCCCTTGCCCTGTACAGCCGAATGGCCGATCGGGAAGGGCAGGGGATATGCCACCAAATCATAGCCAGGCGCTTGCGAATGGAAGCAAAATACGAATTGGCCCTGATGGCCGTTGATTCTGCGCTGGACCTTTTCACCGCGGCCAAGAAAAAGGCGGCCCTGGCGCCGGCCCAGAACGAGAAGGGACTGATTTTCCTGAATGCGGGGCAACTCGATTCATCGGCCGCCTGCTTCGGAAAGGCACTCAAATTCAACCGGAAGAAAAAAAATTTTCAGGGCTGTGCCTCCAACCTGAATAATCTGGGGAAGGTCTTCATGTCGAGGGCCGATTGGTCCGCGGCGCGTTTGGTGCTGGAAG
Organism: uncultured Fibrobacterota bacterium; assembly: GCA_964455935.1. Lineage (GTDB taxonomy): Bacteria > Fibrobacterota > CAYVZU01 > CAYVZU01 > CAYVZU01 > CAYVZU01. The sequence continues at coordinate 19,798 of CAYVZU010000048.1, forward strand.
AAGCCGTGTCCATGGATGAAAAGAGCGGCAATCGAAGCGGGAAATCCGTGCCGCTTGTTCATTTGTCACTGGTGGCGGCAAAGCAAGGCCGCTGCAATGATGCGGCGTTCTTTCTTGGCCGCGCGCAGGCCCTGGGTATGCCGCCTTCCCTTCAGCCCGAAGTAGATCAAGTCCTCCAGATTTGTCCGCCCGACAGGGCAAACCACGAAGCCCGATTAGAGCCGTTTGAGCCCCCAACACAAGCGCATTCTCAATTCGGTTCGGTTTTGAACTGACAACTCCTCTGCACTTAGTCGTATCTTCCCAACTCTTTGGCCAGGGCCACAATCCCGCGAAAATCCTCCAGGCTTACACTGTCGGGGATCGAATGATCCGAAGAGAATATGTATCCGCCGTTCTGCTTCATCACAGGTACGATTCGGCGCATTTCCTCTTTGATCCGGTCCGGATTATCCCACAAAACAGCATTGATGCCTCCATGAAAAACCAAATCCGGGCCGAAGCGTTTTTTAAGCGCGATCGGATCCATGCCTGCTTTAACCTCAAGCGGATTGAGAGCATCCAAGCCGATGTCAATCAGTTCCGGCACAAACGGATTGATGTTGCCGCAGGAATGTAAATGCGCTTTGATCCCCTTGGCATGGGCCCATTCAATCGCCCGTTTGTGAACCGGTTTTAAAATTTCGCGGTACATGTCCAAAGAGAAAAACTGGGCGTCTTTGTATCCCATGTCGTCCCACCAGAAAACACCATCGAATGCATATCCTTTGTCCCACATCGTATCCAGAAGGGCCAGGTTCACATCCAGGTAATGGTTGAACATGTCCACGCACCATTCGGGCTCCTGGGCAAGAGCCATCAGGATGCGTTCCGTGCCGGATGCCCAAGAATGGGTAACATCGAAGCCAAACCAAAGCGTGGCCGATAGCCAGAATCCTTTATGACGCCACGTACGATAGTTTTCTTGCAGTTGCTTCCACGGGATACGATCGGCGGCCGGTTTCATCCGCTCCTTGGCTTTCTTCCACTTTTCAGAATCGGTAATGGTGAAATCCAAAAATTCGGGAGTGGATGCCGCGTGTTTCCAGTTCTTCAGGGTCGCGCCCCACGCGGTTGTATAAATTCGGTACTCATCGGTCTCTTCAAGGGTCTTTTCCGTGTATCCGGGGCTGTTATCGACAGAGATCCTAACCTCGTGATCGATGTCGAAATAATCGCGCCAGTCCATGTCTGCCGGCATGCCCTCCCGGCGCCATCGTTTAAGTGTAGTATCCCAAGGCTCATCGATAATGGGAATCCGATCCGCTTCCTGATGGGCGAACATACGCGAGAAGCGCTCATGGGTGGTCATTACCGCGGTTGTTGACATGGTTTCCTCCTGGTTTGCATGATTTCGATTAATTTAGACGATCCTGATAGGGAAATAAATGGACAATATCGGCAATAATTTGTATTATTTCGATATGAACCTGCATGAAATGCAAGTCCGTCGAGCCGAGAAGACCTACTGCCTGCCGTCCTGGCAATGGACCAATCCCGTGCAGCGTTTTGATGGATATTTGTTTTGGCTCATACTGGACGGCGAAGGAACGCTGCGAACCGAATCCGCGCAATACCCGCTTGGTCGCGGCGATTGCTTCATTATGCGAATGTGGGAGAAAATCGAGGGAAGACACAGTCCCCAAAAGCCGCTGGTGGTTCCGTGGATTCACTTTGAATTTGTCGATCGCAGGGGAAAACCCTTTCGGCTGGACCCTCCACCGATTGAATACAGAAAAATCGCCCCCTTATTCATGGCGGAGCTTGCGCAACGCGCCATCAGGACATTTCGTGAAGGGAACGCAGAGGAGACCGCAAAATGGATGCAGGCCGTTTGGCTTGAAATCGCGCGACTGGATCGGCAACCGTCAGCCGAGCGTCCGGCAATGGATTGGCGCGAGCGCATCGAGCAGTTGTGCAACCGAATGCAGGAAAATCCCGCCTGGGGCATGCGGGTTTCGGAGATTTCAGGCGAAATGCACTGTACCGCGGACCATTTGATCCGGGTTTTCAAGCGCATCAAGGGAATCACCCCGGCGGAGTTCCTGGTGCGAGCGCGTGTGGAACGGGCCAAAGACCTTCTGCTCTACTCCAGCCATTCCATGGGCCAGATCGCGGAGACACTGGGGTACGCGGATGGGTATTACTTCAGCCGTCAATTCAAGGAGAGAACAGGGCGGGCGCCTTCGTTTTATCGAAAAGAACGACCGTGAAAATTGGAGGAACCAACGCGTCACCTACCCCGGCAAGGGCCGCCATCCGGATGCGAGGTTTGATCTGAGCGGGAAAGGAGAACTGGTGTGGGGTGCGATAGAATCTAAGGATGCCCCGACCCGGAGCATCGAGTTATTCAGGCTGAAACAAGCGACTTGCTCACCGTGAGGAAATCCACGGCCGATAACAACAGAGATTCCGCGGCCTCTCTTGACCATTCATTATTGTAGTCCGCCTCCTCCCGCAATGCCTTAACTTCCTACATGGCCTCCACAAGACGATTGGGTACCAGGTTTGCCTCGACATAAAGCGCACGCAATGCAACAATCAGGCAGTAATGGCTCTTTTCCCGGTAGTTCTTATTTTAGAGCAAGGCTCTAGCACTGTGAAACATCGAGTAATAGGATTGTATGGTCGCCCATTTATAGCCCCCTGTTTCCAAGGATCTCTTTGCAGAAGCCAAATCGTCTGCCGCGGTTTCCAGTTCCTTGACGGCGATCGCCTGTCCGCGTGTGAATTCCCAAATCCGTTTCTTTCTAAGGCAATCTTCGAACTCCGGATTCATTCTCTCTTCTCCCACAGGATCAACCCTCTGGACAACTCTTCATGGAACACCGGGTCCGTTTTCCTGAGTTCGGTAAATTGTACCGGGGCTTTTACCGCAAGTTGCAGTTTTTTGAAATTGGCGGCGCCGCGCCTGACCCCATCGGGTTCGGCCGTGATGACCAGCAGGTCGATATCGCTTCGCGACGTGTCCTCTCCGCGGGGGCATGACCTATTTCATGCGCGCACGGGTCATCCTCATCGAGGGCAATGTTGCAGCATGCTGCCCAAAAGCCAATGAGAAGCGCTTACCCAATCTTCTCATGCATAATCGAAGGCCTTTGCCGTAGGTACGTCGACACTAATGAGACATCAAAAATTTTGCAGCCAATCCATGCCTCATTCCTGCTATCCGCGTAATTGTGTGCGCGAATAGCGGACAAGCGTCTCCGTGCCGCACCTGTGCGAGGTGCCGGACTGCGTGCGATAGCGGCAATGCTCCCCGGGATCTTGACAGATAGTATTCTTGCTGCGGACCCGTATTTTTGGCCAGGGGAACTGCAGATAGTCAAGCTTGTGGCGACCATGGAACCGAATTGCAGGCTGACAATACTAACGAGCAGGGCTTGTCTAGACAACACAAGGTTCCGCATCCGTGGAGTGACTCCTTTCTGAGTGCCTGGCGCACGCTGAGCGACATGCCACCCCCTGAGACCAGAATTGTTGTTGCTGCCGTCGAACCTTGCAACAGCTCCCCGATCCATGACCGCTGGATTCTCACTTCCAAAGGTGGAATTCGATTGGATACATCTCTGAACACGGTTAGGATTAGCAAAATATCTGAGGTGTCGCTACTTAGCTCCAGTGAAGCTTCTGAAAGAGCGGCTGTGGTTTCCAGATTCACGGCAAACAGGGAAAATCTTTTCAACGGCGGCCAAGTTCGTTATTTCGAATTTTCACTTTGAGACTTAGGGCCCCAAGGCATGTGTACGCCCTCGGGGACGGACTTTCACAATTATATTATCATCCGCATTCCATGCTACAAACCCGGTTGATGTTTGCCACAATCGCCGGCATTCGCGTATCCCATTTCTTTTTGTTGCGCCTGTAAGCCCTGGGCCGGACCGCTCGCCTCGTTGCCGGCCAGGGCCGGTTTAACGCCTTGGGGTACAAGCTATTTTTCCTGTGCGAGAACATTTTCGGGAGGTAAATGAAATGGATGTATTGATTCTTTCGGCCAGTCCCAACGACAATGGGCTCACAGCAGCCTGCGCAGGGGCGACCCGCGCGGGCGCGCAAGAAGCCGGAGCAAGCGTACAGACGATCACGCTCAACTATAAGAGCATTGCGGCATGCGGCGCCTGCAATGACGGCTGGGGCCCGTGCCGCACGGAACACGAGTGCGTCATCAAAGATGATTTCCAAGCCGTGCACGCAGCGGTACTCAAAGCCGGCGCACTGGTTTTGATCTCACCCGTATACTGGGGAGAGATGAGCGAATCGGCCAAGAAATTCACGGACAAACTCCGCCGGTGCGAAGCAACCAAGGGCGATGCCAGCGGCTTCAAGAACAAGCCCGTCATTTGTGTTGCCGCTGCCGGCGGATCCGGCAATGGCTGCGTGACATGCCTTGCTTCCATGGAGAGGCTTGTTGATCACGTTCGCGGGGCGAAGCACGGCCTGTTTGGCATTACGCGCCGCACGCGGCCGGCTGTGCTTCCGGCGATTCGCGAAGCAGCCCGGGGCATGGTCATGCCAACCGAAGGGTAGGTTGCGGGTCGATACCGGGTGACCCGTTGATTTCCACGAAGGAGGCGGTGCGGGGACGCTAATTTCTACCGTTGAGGAAATTGAGTAAACAAAACGATATTAGGAAAAGACCTGAACGTTGTAGCCAAGCCAAAGGAGAAAGGTTATGGGTAAAAGTCAAGATACAAAGAAAGATGTAAAGAAGAAGGCCGAAAAAACCTTGAAGGAAAAAAGGCTCGCAAAGCAAGCGAAAAAGGCGAAATGATACCCGCGAGCGGGCGTCGGTTTATCACCTAGTCGCCTAGGGCCGGAGATAAGTAAATGCGCCAGCCGGTCTTTATGGAAAGGCCGGGCTGGATCCCAATCATGTCTCGCCCTTCCAGGGCTCCAATTCTTTTGTGCCATGAAACCTGAAACCCAGGGCGGCGCCAAGCTTGTCCTGGGATGGTATGTCGCGCTCCTGGGAATTCCAATTCGGCGCGGCATTGGGCGGAACGAACCGGTCGCGCCATCAAAAAATTCATCTCCTATCGATTTTTCCTTCTAGGCGTTTTGGGAGGCGGGGGGACTTTTGCACCTTCCTTCCGCGCTGCCGCAAGCCCTATGGCAATAGCCTGCTTTGGGTTTTTTACCTTCTTGCCGCTTTTTCCGCTTTTAAGCCGTCCCCGTTTCATTTCGTGCATGGCCTCTTTTACCGATTCCCGGGATTTTTTGCCATACCTTGCCATGGTACCTCCAATTTGGACCTTGAATACGGCATCTTCGCGCAGCAACGAAGTTGCAATTCCAGTGCCATCTACTTGGTCGTTGGACGGGGAATGTTGGACATTATTATGGGATTATTTATCCCCACAATTCCCACTTCCGCCCGGCGTTTGGCCGTCTGTTGAGGGCCGCGCCGCTTTCTTCTACTTATTCTTGATGAATGTGCCGTCTTCAATCTCTTGAAACGCGAGATCAAGCTCTTTTTGTGTATTCATTACAATTGGGCCGCCCCAGGCAACAGGCTCCTTGAGCTGCTTACCCGTGACGAATATGTAACGAATGTCGTCCGTCGCTTCGGCGACAATGTGTCCGGGTTCGGTAAAGAGAACGAGGTGCTCTTTTTCCAGCGTCGCGCCGTCGAATCCGGCCGTGCCCTGTATCAGGTAACAGAAGGTGCCATATCCGTTTTTGGCTTCGTGAGTCAAGGCAGCCCCCTTGTTAAGCCGGACATCGAGGTACTTGACATCCACCACCAAATCATGGACGGGACCGTTCACACTGTTGAAAATGCCAGAGATTACGCGCACTGCTCCGCCGGGAACCGGTACGACCGGGATATCCTTGGCAAGGACGCCCCTGTAGCGCGGCGCCATCATCTTGTCCTTGGCGGGGAGATTCACCCACAGCTGCAACCCGTGCATCATCCCCTTTGAAGGTTTTGGCATCTCCTGATGAATAATGCCGTTACCTGCGGTCATCCATTGAATATCGCCCGCACCGATTGTGCCGGAGTTTCCAAGATTGTCGCCGTGCTCCACGGTTCCGTCGAGCATATAGGTCACTGTCTCAATTCCGCGGTGGGGGTGCCAGGGAAAACCTTTCATGTAATCATCAGGGTTGTCCGAACCGAAATGATCGAGGAGAAGAAACGGATCCGTATGCTGTATGTGCTCATGCGCAAAGACGCGAGTCAGTTTGACCCCGGCGCCGTCGCGTGTCAAATGCCCTTGGATGATTAACTTTTTCATGGCGACACCTTTGGGTTGCTGAAACTTTATCTCAAGCATCCGGCCTTCAAGCCGCCGAATTGGTTTCAATCCGGGACGCAAAGGCTCCCAGTAATTTCGATTCTCGAGGTATCCGGCAAACGGTCGACGCCAAAGCAAGTGCGGCCGAAGTCCGTCGATTTTCGCCTTTCTATGACCTGCTTATGGGGGAGCCGCCGCTATTATTGTAGGAAAGTGTCTGGCGTGGAGTCAACGATAGATAATCCGGTAGGGCTCAAATTCTTTTGTGCTATGAAACCCAGGGCGGCGCCAAGCTTGCCCTGGGCTGGTATGTCGTGCCCCTTTGGGGCTTTTGGAAATTAGGGCGGCCTCAGGCTTCAGGGGCCATTCCGCCCTGCTCCCGTGATCCCACCTTCCGCCTTCCCTCTGTCCAAGTCAATTGACTGTGCGGAACCGAGATCTTTATTTTGAACGCTCTACCCAAACACCTGTTTCAGGGAGAAGAACGCGGAAAACCAAATCGCATTGGACAGGAATAAAACATGGCACGCCAGCTTGGAATTTGCATTGGCGCAACAAGCGTAAAAGTCACGCTTCTCGACGGGCATCACCGGCCGCAGAACGCCACCATGTCGCACCACGGAGAGGTGGTGCAGGCCACGACCAAACTCCTCAAGGAATTTAATGTCCATTCCGACACAAAGGTCCTGGCCACGGGCACCGAAGGCCGGCGCCTCCTAAGCCTTCCCAGTGTGATCGAGGCGCAGGCCGCGGAGCGGGCGGTCACGGGGCTTAACGGCAATCCCGATGCCGTTGTCTCCCTCGGTGGCGAGGACTTTGTGGTCTATACCTTCCGCGGCGGCCGGATCGCCAATACGTTTTCGGGCGACAAATGCGC
>CAYVZU010000049.1:0-26744 GCA_964455935.1 uncultured Fibrobacterota bacterium
CCGAGGCAATCCGCCTGCGGCGGATTAGACCTCGGGCCACACCGAATCTTAAGTCACACTCCTATTCAATCGAGCCACCCAGCCCGGGAATCGTGCCGCCACACCCGCATTGCAATGTGGGCGGCCAGCCAGGCAAAACGCTTCCACAATTTCGGCAGCGAAACACGTTTATGATTTCCCCTTACAGCGGTCGAAAAAAAAGGCCCACCATCCGCAAGATGGCAGGCCCATCAGACTAAGTCAGCGCTTAGTACTTATAATGCTCCGACTTATAAGGCCCTTCGACCGGAACGCCGATGTAGGCAGCCTGCTGTTTGCTGAGTTTTGTCAGCTTCACACCCAGTTTGTCCAGGTGCAGGCGGGCAACCTCTTCGTCGAGCTTCTTGGGAAGAATATAGACGCCGATCTCATGTTTCTTTGTCCAGAGATCGATCTGAGCCAGGGTTTGGTTGGTGAAGGAGCTGCTCATGACAAACGAAGGATGCCCGGAGGCGCAACCCAGGTTCACGAGCCGGCCTTCGGCCAGAATGTAGATCGAATGCCCATCGGGAAAGGTGTACTTGTCCACCTGGGGCTTGATGTTGGTCCGTTTGATTTTTGGATACGATTCCAGCTTCTCCATCTGGATCTCGTTGTCGAAATGGCCGATGTTGCAGACAATGGCCTGGTCCTTCATCTTCGCCATATGCTCGATGCGGATGATGTCGCAGTTGCCCGTCGTGGTCACATAAATGTCGGCGATCGGGAGCGCGTCCTCCACGGTCTTGACCTCGTAGCCGGCCATGGCGGCCTGCAAAGCGCAGATGGGGTCGATTTCCGTCACAATCACTTTTGCCCCAAAATTGCGCAGCGACTGGGCCGAACCCTTGCCCACATCGCCAAAACCGCAAACGACCGCGGTTTTGCCCGCGACCATTACGTCGGTGGCCCGCTTGATCCCGTCGACCAGCGACTCGCGGCAGCCGTAGAGATTGTCAAACTTGCTCTTGGTCACCGAGTCGTTGACATTAATGGCCGGGAACAGCAATGATTTGGCTTCGAGCATCTGGTACAGCCGATGCACGCCCGTGGTCGTCTCTTCGGATACGCCGCGCATGTCCTTCACCATCCGGTGCCAGAACGTGGGGTCTTCCTTAGCCTTGCGCCGAATCACATTCTCCACGATCTGGAGTTCTTTGTTATCCGTGGTGATCGCAGGCGCCTTGCCTGTTTGCGCGAGCGTCTCCTCGAGTTCGTATCCCTTGTGAACCAGCAGCGTAGCATCGCCCCCGTCATCCACGATCAGGTTGGGGCCCTGGCCGTTCTCGAATGTCAGGGCTTGCAGCGTACAGTCCCAGTATTCCTCAAGGGTTTCGCCTTTCCAGGCGAAAACCGGAACGCCGGTCTTGGCAATGGCCGCCGCCGCATGGTCCTGAGTCGAGAAGATATTACAGCTGGCCCAGCGAACCTTCGCACCCAGCGCGGTGAGCGTCTCGATAAGCACAGCCGTCTGCTTGGTCATGTGCAGCGATCCGGTGATGCGGGCGCCCTTGAGCGCCTTTGTTTTGCCGTACTGCTCACGCACCGCCATAAGCCCGGGCATTTCCTGCTCGGCGACTTCGATCTCTTTTCGTCCCCACTCGGCCAGACCAATGTCTTTGACTTTGTATTCGGCGCTCTTTACCCGGGCCCGTGCGGTTTGTACCGGCGTCATGACAGCCTCGCTGCCGCGGCCTTCAGCGCCGCCGCCTTGTCGGTCCGTTCCCAGGTGTAGGCTGGACCCGAGCGGCCGAAATGTCCGTACCGGGCGGTCTCTTTGTAGATCGGGCGCATGAGTTTGAGGTCTTCGATGATGGCGCGCGGCCGCAGGTCGAAAACCTCGGAAATAAGCCGCGCAATTTTATCCTCGCAGATCTTGCCGGTGCCAAAGGTGTTGACGTGGACCGAAAGCGGTTTGGCGACCCCAATTGCATAGCTCACCTGTACCTCACATCGATCGGCCAGGCGGGCTGCCACCACATTCTTGGCCACATAGCGCATCATGTATGCCGCGGAACGATCCACCTTGGACGGGTCCTTGCCGCTGAAAGCACCGCCGCCATGACGGCCCATTCCGCCGTATGTATCCACAATGATCTTGCGGCCGGTCAGGCCCGTGTCGCCGGCCGGGCCGCCGATCACAAACCGACCCGTGGGGTTGACATGGTAAATCGTCTTGCTGTCGAGCATCTTGGCCGGAATGACCCGTTTGATCACTTTGTTGATCATGTCTTTTTTGATCTGCGCGTGTTTCACGGTCTCGGAATGCTGCGTGGAGATTACCACAGTGTGGACCCGGACAGGCTTGTCGCCTTCGTATTCAACGGTAACCTGCGACTTCGAGTCGGGCCGCAGATACTTGAGAATGCCGCGTTCGCGCACGGCGGCCAGTTCCTCGAGAAGCTTGCGCGCCATTTGAATGGGAAACGGCATCAGTTCCGGGGTCTCGCGGCAGGCGTAGCCAAACATCATTCCCTGGTCGCCCGCGCCCTGTTCCCGGTGCAGGCCCTGGCCTTCACTGACGCCCTGGCTGATGTCGGGAGATTGTTTATCGAGATGGATCAGGACCGCGCAATTCTTGTTGTCAAAACCAATGGTGGGATCGGTATAGCCGATCTCGGCTATGGTGGTGCGGATGACGCTGGGAATGTCCACCACGGCCTTGGTGGTGATTTCACCCGCCACCATGACCATGCCGGTCGTGACCAGCGTTTCACAGGCCACGCGCGAGAACTTGTCCTGGTGGATCATTGAATCCAGAATCGCATCGGAAATCTGGTCGGCCACCTTGTCTGGGTGTCCCATGGAAACGGCTTCGGACGTGAAGAGACTTCGCTTGGACTTCATCAACTCTCCTGCGGTTAGGCCGGACTCACCCGGCGCCATTTACATATTGATATGCGGAAAATTTCAGATATCCGTTTCATAATATTGAAGAAGGATAAAAATAGGGTAATTGTCGAGACGGAAACAACAAAAAGACCCGGCAACAAAGACCCAGCCCGATCTATTCATAAACTTTCGTAAACGAGGGTCACAAATGCCCTTCAAATACGGCCAACCGCAGGACCGAGCACCCGGAAGCATACTTGAAAAGTATGTTGAGCATGCGCGGGCCGAGGACGGCCGGAGGTGATGGGCAGTTGTGGGCCGCAGTAGAAATGTTTGTGAATAGATTGGGCCAGGAGTGACGGGAATACGGGATCCGATCAACGATGAACGGGGAAATTTTATTCTTTGGCTTCAGCGAAAATCCCCATCCCCTCTTATCCAGTGATCCTATTCGAATTTCAGGATCTTGTATTCTGCGACAGAACCCAGGAGTAGATCTGCTGGAGAGGCATGTTTTTCTCGCGCGCTACACGGCGGCATTCCTCGTATTCCGGGGCGATCCGCGCCTGATTGGGGTCGCCAAGCCTCTTGGCTTTGAGCTTTCCCCAGGGCGACTCGATTTCCACAACGGTGCGCTCAACCTTACGGCGTTCCATTTCCTGAAAGCGAACACCGATTGTGGACGTCTCCCGAAAGAGGATCGCAAGCAGGGATTCCTTTGCCGAAACCGGCGCAATGGCCTGAAGGAGTATGGCCGGCCTGCTTTTTTTCATGGTGATCGCCGTGAAAAACACATCCAGTGCTCCGGCCTCAAAAAGCTGCTCCATGGCATAAGACAGCAACTCGGGGCTGGAGTCGTCGATGTTTGTCTCCAGCACAACCACGCGGTCCTGCCCGGAGGCGGATTGTGTGTCGCCCAGCCAGAGGCGTATCAAGTTTGGGCAAAGCGCGATCTCTTTCTGGCCCGCGCCATAGCCGGCCTGGTCCATCGCAAACCCCGGCGGCAATCCCGGCTGCGCAAGCGTGGTGATAATCGCCGCCCCGGTGGGCGTAAGAAGTTCGGTTCCAGTATCAATAATACGGATGGGAAATCCTTTGATCAGTTCGGCCGTCGCTGGGGCCGGCACCGGCAAAACACCATGGGCCGCCTTTACGGTGCCCGTGCCTTCCACCAGTGTACCGGCGAAGAACGCCTCGATTCCGAGCAGTTCGAACCCGATGGAAGCGCCCACAATGTCCAGAATGGAATCAAGCGCGCCCACTTCGTGGAAATGGATCTTCTCGACATCCGTCCCGTGGACCTTGGCTTCTGCCTGCGCGAGCCGGCGAAAAATCCGCACGGCCGTGTCCTTCGACCGGATTGGTATTGAGCTGCCCTGAATCATTCTTTCGATGACGGAAAGCGATCTGTGCTCGTGTTCGTGCGGCACGACAATGCAACAGCGTTTGCAGGCAATCCCGTTGCGTTGGATCGTCTCCAGTCCCAACTCGAACCTGACTGGGGCCACAGAGCGAAGCAAATCGACAGTCTGGTCCAAAGGAACGCCCAGATCGAATAATGCGGATAGAATCATGTCGCCGCTGGCGCCGCAGGAAAGGTCGAAATACAGGGTTTTCATACGATCGATCTCAATTGCTTTTTTTCATGCGGGACCTCTGGGTAAGCCCTGCAGCTTAGCCATTAACCCCAATAATACCTGGAAAAAAAGAAGGCGAGGGCGCAGGCCCCCGCCTTCTGTTATTCCAGTCTGTTCCGCGCCAAGGCAACTTCGTCACCCGCGCGCGTATTTCGCAGGAATGACTACCAGCGGTCTCTGTTGCCGCCCTTGAACCCGCCACGGCTGCCGCCGCCTTCGCCCTTCGGCTTCTCTCTGGCTTCGTTGACCGTCAGGGGTCTGCCCTGCAGTTCCTTACCATTGAGTTCCTGCATGGCCTTGTCGGCATCTTCCATTTCCACAAAGGCGAAGCCTCTGGGTTTGCCGGTCATGCGGTCCATGATGATGTTGACGGACTGTACGGCACCGTACTGTCCAAAGAGACCCTCGAGCTCCTCCTGCGTTACGCTGAACGGAAGGTTCCCGACGTATAACTTTTTGGCCATGAGGCCCTCCTAAAATGATTTGAACTCCGCAAAGGCTCTCATCGGCCAGAAACTGGACCTCAGACTCCTCCGCGCACTGCTAAACGATTGTAATTCTGCACAGCCAAATGCAAGAAAAAAATTTCCTGGCAGCCTTGGACAGGAATTGGGACGGGACGCCGACCTGGCCAAAACACTTGATGTCCGGCCTTCCCGCAAGCGATTTTTGATGCTCTTTTAATAGGAGGATCGCAATTTTTCACCCTAGAGTCACAGGGCACAGAGAAAGGCAAGAGACAGGAAGAAGGCGGAAGACAGGAAACTTTTCTGACGCGCATCTGCGCCGGAAAACTTTTCTCCTTTACGTATTCTTCTCTGTCCTCCATGCGCTACTTTCTACCGGTCTTGTATGGTCCCCCAGGCCCACAAAAATCTCTTTTCCACGAATGATAGGTTGTTGCATTTTGCGCATGGGACTACCTCCTCGTTTGTGGCGCGGCTCAACGACCGTGACCACGGTTCCTCTTTTGGGTTCAACGAGAAAGGTATCCTTTCTTTTCTCATTCATCAACGAAGAATCAGCAACCACGGGCACCATCGGTAGCATAGTCGCTCTGTGGTGAGTAGCTATTTTTATCTCCATGAAATCATTGCAGCTCTACCGGATTCCCTTTCATCCCCGCGACAAGTCCGGTCTTTGGCGCTTCCTGCTCGAATTGGATCAGGATTTCTACATCTACTTCTGGCTGGAGGAACCCGATGGCCTTCATTCATTCCAAATTATCCATAGGGAATCGATTGTCGTGACGCTCTTCGAGAATCGAATCACCGTGGGCCGGATCAATTCCTTTCCATTCAACCGTGTCATTGCGGAAGACGGCTACGAAGATGAGATGAAGGGACTTGCCGGTTTTCTGGAGCAGATCGACTCGCCCGAATTGCCGAACACTCTGGAGTTGATCCGCACCGCCGTGCTCCACCCGTTCCGGTCCGAAATCCCCCGACTTCGCATACCCGCCGAAGAGGCCCGGCTCCTGATGCGTGTCAAAAAGACCCCCGAAAAGGGAACACGCAAGAGCTTCTGATCGCCGTGTTTCGGTGTGGCACGCACAAGTGCGTGCCACACCGAAACAGGCTGAAAAATTGGGGGAAATCGCCGATTTTATGGTGTTTGCTATTAATTCTTTCCATTAGCGAAGCTGGTAACGGATCTGACTTGTAGTGGACTGTTGACCAGGTCGAGAATGGCCTGATCCATCTGTAGAAGGAGCTCGTCAACAGGTTAGTAGTGAAGATTGTTGAATCATTGGCTTTTTGGCCAAGCCGGATCGTTTTAATTGGATTAAGGTCCGTGGAATAAGAAGGAAAACCCGGCGGGCCGCCTTTATTTGCAAAGCATGTCATGCCATAAATGGCCATGGCATATCCATCTCCATCCGATTCAGATCTTGAGCGCCGGCGGCTTCTCCAGCACGTTCCAGGGCAGGCCATGGATGTTGAGCTTATCCATGAAAGGGTCCGGATCGAACTCCTCCATGTTGAAGACGCCCTTGCCGCGCCATTTGTTGGTGAGCATCAGCATGGCACCGATCATGGCGGGAACGCCCGTTGTGTAAGAGATGGCCTGCGCACCCACTTCGCGGAAGCATTGGGCGTGGTCGCAGACGTTGTAGATGAAGATCTTTTCCGATTTATTCTTGGGCTGCCCCTCGAACAGACAGCCAATGCAGGTTTTTCCGGTGTAGTTGGTCCCCAGGCTTCCGGGATCGGGCAAAAGAGCTTTGAGAAACTTGAGCGGCACAATTCTATGGCCTTCGAACTCCACCTCGTCGATGCGCGTCATTCCCACGTTCTGCAAAACCCGCAAATGCGTCAGATACTCCCGGCCAAAGGTCATCCAGAACCGGATCCGTTCCAAGCCTTTGATGTTCTTGGACAGCGATTCGAGTTCTTCATGGTAAAGCAGGTAGCTTTCTTTGGTGCCGACCTCGGGATAGTCGAACGGGAAATGTATGGATAACGGATCGGTTTCAATCCATTGGCCCTTTTGCCAGTATTTTCCCCGTTGCGTAATCTCGCGGATATTGATCTCGGGGTTGAAGTTCGTCGCGAAAGGATGACCGTGCGAGCCCGCGTTGCAGTCGAGAATATCGATATAGCGGATCGATTCGTAGTAATGTTTCTGCGCATACGCACAGTACACGTTCGTTACGCCCGGGTCGAACCCGCATCCGAGCAAAGCCATAATCCCGGCCTTCTTGAATCGTTCCCGGTAGTCCCACTGCCATTTGTAGCAGAACCGGGCTTCGTTGGGCGGCTCGTAGTTGGCCGTATCCAGATAGTCCACGCCGGTTTCCAAACATCCGTCCATAATGGACAGGTCCTGGTATGGGAGCGCCGTATTGATGACAAGCCGCGGTTTATGTTTGTTGATGAGCGCCGCGACTTCGCTGCTCCTGTCGGCATCGATATGCGCGATTTGAATTGCGCCCTTCAGTTCTTTTTGGATTTTCTCGCAACGGCTTAGCGTGCGGCTGGCCAAAACGATCTCGCCGAACACATCGGGGACCTGTGCGCATTTTTTAGCCACCACGTTGCCGACACCGCCGGCCCCGATTATGAGGACTCTCGCCATCCATGTCTCCTTCACCCGCGGCAAATCGCGCGCAAACATAACTCCAATCGCATGAAAATACCACTTTTCCCATGGGTGCCTCAACGCGGATGAGCCTGAAATATAGGGAAATGGCGCTGGCGCTTTGGATTTCCACGCAAGGCACTCCGCGGGCGGCCATGCGCTGCAGGTGTTCCGGCGATTCGAGAATCCGGCCGGGCTGGATCGCGTTGTTGCCCACGGGAAATTTCCTGTCGGCGTAATCGAGGAGTTCGTTGAGAAAGACGCTCTGCACCGAATCAAGAGCGGTCTCTCTCATCCTGCATTGGGCGTAGTCCAGCGCGGCGCCAAACTCGTTGGCCCGGCCGGTCGACCAGGCAGGGATATAATATTCCAGGGGAAAATCCCACTGTTTGGTTTTCCCGACTATGGAGCAGGACAGCAACACAACGGACCCGAATATCAACAGCATTGCGGCTCTTTTCATGGGACCCCCTTGAAATGGATTCGCTTTTGCGCACTCACGCCATTGCCTGCGCGATCCATCATAAAATAGACTCCGTGTGCCGCTGCGCGGGGCGAACCGGGCCGCAGAACGCGGCCAAAAATATCCACCGCAGCAGGCAACTGTCATGCCCGCTATGATTCGCGTTTTCGTGCTGGAAAACGCGTTGTCCGGACGGGGATATAGCATGGCGAATAAGGGGTATGTTTCCGGGGCGCACGGCCGGCGCATTCCGGCGAACTGGAAACCGTAGCCATGATCGAGGGCGACCATGGCACGAGGGCAGGAATTTGTCGGGACAACGGGAAATTTGGGCCGGAAGAGAGCCTATGCCTTCAGCGAGAAGCCGATCGTGGCCCCGGGCAATGATCCGTTATTCGCAGCATAAATGCTTCCACCGTGTGCTTCAATAATTTTCTTTACAATCGAAAGCCCCAATCCCGTTCCCTCCGGCTTGCCGGTCATGTAAGGAAGAAAAGCACCCGGCAGAAGGCCGGCCGGAAAACCCCGGCCGTTGTCGCGAAAATTCATTTCGATTCCCGCGGGAATGGTCTTGGCTTTGACCGTGATTTTTGTTGCGCCGGCCTCAATGGCATTCTTGATCAGGTTCAGCAAGACTTGCTGAATCTTTCCCCGATCCAATTCCAGGGACTTGGGAATCTTCGAGGTCTCGATATCGAGTTGTACCCGCTCCAGAAATGGAGCGGCGGTCTCCCGCAACAGGTCGAGGACGTTCACCGTTTCCTTCCGCAATTCAACGGGCCGGGAAAGGTCGCGAAAATCGTTGACCAGGTTTTCGAGGCGCTGCAATTCCTCGCCAATGGTCTTGGTGGCCTGATCGATGAACTCTTTCTGCCCGGCCGGAAGCTGGCCGGCCCGCTCCTCGATCATCTCGACCCAAAGGCGAATGGGCGTGAGGGGATTCTTGATTTCGTGAGCCATGACCTGCGCAATCTCGCGCCATGTTTTTTCTTTCTCCATTGAGACAAGGCGGCGCTGACTTTCCTTCAGGTCCAGGACGATCTTGGCAAACGGCCGGCCAAGCAAGCCCAACTGCCGTTTGAGAACCGGGCTTGACGGAAGCGCGCCAATCCGGCCTTCCGCAATTTCGGAAGAGTAACCCAGCAGGCGGCGCAAGCGCGGCGTGGGAGCCGAACGCATAGAGACCCTGCATCACAATGAAAACCAGAAGCAGGCCTCCCATCGTAAGCACCAGGATTTTTCGAAACTGCACCTTCAGCATGCCATGACGCGCTTCCAGGTCCTCCAGCGCGTTGGCCGCGGCCGTCCGGGTTTCCAACTTCGCCGATTGCAGTTGTTCGCGCAAAAAGGTCTCGGCTTTGCCTTCCTGAAGCAGAGAGCCGGCACGTTCGAACCGGTGGGTCAACTGCTGGCGCGCCCCAAAGAGAAGTCCGGCCAGGAGAAGGGAAAAGCCCAGCCAAAGGAGGCGATTAAGAAGCATTTCCCCTCCCAGCTCCTTTGGGTGGCGCAAGAACCTCGATGCTCACGGCAGGGGTCCTGGCCGAAAGCGCGGGCCTTATCCAAAATTCGCGGCCCGGAATAGAAAGCATATTGGACCGAACGGGCTGCAGCTCGATGGAAAGCTCCAGGGCCCGGCGCTGTTGAAGAAACATTCTAGAAGCCACTCCAAAACGGAATTGCTGAAACTCCCGACAACACGCTGACTGCGTTTCGAAAACCAGGCTGCTGCCATCAATGCCAGACAAGGTGTAACGGCCGGTTGCGATATCTTTTTTGATCGACTGAACCCGCGATAGGACCACGCCCGACGAGCCCGAATCCGATGCGGCCTGCACATGGTATGCGATGGTGAAGCCGGATTCGAGCAGATCCAGAAGCGATTGATTCCACGCATTGGCGATTTGGCCTTTAAAAAAGACGGAGTCGACTCCGGCATCTTCCGCAGTGCAATGGACAACGGGTTGGGACACGATGCGCATATCGAGGAGCACCTGGCCCGAACCCAGCAGCAAAAAACCGAGCAGAGCTTTCAACTGCAGAATCCACATCGCAAGCAATCCTTCCATGGTTTTAAAATACATTCACTTTGAAAAGGCCGGCTGGAGGACGCATTTACACATTCCGTGCCCATTGGCGCATGCGCTTGTTGACCTTGTTTTCGGTCCAAAACCGGTGCTCCATATAAAAAATATATGGACTAGATAAAACAGTCTGGTTGGAAATCAGCGGGAGACAAACGTCATCTGAAGAACAGCAGGGGTGATAATCCCGGCGTTTTTACCGGATCTTCGCTCTTTCCTGCCAGAGTAGAAAATCATCTGGCAGCGTCTGTAGCGGGGTGGTGGCGACAAGCATGCGCCGCGCGCCGGAAAACACCTCGATGCGGGCCTGTTGGGCGGGATGCAGAGGTCGGATGTCTTGGCAGAAGATGTAGGCTTCATGCAGAATGGCTTCGCGGTTTTCTTTTCGGCTTTGGTAAGCGACAAACAGCGTGTCATTCCGGACTGCTGGGGCATGTAGCGGCTGGCCATAGGCGCGGAGCACCTGATCGAGCCCTTCCCGGGGCGCGCCAAACAGCGCGATTTTGCGAAGACGTGTATCCTGGGCCGCCGCCGGCTGTTTCGCGTTTTCGTAGGCCGTAATCAGGCCATCCCAGGCCTGCTCGTTGTATTTGTTAAAGCCGATGGCAATGCGAAAAAATCGGATGCGCGCATCCTGGCTCACGATTCGGCTTGCGCTGTCGGAATAGGCATGGGCCAGCATGGATCGAAGCATGGGTTCGTCCGAACGCAGGCGCACAGCCCTGGAGAGAAGTTCGATTCTGCAGGCCGGGGGCTTTTTGGACTGTGCCATCAGCGTGTAGGCTGCCACGGCCTGCTCCACGGCCGCGGTATTGGCCGGGTCCATCTCGATCTGCTTCTCCGCATCACGAATCTGGGCATTCAATCTTCGATTCTTGCCCCCGGCAAGGGAACCGGACAGCAGCCATAGAATCAATCCCAAACCCGCGACAGCGGCTCCGGCCCAAAGCCACTGCCGGGGAATGCGCAGGCCTCCTTGAGGGGAGGCGAGCGCCGCCTTTTTCACGGCCGGCTCCGGCATGGGGCGAACATAGGGTTTGCTCGGGGCGCGGGGCGGCGTTTCCAGAGGCTTGGGGGCGGCAGGCGGCTCCTGCCGGGGTTGGCTTTTTGCCGTTGGCTCCGCATCAAGAGGCTCCATGTGAACGCGGCAACCAAGGGCTTCCAGATCCTTGGCCAGCAGCGCCGCATGGTCGTAAGAAAGGCGGCCGAACAGGGTCACCGGAAGGTGATCCATTTTTGAAAGCGCCTGGCTCATTGTAAGCTGCGGAATCTGGGCCACACGGCGAGCCGCCAGAAGCTTTTTCTTGGCGTCGGGAATGGCTTGAAGAATGAAGCGAACGTCCATAATTAGTTGTCGGTTCTCAGTTGTCAGTTCGCGGTTGGTGACTGATTGTCATTTCGACCTACGGGAGAAATCTTTCCTGACCGGAAAAGAAAGATTTCTCGCTTCGCTCGAAATGACAGACCTGTTTCTCCCGTTATAAGTCACGGCACAAAATGCCGGGTGCAACGCTGAGAACTGACAACCGTCAACTGAGAACTCCTCTTTCTTTCAGGCTCACGAACCGGTCTTTCGAGACGATGATATGGTCCAGAAGCTTGATTCCCATGATTTGCGAGGCCTGCTGCAGACGGCGCGTGACTTCGATGTCGGCCGCGCTGGGTTCGCAGTCGCCCGAGGGATGATTATGAGCAAGAATGACCGCGGCCGCATGTTGGGCCACGGCCGGCTGGAAGACCTCGCGGGGATGCACGATGCTGGCATCGAGACTGCCGACCGAAAGCACCTCCCGCAGGATCATCTGGTTGCGGCCGTTCAGGTAAAACCCCAGCAGGGTCTCTTTTTTCCGTTCCAGAATATCGCCGCACTGGGCCACGGCGTCCTGGGGACGGGAAAGAACGGGAAGCACGCCAAGCCCTTCGCCGGTCACCCGCCGACCCAGCTCGAAGCAGGCCGCAAGAATCCCCGCTTTCGAGGCGCCCAGCCCCTTGATTTTGCGCAGCTCGGCAACCGAAAGCTCCGACAGCTTTGGCAAGGCAAAGTCGGCCAGAAGTTCCCGGGCCATTTTAAACACGTTGCGGCCCCGGTACCCTGTGCGCAAAAGCAAAGCGATCAATTCGTCATTGGCCAGGCCCGCTGCGCCCAGCCGCCCGATTTTTTCGCGCGGGAGATCGTTGCCGCCGGTTCGGACCGGACGGGTTGCTCGCGGCCCGCTCACGCCAAATCCAGTTGCAGAGCGGGATTGAGGGGGAGAAACTGAAGTTTGATATCGGGATACTGCATCAGATCGATCTTCATGGGCGCCATCTTGATGCCCTTGGCATCTTTGAGCAAAATGATCGTGGGCCGGTCGAAATAACCGTCGCGCGCTTTGGCCACAATGCCCTGCGCGCCCAACAGATTCTGCGATTTGGCGGCCGTGACTTTGATAAAGGCCCCCACCGGATAAATGGGAATCATCCCGATGAGGACATCGACAATGGCTTTGTTAAGCTGTGTGCCCGCCGCAATGATCAGCTGCTTTATAATCTCTTCGGGCGAACGCTGTTCGGCATACGGCCGGGGCGAGGCCATGGCATCGTAGGCATCGGCCACGGCCACGATTTCGGCAAACCGGTGCATGTAGCCTTTTTCCGGCATCAGCGTTTTGATTGGAAGCAGGTTGTTGCCCTTCATCTTGCGCGGATAGCCAAACCCGTCCTGGCGTTCGTGGTGCTGAAATGCGATATGGGCGGCGATGGGCGAAATGCCGGGGTTCTCCTTGAGAATGGTATATCCGTAGGTGGTATGCTCTTTGATGATATTGAATTCCTGGTAGGTCAGGCGGCCCTGCTTGTTGGTGATCTTTTCCGGAATCACAGTCATACCAATGTCGTGCAGAATACTGCCAAGGCCAAGATCGTGGAGTTCCTCACGGCTTAGACGAAGACGGCTGGCGATCATCAGCGAGATCACGGTCACATCCACGGCGTGTTTGTAAAAGAAATTCTTCTGCGAGCGGATTGTGGACAGATTAAGAACAACCCCGGGAGAGCTGAGGATGTTGTCGATGATATCGTTGACCGATTGCTGAACCTTGGGAATCGCAATGATGTTTTTGAACCGCTCGGTCTGCTTCATCTTCTTTTCGATCTCGTCGATGGTCTCTTCGCGGATTTGCAGACCCTGGCCGATGACCTCCGCGGCATCCATGACCGCGGCCATCGCCTGTAGATTGACCTGCTCGTTGATCGTCTCCTCGGGAATAACCTCTTCGGTCCCCTCTTCCTGGATCCATACCGTTCCAAAGTGGATTTCCTGGAGTTTTTTGATGATCGGGGCTTTAACGTGAAAACCGGCGACCAGCAAAAGTTCGCCGTTCTCGCCGAATACGCTCCGGCCCAGAACCATGCCTTCTTTCAGGTTTTCAACGGGAATAAGGATCATGAATTTGCCCGCATGCCGTGGTGGTGATCCATTCGATATGAACTCATCAGGAAACTAATTTTTGCTCCGCGATGGAGCCAACCGTGGCGGACCGTTGCGGCGTAGATGGAGGATGAGAGATGGGATTGGAGAGACCGAAAAACCTCCATCACCTCTTCGTTTCTTCCTTCGGACTTTATTACTCATTCTTGCAACTACTCACGTCTCTCGAAAGAATAAATGAAACCACAGAGAAACACTGAGGCCGGAGAAGAGGACACAGAGTGGGAAAAGATCTACTCCGGCGCGGTGCGCGCCAGAAAGATTTCCCTCTGTGTTCTCATTCTTAACTCGGATTTCTCTCTGTGGTTTCATGAGAACCTGTGTAGAGCGCATCTCAAAAAGGATTGCGCGGGCCAAAGCCCGAGCGAAAACGACACAGGCAAGGCGCGCGAAGCAGGCGTATCAGTGTGAGATACGCCGATGGAGCGCAACGCAGCCTGTGGCGTTTGTAGCCGGGCGACGCCAGAAAGCCTTTTTAAGATGCGCTCTAGTTACTCATTCTTTATCGCTCCCCTTTCAGCCTTCCTGAGACAAAATCCGGCCCGGGGACTGCCGCCCAGTCGGGAATGACTGCCATAATTCATACTCACCGCCCCCCAAGGGGCCAAACGAAGCTTCGCCCCAATTTCGAACTGGACCGGCTGGTTGCTTACGCCCCAGAAAAGATCCAATACGGGCGCCAACGCCTGCCGCTGGCCGAACCGGACGCGGTAGAGGTCCGGCCCCAGTCGCGAGACCGCAAAAATTGCGGCGCCCTTCTCTCCGGGTTGAACCACGAGACCGGCCGTAGCGCGTTCAACGGGATCCAGCGAGTCCCAGTCGCAAGAGCCGAAGATCCGCAAAAATGGGCCGGCCGTCCAGCCGATGGCGGCCAACCCGCTGGGCCAATAATGCGGGGAATCCCCTGCAAAGAGCTCGGCTGAAACGCCTGCGCCGGCCAGAAGGTGAAGACGGCGGCCAAGCGGTATCCCATCGAAGAAGCTCACCCGGTAACCGCGATAAATGTCCGAGATCCCAAGCGTGCGGAGCGAAACGCCCAGACTGTTGTCTCCGGCGCGAAATCCGGCCGTCACGGAAAAATCCAAGACTTCGACCAACCCATATGGCCGCCCCCACCAAACGGACAGGGCGGGTCCGGCGAATTCGCCAAAAGGGTGTACGGGCTGCAAAACGGGTTCATGAAATTCGAGAGATTCGAAAAAGGGGACCGGGCCCGATTCGGCTGCGGAGTACGAAAATGAAAGGAGTCCCGCCAGCAGGACGATCAGGGAAGCGATTGAGAAATGCATTCGGCCCGTTTGCGGCGCTCCAACCTGGCCTGTTCCTTGGCCTTGTTGTGCTCGATCAGCGATCGCGAGAAGTAATGCTGCCGCGATCCGTCGTCCTTGGCCACAAAATACAGTTCGCGGGTTTGGACCGGATAAAGAACAGCTCTAAGCGACTTGGCGCCGGGACTGCAGATGGGACCCGGCGGCAGGTCGCGGAACCTGCGCGTGTTATAGGGAGACTCGATTCCCAGGTCGCTTTTGGTGAGGGGACCGGTGAATTTGCGCAACGCATAGCGAACCGTGGGGTCCGCCCCCAGCGGCATTCGCAGGCCAAGCCGGTTCCAGAAAACGCCTGCGATGCGCGCGCGCTCGTCATCCAGCGCGCTTTCTTTCTCGACAATGGAGGCCATGGTGATGATTTGAGCGCGCGTATAGCGGCCGCGCATCGGGCTCTCCCGGGCCAACGAATCATAAATACGCAGGGAGCGGGAGGCCATCGTTTCAATAATGGTGCGCAAGGCCGTACCCCGAGCGAAGCGATATGTATCCGGAAAAAGGTATCCCTCCAGAGACCCCGACTCAATTCCCAGGGACCGGGCCAGTATGGGGTTTTCAGCCAGGTCCGCGAATCCCTTCATGTCCAATGAGCAGCTTTGTGCCACCCGCGAAGCGGTCTCCCAGATGGTAAGTCCTTCGGGAATGGTAATCGTATCCAGAATCAAATCGCCCCGGGCCAGGATTTGGATGATGCGGTACAGCGAGGATCCGCGAAGCAGAGCATAATAGCCGGCTTTCAACCGGCGATCAAGACCCAGAACCGAGGCAACCAGCGCGAATTCGGGCTCGCTGCGAATGAGGCCGTTCTCTTTGAGCATGCGGCCGACCTGGCGGGCGGTTGCTCCTTTTCCCACCTGGATGTTTACGGATTCCCGCGGCTGCGGAAAGGGCGCAAGAAGCCTGAAGGCGGCTGTTCCGCCGGTCACGGCAACGACCGAAAATGCCAGCAGAACAAATCGAACCCCGGAGCGCGCCCGGCGGATGCCCAGAAGAAAAGCAAGAATTCCGTAGAGGACATATCCCGCCAGCATCAGCAGGACGAGAATTCCAATTACGAAGAAATTCACAAGACCCCAAAATAAAATGCGTCCACGACTCATAGTCCGTGTAGAAAATACAATTGGTGAGAAGGAATAGGGGTCAGGGATTGCGGCCAAGTCATAGATAATGACTTGTCGCTTGCAAATAGTGGTTCATGAACCGGACCAGAATTTTTCTGCATAGAGCAGACACCGCAGCTTCACTCGTTCTGCTTTCTCTGAAACTACTAACTTCAATCTACAAACTATTATTTATTAACTGCTTTTCTATTCTCCCTGACCCCTTGGCCCTTCAGGTTCCAGGGGTAGAAACCGCCCGCAGGCATCCAGCACCTGATCCACGCTGATTGTGGAAAGACAACGCAGGTGTTTGCAGTCCGGCATGCGGCTGAGATAATAGCAGGGACGGCAATCGACGGATTGGCTTGAAACCACGACCGAGACGCCGTTGAGGGGACCCCACTTGCGCTCGTCGGTGGGGCCAAAAATGGCAATCACCGGAATTCCCAGCATATCGGCAAGGTGCATGGGGCCCGAATCGTTGCCGATAAAGGCCGTGCACAAACTAAGGCTCTCGGCCAACCGGGTGAAATCGGTTTGGCCGGTCAGGTCGATTGCATTGCGCGGATGCTTGTCTCGGAGGAATAGGCCCAGTCCCTTTTCGAATTCCGACCCAAGCACCAGAAACCAGACGGGCTTTCCTTCCGCCAACCGGCCCATCAGCTCCCCATACCGAACGGCCGGCCACCGCTTGGCAGGCCAGTTGGGGCTTGAACCCGGCATAATGGCGATAAGAGGCGCCTTGCCGTCCCATCCCTGGTTCCGAAGCCACAACTTGGTTTCGCGGGAACAAGCTTTGGGAATCGAGAAGCGTGGTCTGGATTCCTGTCGCGGCAGGCCCAAAAGCGAAAGCAGCTCGAAATAGCACTCCATTTCGGACTGGGTCCTGTGGCGCGGCACCGATGCGGTAAACGCAATGGACCGGATCCACGATGTCCGAAACCCGATTCGCGCGGGCGCGCCGAGAAAAAGGCCCGTCAGCAGAGAGAACCGGTAGTAGAGATCCATGTCGATGTACACATCAAACGGCCCCTGCCGACGCAGGTCGAGAACGGACCGCAGCAGGCCCGAACCGCCCAGTTCAAAAATCCCATTTTGTCCCGAAATATTGATGCGGATGATCTGATCAAACAGGCGGCTGGCCTGGAAAACCTCTTCGGTTTTGCGGCTGGCAAGCAAAACGAACCGGGTTTGGGGAAAATGCGTCCGCGCCAGGGCCAGGGCGTGCAGAGAAACCAGAGCGTCTCCCTGGCAGCAGAATTTGCTGAACAGGATTTTCCGCGGCTGCGCGGACCGTTTGCCCGGTTGCGCTCCGAGCATCCGGTGCAAGGCCCATGCGGCCAATACGGCTGCGCCGCCCAGCCACCGGTCGGTGAATTTGAAAAGGCGATTGCTGGTGCGCATTTCCCCTCATTCCAAAAACCGCAGTTGCATGTGGCGCAAAACACGCAATCTCTTGAATCTCTTGCGCGTCAGAGGCTTCAGACTTCCTGCTAATATCACCTTGTCGATATGTGCTGCGAACCCTTCAACCCTTGCCGCATCAAGATCTTGCGGTTTTATATCCACAGCAAACTGCGGCTTTTAGAATAATATAAACTGCAATTCCTTTGCATTGGCTCCATCTTTTTGCTAAACTCAGTTCAAAGGCCGATCCATGATTGCCAATTTGACACCGGCAGCACCGGGCGAAAAGAAGACGGCGGACCCCACCGTGTGGCTCCAGACCGCACTGGTCCTGCTGGCCGCGGTTTTCGTGGTCCGGGTGATTAAACCGGTCCTTCTGCCGGTGCTGGTGGGAGCGCTGCTGGCTTTTGTTTTTAAGCCCGTGCACCACTGGCTCGAACGAGCTCACGTGCACCGCATCGTGGGAGCCGCTCTGATCCTGGCGCTGGCCATGGCCTTGGCTGCGATCCTGTCGATTTACCTTTTCGATCCGGCCCTGGGCCTGCTTGCCTCGTTTCCCGAGCGGCTGGACCAGGCCCACGACAAACTGCTGGCCATCACAGGACCACTCGAAAGATTGCGGCAAATCGCGGATAAAGTGAGCCGGATGTGGGAGTCCGGCGAGGTCCGGACATCCCTGGTGGTCCGAAGCACAGCCGGCGCCGGCAATGTTCTGGGAGTGGCTCAATCAGTGACCGTCCAGGGAGCGATGGCCCTGCTGGTCTTGTTCTTCCTTCTGGCCTACCGCAGGCCGATCTATCAGAAGCTGGCCCATCAAATCGGCACGGTCTCGCTGATACGGGAGATCGGCGGAAGCATTTCGGCCTATCTCCTTACCATCACGATCATTAATATTGTTTTGGGGATGGCGGAAGGATTTGCCATGCTTCTGCTGGGCATGCCAAATCCATTTCTTTGGGGACTCATGTGCTTCGGCCTGAATTTCATTCCCTATCTGGGCGCGGCGGCCGGAACCCTGGTTGTGTTCGTGGTGGCCCTCACAACATTTGAGTCCACTGTCCGGGTCCTGCTGGTTCCGCTCGTGTATTTCGTGATCACTTCGCTCGAAGGAAGTCTGATCACGCCCATGATCCTTGGGGAGCGATTCCGCGTCAATCCCATCGTGATTTTTCTCTGGCTTCTTTTCTGGGGATGGATGTGGGGTATTCCCGGAACGTTCTTGGCCGTGCCCCTGTTGATGGCCTTCAAGATCGTGTGCGACCATGTGTCGGCTCTGGCCCGGATCGGTGAACTGATGCGGCTGGATTAGCGCGATGCGGTCGAGATTAGCAGCAGAAGGAAATGCTGGACCGGATTACAGGATCAACAGGTTAATCCTTCGATCCCGTTCTCCTGTCGCTTCGGCGGCCTTGGATTTCATCGAACAGAAATTCCATTTGGCGAACGTGTTCTTCGATGGAGAAGCGCTCCCCAATCCGCTGCCGCGCCCGAATCCCCATCCGCGCGGCCTCTTCAGGATGATCGAGCATCCACACGATGGATTGGGCCAGAGCCTTGGGCAACCGCTCGTCCACCAGCAGTCCGGTTACGGAGTGCTCCACGATTTCAGGAATCCCGCCGGTGCGAAATGCAACGGCGGCTCTCTCGCAACCGGCCGCTTCGATTAAAACTCTGCCAAACGGTTCCTCTTCGGCGGCATGAACCAGAAACTCCGATGCCCGCAGGTAATCGCGGATCTGTTTCTGGTAGCCGCAGAAACGGATCCGGTCCTTCAGGCCCAGAGCTTCCGCTTTGGCGCGTAGCTCCTGCGCATACGATTTCTCCCAGTAGAGAACCCCGCCCACCACCAGAACAAGCGGTCGCCGACCCGGGTCGATGCAGACGCACGCATCAAGCAACAACTCGATTCCCTTCCAGGGCGCCAACCGTCCTATGATGCAGACCACGCGTTCGGACTCCGGCAGATCAAGAGACATCCGCGCTTGGGACGCAGGCCCGGGCGCGGGGGGAATTTCGGTCCCATTGTAGATGACACGCAGCCGGTTTCGAAAGGAGCGGGGAAGAGCGTCGGCCACTGCGCGGGAGATGGCAACAACAGTGCCTTGCCGATGCGAAAAAAAGGCCCGGTACAGCCACCAGGGCAGGCTTCGCGCCTCGAACAGGTCGCGCAAATGCAGAACGTAGGGGCGGCGACCGGCCGCCACCATGGTGAGCAGATGGCTTTTGGGCTGGTTGGCATGAACACAGTCGATTTTCCACTCGTGCAGGGCGCGGCGGTAACGGCGCATCCAGCCCGCCAGCGCCGGGAAGGAAAATGGCGAGCTCAGCAGAGCCCGGCCCAGTGATGCGCGACGAAACCGGGCCAAATCAAGACGCAGGGGCAGGTGCACACAGAGAATCCCCGCCGCCCGAACCTCCTCGACAAAGGCCCCTTGTTCGATGTGAAACAGGACTGGTTCGAACCGGCGCCTATCCAGGCGGCGAATCAATCCCAGCAGGGAATGTTCGGCGCCCCCCATTCCGGCGGAATAACTAAAAAAAGCGATACGCATGCTGATTGGCTCAGGAGGTCGGCTGCCCAAGTGGAAATTGATCCCTGTTGTGAAGTTCCGAATCACGCAGCTTCAGCAGAATTCCGTTGCAAAACCAGAAAAAGAAGTCGCCGGGATAGTTGTGGATATGCGTCCCGGTGATATTCACGATGAGAAAGACGAAATTCAGGGTGAGGATGGCGCGAGCCACAGCCCTCATGAACGGGGTCTCCAGCTGGTCATAAACGCGGAGCCCGTAGCGAATCAGAAGGAAGAGAAGGATTAAAATCAGCAGCATGCCCGGATAACCGAACTCGGCCAAATACGTGATATAAAGGCTATCGGCCGAAAATTGGCCCAATCCGCGGCCGAAAAATCCCATGCTGAATTGCGTGGAATAGTAAAACACAATGCCCCACATGCCAAGTCGCGAGGCCATCGAATGCTCCTGAAGGGGATTGGTAACGGCCGACATTCTTTGCTTGACCAGCATGTCCATTTTATTCTGAGCGCTGAATTCCTGAGACGCGATGACGGCCCTGTATTGGCGCTGCACCTGAATGGACTCGAAGTAGTCGTTTGCGAAAAGCACGGCCGCAACAACCAACAGAACAATGACCAGATTGGTAAGGCGCGCCGCTCCCCCCTGTTTGCGGAAAATGAAAAACCAGAACAGAAAAGTGGAAATTCCGCCGATCCAGCTGGACCGGACCGAGGTCACCAGCATAGCATAGCCGAAAAGCCCAATAAGGGCGATCATCAATGCCCGCCGCATCCAGCCCGTGCAGAGTATGGTCAATGGCAGGGCAAGCAAGATTCCGATCTGGGCCATGTCGGCGAAAGCCGCTGGAGAAGCAAAAAAGGAAAACGGGCGGGCGATATCCCCAATGAACAGCGAGTCAAACGGAACGCTTTGCAGCCATAGTTTTTCTGCCAGCCCAAACCCGGCGTGCAGTTGGCGAATTCCGTATGCAGCGCCGGCCGCTGCAATAAGCAGGGCGATGATCCCGAATTTGCGCAGCATGCGAAGATCCATGGCGGCAGCCGTGCCCAGAAAGAAACACAGGACAAAGGGGCCGTAGAATTTAAACCGCATGAAAGCGTCTTTGGCCGGCGCATCATTGAAGACAAATGTTCGCACAAGAAGGAAGGCGACATAGAAAATGAGAAGCCGTTTCATCCGAAGCACAAACCCGTTTTCCTCCTTCTCCCCTGCCGTGGCAAGAAAAAAACCGATCAAGGTGAGAACGAGAATGCTATCCGGCAAAAGGATCAGCAGATCGATCTCGGGCCGCGAATAGGCCAGATAAAACAGGCGCCGTACATAGGGAACAAACGGGGGGACGAAAAAGAGGGCATATAGGCCCGCCCGGTAGAACTTAAGAATCGGAACGAACGAGAGAACCAGAACAAACAAAATGAGCTCCTCCCTCCGGGGGATGTTAACGATGCGGGACCCGGCAAAAATGCCAAACGCGGCAAACGCGACCAGCAGGCCGAAGCCGACCAGCTTGTTAAGCCATTCATTATTGGAGGAGAGCATCGTAGATCCGTTCGTATTGAGCGGCAATCCGCGGCGGCTCGAAATCGCGCGCCCGGTCGCGCCCGGCCGCCGCCAACTTCTCGCGAAGGGCCTCATTGTCCAGCAGACGATTTAGCGCGGCCCCGTACCGGCCGGGTGAAGCCAGCAGGCCGTCACACTCATTTCGAATGAGTTCCAGCGCGCCGTGGTGCGGCGTGGACACAACGGCGGTTCCGCACGCCCATGCCTCGATGATGGGAACGCCAAAGCCTTCGTAGGTACTGGCGCTGCAGACGACCCAGGCCTGTCGGTACAACCGGGCCAGTTCGTCCATATCGGGTCGAGGCCGGACCTGAATTCCCGGGCCCGAAATGCCCGTCGAGGAGGTGGCCAGAATTAATTGCGCATTGGGAAAACGCGGCTGGACCTCGCGGCGGAAGACCTGCAGAAGAAGATCGCCCCGTTTGCGCCCGCCCACAGTGCCGACAAAAAGAAGCGAGGGTTCGGCTGTCTTTGCACCTTGAATGCCAAAAAACCGCCGGTCCGCCGCGCAGGGCACAACCGTCTTCACGCCCGGCAGGGCTCGCTGCGAAATACGCGAAATTCCCGCGCTCGTGCTGCACTTGGCCAGCGAAATCCATTCGAGAGCATAAAAAGCCGCCTGCCGAAGCCGGTAAAGCGGGCGGCGGTCATAGAGGGCTTCCCACAAGGCTGAACCGTAGAAGGTCCTGACAAGCGGCTTTTTCGTCCGTAACAGATAATCATCGCCATGGGCGTGGACAAGATCGAATGCATTGTAATTCTGCCGCGCAAAACACAAAGCGGGTCGCACAAGCCGGTTCCATGCGCCGGCCTTTGGGGAATCCTGCACAACACTATAGAGCGCGTCAACGGGCGCCGGGTCCCGGCTGAACACGGTAATGCAATGACCGCGGTCGCAGAGCGCATTGGCCAGAAGATGCACCTGGCACGATGCGCCGTTGGGATGGCGCGAGGGCAAATCACGGCTTAAAAAAGCGATGGTGAGCTTATTCATGGCCTTCCCCGAAATCGCACAAAACCGGCGGCCACCACCGCCGCCGCTACAAGCGGCGCGATCAGGTAACCGGCAAAGGTCGCGGACATCCATGTCCAGCCCGGCCAATTCGGCCAACTGCGGCGGACGGCCAGGACGCTTGCTGCAGCCAGCAGCAGGGCCGGGCCGCAGAAAGAAAAGCGAGGCAGCAGGGCGGCCGTAATGACCAGTGCCCAAAGAACCAACATAAGCGAAAACGAACCGGGCAGAATGCGGCCGAAGTGGGCCCGGAATAGATCGGGATAAAGCCGCACTAGGAGCGGATCGTAGCGCTTGCGGAACGCAGTCTTGACCAGGTCCCAATACTCGCCCCGACGAACCGGATGCAGGACACATGCCTTTTCGCAGATCCCGATGCGAAAACCGTACTTCACCAGACGAAATCCCATTTCCACATCCTCGCGCTGAAACGCGAAGCGCTCGTCGAATCCGCCCTGGGCCAGAAGCGGTTCAACACGATAAAAAATATTGCTGGTCTGGTACAAGGGCCGCCCCAACCGGCGGGCCTCTTTGAGGTTGCCCGTGTCGGTCCCGGTCGATGGAACCACGATATGGCCCTGTACGCCTGTCTCTCCGGGGTGGGCCTCCAGGTGGGATAGACCCTCTTGGAGCCAGTTCGGCTGCGCCGTACAGTCATCGTCGGTAAAGGCAATGATCGCCGCTTGCGCATTGCGCAGGGCCAGATTGCGCTTGGCCGCAATGGAACGCGGGGCGTTGAGGAGCCACGAAATTCCGGGATGGTCCAGCACGGGTGCTGAATAATCGGCCACAACCAGGATCCGGAACGCGGAAGCCGGCAGCGTTTGGGCCAGCAGCGAATCGAGACACGCTCCAACAGACCCGGGCCGGGCCGAAACGACCGCGGCGCAAATACGAACGGCCGTTGTCATCGTGAAGCTTTCTCCGGATCCCTAACGTTTTTTTTCATAGATAGGCCGCGACATTGGTGTGTTCTGTGAAATTAACTTCGTTGCCGGATGGAGGCAATTTGCGCGGAGCTTTCGGGCGCGGGACAGGATTGGCAATCCGATTTCCATCCGGACCGCCAAAATCAAGGATTCTTTCTTACAAACGCTGTCCTGTATCCGGAACCTCTTTTGCTCCTGCCCTGCGATTGCATATTTTGGGTCTATGGGGATCCCCTTGAAACTGTTTGCGCTTGTGCTGCTGGCCGTTGCCGCGGCAACAGCGGGCATTGCCTCACCCTCACAGCTGACCCGGGACCTGCGGGCCGGCCGTATCACCCGGCTCCAGAGCCTGGAATA
The DNA here is from genome assembly GCA_964455935.1 of uncultured Fibrobacterota bacterium. Lineage (GTDB taxonomy): Bacteria > Fibrobacterota > CAYVZU01 > CAYVZU01 > CAYVZU01 > CAYVZU01. Next base: position 23,807 of record CAYVZU010000049.1, read on the forward strand.
CGAGCTCTTCGCGCATTTCGATCGCGGCAAACTTCCCGAGCGCTACCGGCAAATCCCGTTGCCGCAGGTTTCGCCGCATGGTTTGACGCCGCTGATGTTCGCAATCCAGCGCAATCTCTATAAACTAAGCGATTCGGCACAGGCCCTATATGAGAAAATTGGCCAGATCCCTTTGAACGCGAAGCTCCATACCAGTCCAAAAGGGCACTTTCTAATTCATTATTATGATACCGGGGACAGTGCCGTTCCCGCCGGCGACGAAGATGCCGATGGCGTGCCCGACTATGTTGAAATGACCGCAGCCCTGTTCGACAGCGCATGGACGGTGGAGGTAGAACAGCTGGGCTATACCAGGCCCCAAATTTATTCTCCGCCGGGATCCGCGACGGCCGATGCGGGGAAATACCATGTATTCCTGGCCAACCTGGAATCGTTGTATTATGGATTCACCTATCCCGCGGGACAAGGCAGTTACATTCAGATTCGAAACGACTACGATGATTTTCAGGTATTCGATTGGAAGGGCGATTCCATTAACGACTATCGCGCAAACCCGGCGGGCGGCGTGGGCGTGACGGCGGCCCATGAGCTGTTCCATGCCATCCAGATGAACTATCTCCGGGAAATCGACGACCCCAGCTATTTCTCCTGGGTCGAGGGGACTGCGGTCTATATGGAAGAGACCGTTTTTCCGGATGTCAACGACTATCTCCAGTATGCGCAGGATTTTTTCTGGTTTCCGGATTCCTCGCTGTTCTATCCGGGATCACCCAACGATCTTCACGGGTATGCCGTCGGTATCTGGCCCATGTTCCTGGCCCGGCTTCATGGCCATGCGGCGGTCCGCCGGATCTGGGAGGCCGTTCCCCGTTTTCCCGGCGCCCTGTATCCGGCCATGGCCCAGGGCTTGTCCGGCCTTGGAACCAGCCTGACTGCCGCATACGGCGAATTGGCGCGCGCCTGCTTCTACACGGACTTCCGCGCAAACGCAACCGATTTTCCCGATCCCGGCAATTATCCGCCGGTCAAGATCAGCGATACCCTCACGGTGCGCCGCGCCCTCGAGGAGGTTGCGGGCGGGATTAGTCCGCTGGCCTTCAAGTATACGCGAGTCCTGGCCGACGATGTCCCGCAGCGGACCATTGAGTTCACCGGATACGGCGAAACCACCCACAGCTCGGGCGCCAACTGGGCGGCCCTGGCCATCGCACTGGACTCCGCCGGACGCGATACGGTGTATTATTTCGCATTGAACAGCCAGGGCATTGGGCGCATCCGGATCGATGGATGGGACCGGTACGACAGCATCATGCTTGTGGCTGTCAATGCAAGCGAGAACGTGCGTCAGCAATTCAAGTTCGCGATTGCCGCCTCGGAATACGACACGGTGCAAATGGCCTCCGGCCAGACGCGCACCTTCAGCCATCTCGACGGCCAGATCGAAGTGGGCCTCACGGCGGCCGCCCCAATCTCCGGCATTCTGGAGTTTTCGTATACCACAACCGGACCTGCGGGCAGCCAACCCATTGGATTGGGACACTATTACGACCTGCATTTTACGCCGGATGCGGGAAGGGCGCTTGCTTCGGTGTCGCTGACGCTCCACTACGATGCGGCGTTTGAATCCGATCTGGCAGGCCGGAATCTGCGGCTGGAAGAACTGGGATGCTTTCTATGGGACTCGGCTTCTTCAACCTGGCAGTTCCAGAGCGAGGCACAGGTGGACCGGCCGAATGGAAGGCTGATCTTCACGCTCCCGCAAACGGGACTGGTGGGACTCTTTCGAAATCCCACGATCGTCCAGAAATTCGCGGCCTATCCCTCACCCGCGGATTTCGGCAAAATCAGCCGCGTCTTCTTTCCCCTGCAGAACGGCGGAACGCTTTCCATCTTCACTCTGGATGGCCTGCTGGTGCGCAAGCTGCGGAGTTCGAACCCGATTGAATACGATTTGAACCGCTTCGTGTGGGACGGCAGGAACCGGCAAGGCGCAAAGGTCAAGGCGGGCCTGTATTATGCTGTCGGCTCGAATTCAACAGGCACGCAAACGGCCAAAATGATCGTTTCCCGATAGCCCAGGTCGACCCGTAATCCTGGAAGGACCAAGCGATTCTGCAAGATTTCTCCTCGCAGACTCGTTCAATGACAATTCCCCGTCGGTTGCAAGCAACTGAACAGTTGACCGGATTGATGGGATTACAGATTGTCTTCCAAATCCCATTTGTCCTGTCATCCTATCCAATCTTTTCGCTTTGCCGGCGCAGGATCATGGCTTGGCTTCCGCGCGAAGCGCCTTCTTTGCCTCACCGGCCAGAATGCTCGTGGGAAAGCGGACCAGAAAATCCTCATAAGCTTTGCCGGCCGCGGCATGGCGGCCCAAACGGCCCAAAAGCCGCGCTTGCTGGATCATTAGGCGCTCACAATTCGTACATTGCTCAATGCTATTTGCCAGAAGGTCCAAAGCCTTCGCATCAGCGCTCGCTTTGCCGTACCAGTCGGCCGCCCACAGGATTACTGTGTTTATAGCCTCGCCATAACTCCGGCCGGCCAGGCTGGAAAGAGAGTCCGCGGCCTTCAAGGCCTGGCCTCGCTCGCCAAGAAGAATCGCGTTCCAGGCCTGCCGTAGAAAAGAGGTGTCGGCGTTTACGTCCGACAAAAGGGCGGTCCATTCGATGGCATCATTGGCCTCTTCGCCTTTTCCGGCTTCGGCCGCCCGGGCCCAATGTTCCAGAGCCGGCCCCATGCGGTTGTTCATTGCCTCGAACCGGCCTTGATGGAAATGGAAGGATGAGCGCAGCTCTTCGCGGTGGACCATCAGTTTTTGCCAGCGGCTCCAGATTTTATCCAGCCCGCCCGTATTGTTGGCCAGCATGGCGGACCGGGCCGCAAGTGGAAAAAGCTTGGCCGCATGCGCGCCGTCCGCATCCAGGGCCAGCCC